>NZ_JAWXXL010000011.1:0-91443 GCF_034334985.1 Acutalibacter intestini | reverse complement strand
TCAGCTTGGCAGTACTAATAGGCCGAGGGCTTGACCAAGTTTGTTCCCACCCTTGATTCGATTCCTTTCCTGCTTCTTTCGCTTTATTCAGTTTTTAGGGTACACGCCGGTTACGGCTTTTAGATGCACCATTAGCTCAGTTGGTAGAGCACCTGACTCTTAATCAGGGTGTCCCGGGTTCGAGTCCCTGATGGTGCACCAGATTCGGCCCGTTGGTCAAGCGGCTAAGACGAAGGCCTCTCACGCCTTAAACGTGGGTTCGATTCCCGCACGGGTCACCATGAGTTGTATGAGCCAAGTACTTGTCTTTTGTTTTCTAAGACTTTATGATGGCGCTGTATAATAACTCATTTATTCCTCCTTAGCTCAGCCGGTAGAGCATGCGGCTGTTAACCGCAGGGTCGTTGGTTCGAGTCCAACAGGGGGAGCCAAAAGAACTTGCAATTTAGGTTGCAGGTTTTTTTTTTGAATAAACAGGAGGTTGCTATGACTTTAGCGGACTTTTTCACAACATACCCCCGGGCGGCTCTGGGTTTTTCCGGTGGGGTGGACTCCGCCTATTTGCTGTATGCGGCCCTTGCCTGCCATGCCCAAGTGCGGCCTTATTATATAAAAACGGCCTTTCAGCCCGCCTTTGAACTGGCCGACGCCCAGCGCCTTTGTCAACAGTTGGGCGTGGAACTCCAGATTATTGAACGGGACATTCTCTCACTGGATTTGGTGTCCGCCAACTCCAAAGATCGTTGCTACCACTGTAAAAAGGCCCTGTTTTCCGCCTTAAAGGCCCAGGCACAGCTGGATGGGTATTCCATACTGCTAGATGGCACCAATGCCTCTGATGAGGCCACAGACCGCCCAGGAATGCGTGCTTTGGACCAGCTGAAAGTCCTTTCGCCCCTGCGGGAGTGCGGCTTAACCAAACCCCAGATTCGTCAGCTCTCCCGGGCGGCAGGGCTCTTTACTTGGGACAAGCCTGCCTATGCCTGCCTGGCTACTCGGGTGCCCACTGGCCAGCCCATTACAAAAGAGGACCTGCATCGAGTGGAAGAGGCCGAGAGCGCTTTGTCTGCTTTGGGTTTTAGGGATTTCCGGGTACGGCTTTTCCACGGGGGGGCCTGGATTCAGGTGCCGGAACCGCAGCTGGAATTAGTCCTTTCATTGCGCCAGGAGATTTTACAAAAACTCTCCGGCTCCTTTGACGCAGTGATGCTGGACCTGCAAATTCGATAAAAGAGAAATCAGCGGGGGCTTTGCCCGTAACATGAAAATAAACGCGGGGAAAAGGGCGATGGCTGTCATTGACAACCATCGCCCCGGTGTATGCTGTGATTATTCCAAACGAGAAAATTGTCTTTTGGGTTTCCTTTGGTTACGATAAGCCGCCTTCCTTTGTGCCATCATCCAGGTTGATAGGTTCTGGGGCGGCAGGCGGGCTTTCTACCTGTAGAATGGGAACCCTCTCGGGCCGAAGGGCCACCAGGGGGAACTGCACGGTCACGGTAAACATGTCCCCGTCTGTGCGCACAAAGAAGCTGCCTCCACAGGCTTCGGTAAAGCTCTTGGCAATGGACAGCCCCAGCCCGCTGCCCTCTGTGGTGCGGTTCTGGTCTCCCCGGACAAACCGGGCGGTTAGGTCCTCGCCGTTCATGGTAATCTCATTTTTGGAGATGTTCCGGATATTTACAAGGGCCTGGCCGCTCTGGGCGCTAAGGGTTACATACACCCGAGAGCCCTCTAAAGAGTACTGGGTACAGTTGCGGATAAGGTTTTGCAGCACCCGGTATAGCCGCTGGCCGTCGGCGTGAATGACCATAGGGACCTCGGGAATATCCACCCGCCATACCAGCTGGGACCTTTGAATGGTCTGCTCCATCTCCACCAGGGTCTGGCGCATCAGCCGTCCCAGGTCCAGGTCCTCCAGGTTTAAGCTGATGTTCCCGGTGGCGGCCTTAGACACCTCAAACACGTCCTGCACAATACCGCTTAGCCGCTGGGCCTTTTGGGCAATGGTGTTCACATAGTCCGCGGCGGTGGGGGGCAGGTCTGGCTCTTTCTTCAGCAGTTCCACATAACTGATGATAGAGGTCAGAGGGGTCTTGATGTCATGGGACACATTGGTAATCAGCTCAATCTTGGTGCGGTCCGCCTTTGTGCCCTCTTCCACCGCTTTCTGCACCCCGGTGCGGATCATGTTCAGCTGCATGGCGCAGTCATATAGGTTGGAGGTAGGGGAAACATGGTTTACGGCGTTCAGGTTGCCGCCGTACATTTCGGTGATCTGGTCCATCAGCAGGTTCCAGTCCCGCAGGTCCCGCTTTAGGGCCAGAATATACCACCACACCGTGCCCACAACGCCCACAGAGACAATAGACGTGGCTGCAAAGAGGATCTGAACGTAAAAGATAAAATGCTGGAAAACAAAAAGGCTGACCACATATAGGACCACCAGCCCGCCAATGATCCCTACTACCGAGTACACCCGGCGCAGGGCCCGCTGCTCAAAGGTGCTCATGGTCTCATAGCGGTTAACCCGGACCAGGAACGAGTGAAGAATATTGTGGCTAAAGAACCGCCGGTTTCGGCTAATGTCCAGGCAAAGCAGGTACACAGTAAGCACACACAGCACGGTAAGGGCAAAGGCTTTTTTCATGCCATAGCCCTCCAAAACGATCAGGAGGCTTAAGAGGAACAGCAGCCCCAGCGCTCCCAGCTTTAGCTCAACCCAAATTTTCCCCAGGCCCTTGGCCACCAGGTTCTCAAAGGCGTGGCGGTCCTGGCGGAACAGGAAAATCAGTACAAGGGCAGTGCCTAAAATAGCCAGAGCGCTGATAATCTGCACCGTATAGTTGTATACCAGGTCCTGGCGCGGTGCCTCTTCCACCACTGGGCCGGGATGAAAGTAGCCCTCGGCAGAGCCGGTAATTTCCTGCAAATGCCCGGCGGCAAAGCGCAGGGTATGGGGGTTGGCCAAAACCAGGGTGAAAAAAACCACCGCGCAGCAGGCGCCGCACAGCACCACCAGCAGACACAGCCAAGAGAGTAGCCCGGCGAAGGTATTAGTGTTTCTCGAATTTGTAGCCAATGCCCCACACCACCTTTAAGTATTCCGGTTCGCTGGGATTAATCTCAATTTTCTCCCGAATGCGCCGGATATGCACCATCACGGTATTTTCCGTGGAATAAGCGGACTCGTTCCATATTTTGCTGTAGATTTCTTCCGCCGGGAAGATGCGCCCAGGGTTGCGCATCAGCAGCTCTACAATTTTGGTCTCTGTGGCGGTCAGTTTAACAGGCTCGCCGTCTGCGTAGAGAACGTGTTCGTCCAGATGAAAGCGCAGCCTGCCGTTGATTATGACGTTTTCCCCCCGGGAGTTGATGTCTCCCAGGCTGGTGTACCGCCGCAGCTGGGACTTTACCCGGGCGGCCAGCTCCATAGGGTTAAAGGGCTTTGTCACATAGTCGTCCGCGCCCATCGAGAGGCCCAGTACTTTGTCGCTGTTTTCGCTTTTGGCAGAGAGGACAATAATGGGCAGGTTCTTGCCCTCGCGGATGCGCATAATAGCGGAAAGGCCGTCCAGCCTGGGCATCATCACGTCAATAATAATCAGGTGGATGTTTTTGGTGGTCACCAGGTCCAGGGCCTCCAGCCCGTCATAGGCCCGGAACACATTATAGCCCTCGCTCTCCAGGTTCAGGGCAATGGCCCGAACAATTTCCCGGTCATCGTCCACCACCAAAATGTTTTTTCCCTCGTTGTCCATAGAATTACCCCCTCTATAAGGAATAATGTGTTCAAAGGAACACAGGGAGAAGCCAAAAACGCGAAGCGAGAGTTAAGCGTACTTAACGCTTTCTCTTCTTGCCGCCCAAAAGCAGAGGCTTTCTCCAAGCGGATGGAATGAATAGATTGAATACCATACATATAGTATAGCCGATGAATCTTACAAATGGGCCAGGTATTTCTTACAAAAATCATACACCAATCCACTCCCAAAGTCAACCCAGCGCCCAGCGCCCAGCGCAAGCGCTGGACCCAATGTCGCGGAGTCGGGCGAAGCTGCGCCCTCGTCGGTGTAAACCATTGGCGTAGCCAGCGCGTTCCTCTGGGGGCTTCCGGCAGCGTGACGCTGCATCCACTTCGCGGAGGTCTCGTCTGCCGACTCGGTCGGGTCAGAACGGTCGCCACTGGCGACCTTCCCCGGGCGAAGCTGCGCCCTCCCTGGTGTAAACCGTTAGCATAGCCAGCGCGTTCCTCTGGGGGCTTCCGTCCCCCTGCCCGCGCTGGCTCGGCTAAAAAATATACAGCGGCAAGTGAGCCGGAGCGAACGCCCCCGCGATTAACGGTCCAGCGCCCAGCGCCCAGCGCAAGCGCTGGACCATTATCCACGGAATCGTTCGCTTGGGGCTCACTCGCCGCCGATAACTTCTAGCCAAGCCAGCGCGGACAGGGGGAGTACGCCGGAAGCGCCCAGAGGAACGCGCTGGCTCGGCTAACGGTTCGCTCCGGCAAGTGAGCCAAAGCGAACGCCCCCGCGACTAAAGATGCAACGCTTGCGTTGCCGCTTGCGCTGGGGGCCCGTATTGGCCAAAGAAAAAGTTCTGTCCTCTCCAAAATCTGCATAAAATGTCTAAGAAAAGCAAGGAGGGGTCCCCAATGAAGCGCATGATAAAAATGAAAAAAATGTATATGCTGATACCGGCCCTGCTGCTGGCCGCCGGGGCGGTGCTGGGGGCCGTGCTTTGGCCCAGGGCGAACCGGGCGCTGGCGGTTTCTGGAGAAATTACCAACTGGGGCCTAAGCTTTCAGCAGGAGGGCCAGCCCCCGGTGGCCAACGCCACGGCAGACTACCTGGCCCAGTTCGATAGCCTTTATTGCGCCCAAACCCAGGAAAAACTGCTGTACATTACCTTTGACGCGGGCTTTGAGAACGGCAACACGGAAAAAATTTTGGACGCGTTAAAAAACCACGGGGTAAAGGCCACCTTTTTCCTGGTGGGAAACTATTTTGAGACCCAGCCGGAGCTGGTGCGCCGCATGGTGGAAGAGGGCCACACCATTGGCAACCACACCTATAGCCACCCGGATATGTCCGCAATTGGGGACCAGGCCAGTTTTCAAGCAGAGCTGGCAAAAAACGAGGCCCTGTATCAGGACATTACCGGAGAGGAAATGCCAAAGCTCTACCGGCCGCCCCAGGGGAAGTTCTGCGAGAGCAACCTGAAAATGGCCCAGGCCCTGGGCTACCACACGGTTTTTTGGAGCCTGGCCTATGTGGACTGGTACCAGGACGACCAGCCCACCCCCCAGCAGGCCTATGATAAGCTGCTGCCCCGGGCCCACCCAGGGGCTGTGGTACTGCTGCACAGCACCTCGAACACCAACGGGGAGATTCTGGATGAGCTGCTGGGCAAGTGGGAGGACATGGGCTATACCTTCGGAGACCTGGAAGCCTACTTGCAATCCATGGGGAAATAGGGTATAATGGGTTCTATTGAACCCCAAGAGGAGCCCCGCCCCGCTCCAAGCGGAAGATGCGGGCGAATGAAAAAATCCCTAAAACCTCCCTGCCCCACCGGCTGCCCGCCACGTCCACTAACCCAGCGGGCCCACCAAAATTCCCCCGGAGGAAAAGTTTTTGAAGGTTCTTAGGAAACTTTTTACAAAAAGTTTCCTAAGCCGCCGGAGGCCAAAGCAACCTCACCAAAAATAAAGGAAGTAAAAAAGCATGGAACACATTGTAGAAGCCCTGGTCCGGCTGTTCAGCCAGACCATTCCCGCCGAACTGACTGTTTTCGTCCTCTCCCTGATGCCCGTCATTGAGCTGCGGGGGGGCATTTTGGCCGCCAAGCTGCTGGACCTGCAAATGCTGCCGGCCTTTTTCATCTGCCTGGTGGGCACCCTGCTGCCCACCCCCTTTATCCTGCTGTTCATCAACAAAATCTTTGACTGGATGCGCAATACCCGCTTTGTAAAGCTGGTGAACCGTATGGAGGAAAAGGGCCGGGGGAAATTTGAGAAAATCAACCGGTATAAGACCATTGGCCTGATGATCTTTGTGGCCATTCCCCTGCCTGGTACCGGGGCCTGGACCGGCTCGCTGGCAGCGGCCCTGATGAAGATGGACTTTAAATACGCCATGCTCTCGGTGGCCCTGGGCACGCTTATCGCGGACATCATTATGTGTGCGCTGTCCTATGGGCTGCTGGGGCTTGTGCTCTAAATGCGCAGGTGCAAGGTGGCGGTGGTGGGTGCCGGGGCCTCGGGGCTAATGGCAGCCCTGCACGCGGCCGCCGGTTTGAAAAAGCCCGGGGCCGTGCTGCTGCTGGAGGGCAACCCAAAGCCCGGCAAAAAGCTGCTGGCCACAGGCAGCGGCCGCTGCAACCTGACCAACCTGGACATTTCGCCGGGGCATTATCACGGAGACCCGGTTCCCCAGGGGCTGTGGCGGCGGTTTTCTGGGGAAACTATTTTGGCCCAGTTCCACCAGCTGGGCCTTTTAACCCGCCAGGGGACAGAGGGCCGGATGTATCCCAACAGCCTGCAAGCCGCCTCGGTGGTTCACGCGCTGTGCGGGGCCTGTGCCCAGGCGGGGGTAGAGACCCTCTGCGGTTATTTGGTAGAGGGCCTGGCCCCGGTGCGGGGCGGCTACCTTTTAACAGGACCCGGGGGGCAGGAGGTGTTTGCCCAGCGGGTGGTGCTTAGCTGCGGGGGAAAGGCCAGCCCCAGGCTCTCTGCCGGAGAGGGCTACCGGCTGGCCCAGGGGCTTGGCCATACGCCAACAGGGCTTGCGCCCTCTTTGGTGGGCCTGCGGGTGGGGAAAAAGCTGCCCCGGGCCTTAAAGGGCCTTCGGTGCAGGGCCAGGGCCGCGCTGACCCAAAACGGCCGGGAGCTGTATGGAGAGAGCGGCGAGGTGATCTTTGGCACAGAGACGGTTTCGGGCATCTGCGTGATGAACCTTACCGCCCGGCTGCGGGGGCTAAGCCAAAAGGGACTGGCCCTTTCTTTGGACCTGCTGGAGGACATGGGGGCGGAGGAGCTTTTGGCCTATTTGGAAAAGCGGAAAAGCCTTTGGCCGCAGCGCCCCGCCGGAGAGCTTTTGGCCGGAGCCCTGCCCCTTGGGCTGGGCTGGGAGCTGGTGAAAGCCGCTGGCATGGACCCGGACCGGGCCCTTTCGGCGGTAACAGAGAAAGAGCTGGCCCAGGCGGCGGGGAAAGTAAAGGGCTTTCGGCTGGAAATTTTGGGCCCGGATGGCTGGGAAAATGCCCAGGCCACGGCTGGGGGCGTGCCGCTTTGCCAGGTGGACCTGGCCACCCTGGAGTCCAAGCTGGCGCCGGGGGTCTACCTGACCGGAGAGCTGCTGAACGTAGACGGAGACTGCGGCGGCTATAACCTGCACTGGGCCTGGGTCACGGGGATTTTGGCGGGACAAGCGGCCGGCGGTAGGGCGGCCCGCAATTTTGGCGGGGCGCGCCCCTAGAGGTCTGTTTTAAAATCGGAGAAATGCTGGATTTTTGCGCAAGAAATCAGTGGGTTCCAGGGAAAAACGCAAGAAATGCTGGCGCCTTTCCAGACTTTTGGACCCAGAAGCCGCCATTTCTGGGCAAAGCAGACCGTGTTTTGGCGTTTTCAAACCAGCCCGAAAGACCGGGGCAAAACTATAAAGAAAGAGCGGGAAAAGGACATGTTGAGGATAAGCGGGCTGCGGCTGGGGCTGGACTTCACCGAAGCCGGGCTGCGCCAAGCGGCCGCCAAAAAGCTGCGGGTGCCAGAGGGGGCCATAGGCCAGGTTCAGCTGGTGAAAAAGTCTGTGGACGCCCGGAAAAAAGACCAGGTGTGTTTTGTCTGCGCTGCGGAAGTCCAGGTGGAGGGAGAGGCCCGGCTGCTGGCAAAAAGGAAAGACCCCGGGGTGCGGCTTGCAAAGCCCTATTGCTACCAGCTGCCAGAGGGCCCCGCCCCGGCCCAGCCCCCAGTGGTGGTGGGGTTTGGCCCGGCGGGGATGTTTGCCGGGCTAATTCTGGCCCAGTGCGGCCAGCGGCCCATTATCTTGGAGCGGGGCCTGCCCGTGGAGGAGCGGGAGCGGGTGGTACGGGCCTTTTGGCAGAGCCGCCTTTTGGACCCAGAGTGCAACGTGCAGTTTGGCGAAGGAGGGGCAGGGGCTTTTTCCGACGGGAAGCTGACCACCGGCACCGGAGACGGCCGCATTCGTAAAGTGCTGGAGGAGTTGGCCAGGGCCGGCGCGCCGGAGGAGATTCTTACAGACGCCAAGCCCCACATTGGCACAGACCGCCTGCCCGGGGTGGTACAGAAGATTCGGCGGCAGATCCTTGCCCTGGGGGGCCAGGTGCGGTTTTCCACCCGGCTGGTGGGCCTGCTAAGCCAAAACGGCCGGCTTCAGGGCCTGCGGGTGCAGGGCCCAGCGGGAGAGGCGGTGATTCCCTGCGGCGCGGCCATTCTGGCGGTGGGCCACAGTGCCCGGGACGTGTTCGCGCTGCTGGAGCGCGAGGGCCTGCCCCTAGCGGCCAAGGCTTTTTCGGTGGGGGTGCGCATAGAGCACCCGGCAGAGCAAATCGACAAAGCCCAGTACGGAGGCTTTGCGGGGCGCCCGGGCCTGGGCGCGGCGGACTATAAGCTGAACTGCCGCCTGCCTGGGGGCCGGGGGGTGTATACCTTCTGCATGTGTCCTGGGGGCACCGTGACCGGCGCGGCCTCGGAGCCGGGGGGTGTGGTGACCAATGGCATGAGCCCCTGGGCCCGGGACGGGGCCAATAGCAACGCGGCCCTGCTGGTGGGCGTGGGGCCAGAGGACTTTGGCGGGGCGGGCCCCCTGGCGGGGGTGGCCTTTCAGCAAAAGATAGAGCGGGCGGCCTGGCGGCTGGGGGGCGGGAATTATTCGGCCCCGGCCCAGCGGGTGGAGGATTTTCTAAAGGGCCGCCCCACCCTGCGTTTTGGGGCGGTACAGCCCACATACCTGCCAGGAGTGGCGGCGGGGGATGTGGCGGAATGCCTGCCGGACTTTGTCAGTGGAGCGCTGCGGCAGGCGCTGCCTCTTTTGGGAAAGCAGCTGGCGGGGTTTGACCATCCGGACGGGGTGCTAACAGCCCCGGAAACCAGAAGCTCGTCGCCCGTGCGGGTGCTGCGGGGAGAGGACTGCCAGAGCCTGGGGCTGCGGGGGCTGTTTCCCTGTGGAGAGGGCGCGGGCTACGCGGGGGGCATTATCTCGGCGGCGGTAGACGGCATCCGCTGTGCGGAAGCTGTGGTGCAGGGCGGAAAATTTTTATAAAAAAGAGCCCTCTCCACAGGGGAGGGGCTCTTTTTATCTCTTTTTAAAGGGATACCGCGCAATTCCAAAGTGCCGTATTGTCCTCGTCAGATCGTATAGATTGAGCGCCGGCAGTCTAGGGACTGACCAGCGAAATATACGCCGAAAAAGATGCAGGTAAGACGGCGCTTAAGGCCTTAGCCAGGAATTCTGTGGTGTTGCCGTAAGCTTTTTAGCCCAAAGGCCCCGGCCTGATCAGGGGGCCAGCCGGCAGGGGGGAAGCCCCTTTTATTTTCCCGCGGCCTGGGATACCATGCGGCCCATCTGGGCCCGGTGCTCTTCCATCTGCTTTACCAGGTGGAACTGGTTCCGGCAGCGGTCCAGGTTGTGGCCAGGGCGGGCGGTACGAAAATACACGTCGCCGTTTAGGTAGTCCGCCAAAAAGCGAATGCCCACTTCATAGGTCATGGCCCAGGCCCCATCGGGCAGGGTGTCCAGCTCGGCGGGGGTTAGGGCAGCCCCGGCAGAGGACAAAAAGCCCTGGGTGTAGGCCTGAAAAAGCCCCAGGTCAAAGCAAACCTTGTCAAGGTTTGCCTCGTCCTCGGCAGCGGTGGAAGCTCCGGCCCGAATGGAGTCCCCAAAGTCAAAGGCCGTCAGGCCCGGCATCACAGTGTCCAGGTCAATGACGCACACCGCCTTGCGGGTGGCCGCGTCAAAGAGGATATTGCTCATTTTTGTGTCGTTGTGGGTCACCCGCAGGGGCAGCTGGCCCTGCTCCAGCATTCCCATCAGCAGGCCGGCCCGCTCTGCCCGGGACAGGGCAAAGTCCATCTCTGCCGCAACCTCTTTCAGGCGGCCCTTAGGGTCCCTGGCGGCGGCGTCCCGCAGCTGCTGGACCCGGGCGGGCGTGTTGTGAAAATCTTTGATAATTTCGTGAAGCGTGGCGGCGGGGTAGCCGCTTAGCATGGCCTGGAACGCCCCAAAGGCCCGGCCCGCCTCTTCCAGCATATCCGGGCTGTCCGGGGTCTCGAAAGACAGGGTTCCGGCAATGTGCCGGGTGCAGCGCCAATGGTTGCCACTAGCGTCCACAAAAATGGGCGCGCCCTGGACCGTGGGGACAATTTGAAGGATCTCGCGGTCCGGGTCGCCGCCTTTTTCCAAAACCCGCTGCCGCAGGTAGCGGGTGACGCCCACCATGTTTTCCATAATATGGTCAGGGCGGGGGAACACAAAGCGGTTGATCCGCTGGATGATGTATTTTCCGGCCGCCAGGTAGGTATCGTTGATATGGCCGCCGTGGACAACCTCTAGGCAAGCGGCGGGGTCCAGGCCAAAAGCGGCCAGAACCGGGGGGGTAAGAGCAGTGCTGCTCATAGAAAAAGCGCTCCTTTTTGATAAAGTTAGTAAAAATTTCTATGGACTCAATACCGGAGATTGGTACGCAGAATCACCTCGTCCTGGGCGCCTGCCACCGTTAAGCTGCCGCTGTGGGCCAGGGCAATTTCCGCAGAGTTTTCCAGCCCCCGCAGTTCGCTGTCTTTCTCCGGGGCGTCGTCAAACAACCAGGACAAAAGCTCCGCAAAGCTTTTTCCCCGGGGGGAAAACCGCTTTTTTTCTGGCAGAACGCCGCTGTACACAGCCTCCAGCCGCAGGGCGTCCTCTCCGGGAATCACGGTAAACCGCAGGCGCCGCCGCCCTTCAAAGGCGGCCGCGTCCAGGCAGGCCCGGGTAAGCATCTCGTTTACCACAATGCACAGCTCGGCGGTGGTAAAGGGCACGTCGCCCATAGCGGCGCTGCACTGGAAATCAATGTCGTTCTGGGCCGCAAAGGCCGCTTTGGTGGCAATGACCGCGTTGAGATAGTGGTTCTCGTGGTAGCGCTCCAGAATCGGGTTCCCGGCGGCGTTGCGTTTTGTCATGTTTATGTACACAGGGATACGTTCCTGCTGGCCCTCGCGCATCAGCTGCACCACGGTGTCCAGGGCGTACTCGCCGGTTTTCTGGGCGGCGCGTACCTCACGAATCGCGGCCAGCATGTCCATGTAGTCGCCAGACTCCATTTCCATCATGTGGCGGCGGGCCTCCTGCTTGGCGTTTTCGGCCTGGCAGCGCCCGGCCTGGTACACGCTGCGCAGGGTGAAAAGCATCAGGGCATACACGGCCACAGCCACCAGCAGCCGCCCGGCGGGGGTGCGCACCCGCAAAACCAGGTCCAGCTGGCCTAAACACAGCAAGTACTGGAACACAGCGGCCAGTATCATGCCCACCATAAAGAAAGAGGGGCCCCGGTCCGCAAAGCGCTGTAGGGGCCGGTAAAGGCACAGGCCAAACAGCAGGTATAGAAGCAGCGTGGCTATTACAGAGATAATGCCCCCCGGCGCGCCTGCCACAGAAAAGGGCATAACCCCCAAAAGAAGGGGCAGGAACAGCAGAAGAAAGGCAAAGTTTGCCATACAGAGCATGGCCAAAAAGAGTTTTTGCAGCAGATTATTGGTCTGTATGAAAAAGGAGGCCCCAAAGAACAGCGCGGCCCCTGCCGCGCAGGGAAGCTGCTGGCTTAGCACAGGGCCCTGGGCCACCCCTTTGAGCAAAACAGAGGCCACGATGGAAAGGATATATACCCCGGCGGTGACCCCGACGGTGGCCCAAATGCGGTAGCGGTCCTGAAACAGGGTGATAAATAGCCCTGCCATACACAGAAAGATGACCGGGAAATAAACCATTGCAATACTCCTTATAGGTATAGTAACGCGACAGGCGGCTATACCGCCCGTTCCAAAGAGCGTCTGCCCCTTTGCGCGAACTATACGAAAATAAGCTGCGGACAAAGGTCCACAGCCTATTGTAGCATATTTTCCTATATAATACCAGACCTAAATGAAAAACAAACAAAAAAGAAATTAGAAAGGATCGAAATTTTGGTTTTGGGCGGCACAGCGCCAGCGGCGGGGCTATATTTTCAGGTCCATACAGGGGCAGCGCAAAAGGGCGGCGGGCTCGGTGGCCGTAGCGGCGGCATAGGCGGCCTTGGCCCGGGCCCGGCGGTATTTCCGCAGCTCGGGGGACTCGGGTTTAAACATGGGCGTCTTCTCCTCCCGCCGGGTCCGCTCCTTTTTCTCCCGCACCACTTTCTTTTTCCCGTTCCGGTCTCTGGCCACAGTGGTGGTTTTTCGCTTTACGGTATACTTCTTTTTGCTCCGGCGGGGCAAACGCCTGGCCTGGGCCTCTTCCTTGCGGGCCTTGGCCTGCTCGGCCTCATTGGGCAGCTGGCTGTATTCGCCCCGGCGGTAATAGTCGTTGGCGCTCTTGTTCAGCAGGTCGCAGCGCTCCAGCTGGCCCACCATGCGCTTCATTTTTTCTTCTTTGCTTAGGCTTGCGTCCCGCTCAATGGCCCGTATTTGGCTAAGGGAAGAGCCCACATAGCACATCTTCAGCCGCTGGACCTCCTCTTTGGTACGGCACATTTTCAGCCGCTGCTGGTAGATCCGCTGCTCCCGCTCGTTGGCTTCCAGCTGGGTGTAGGAGTCGGGGTCCTGGGTTTGCAGATAGAGGCGCTCTTGGGTGGTAAGTTTTTGGCCCGCAAAAACCTTCTGCTGAATGCCCCGCAGGCGCTGTTTGCTCTGCTCCTCGTCCTCTTCCTGGCAGGAGCCGTCCGGGCTGGGGGCCTTGTGGCTGGAGAAGTCCCCTTGGCGCTGCTTTAGCTCCCACTGCATTTGGAGTTTTAAATTTTTGGTATAGGCGTTGATGGAGCCGGTTGACATGGTGAGAACCTCCTGACAAAGGGACCGTGGAATATCGTGCTTTATTTGCCTTAAGCAAAACGATATGGCCGGCCCATAAAGATGGACCCCATGGGGCGGCGGGGAATTGGGGAAATAGCCGCTGGCCAGGGAAAAGAGAACCCTCTTATACAATAAGTCGGCGTAAAATTTGGAAAAATAACCCCAAACCCGCTTGCGCTTCTTAAAAAGGTGTGGTACAATCTCCTAAATAGCCGGGAACCCGGTGAAAAAATATTCTATTATTTTGTTTGAAATCATAGGAGGATTCGCAAAATGCCATTGGTAAAGGTGAAGGACCTGCTGGCCCATGCCACAGAGAACCATTACGGTGTGGCGGCTGTGAACGTGTTCAATTATGAGACGGTTAAGTGGGTGGCCCAGGCGGCCGGCCAAGAGAACATGCCGGTGATTATTCAGCTGTATCCCGGCTTTTCCGACTACATAGAGCTGCGGCATGTGGCGTCTATTGCCCGGGCCTTCGCGGAAGAGTCCCCTGTGCCCATTGCCGTGCACCTGGACCACTCCGCCAGCTACGAGATTGCCGTGGGAGGCATTAAGGCCGGGTTCCCCTCTGTGATGGTGGACGGCTCCGCCCTGCCGTATGAGGAGAACGTGGCGGTTACCGCCGCCGTGGTGCGCACCGCCGCTGTGTTCGGCGTCGACGTGGAGGCAGAGCTGGGCCACGTGGGCTCTGGCGCGCGGCTGGACGATATTGTCAACGCCGGCCACTACACCAACGTGGACCAGGCTGTGGAGTTTGTGCGGCGCACTGGCTGCGGGTCCCTGGCGGTGGCCGTGGGCAATGCCCATGGCGAGTATGTGCAAAAGCCCAGCCTGGATTTTGCCCGCATTGCCGCCCTGCGCAAGGCCCTGCCCGTGCCCCTGGTGCTGCACGGCTGCTCGGACATTCCCCACGAGCAGCTGCAAGAGAGCGTGCGGCTGGGCATGAGCAAGTTTAACATTGCCACCGAGTACTTCCGGGCCTGCGGGGCCAGCATTGCCGCCAGTGTGGAGAACGCCCAGAAGGGCGGCTTCCCCGGGCTGATGATGGACGCCGCCCAGGGGGCCATTGACTTTGTCCGGGGCAAAATGCGCCTGCTGAACCCGGACGGGGTCACACTGTAGGAGGGGGCTTCAACTTTGAAAAAATACGATATCGCGGGCTATGACATGCCCTGCGTGGATCTGCTGGTAAACGTGGACGTGTTCCCAAAGCCCAACGGCGGCACCGGGGTGAACGCCCTAAGCTGGCAGGGGGGCGGCAAGGTGGCCTCTGGCCTGGCGGCGGCGGCGCGGCTGGGGGCCCGGTGCGCCATTCTGGGGGCTGTGGGCAGCGACGACTACGGGCGCTTTGTAGAGAAGGACTTCCAGCGCCATGGGGTAGACACCGCCGGCCTGTATCCCCGAGAGGGGGAGACCACCTCCCTGTCCATTGTCATCAGCGACCGGGAGACCCAGGGCCGCAGCATTGTCTACCGCCACGGCAGCGCCGCCCCCCTGGACCCCCATGAGCTGAACCAGGCTGTTTTGGCGGACTGCCAGTGGTTCTTCATCTCCCACGTAACCGAGACGGCTATGGCCGGGGTGCGCCAGGCGAAAGCGGCGGGGGCCAAGGTGATGGTAGACGCGGACTCTTACTCCTCGGAGCTTATGGAGCAGATCGGCCAGATTAACGTGTTCATTGGCTCCGAGTTCTTCTATGACGTGCTGTTCCACGATAAAAACTACCAGGCCAACTGCAAGGAGATCTGCGCCAAAGGCCCAGAGGTGGCTGTTTTTACCCTGGGGCCCAAGGGCTCCGTGGGCTATAGCCAGGAGGCCGGGTTTTTCCAGGTGCCGGCGTATCAGGTGCCGGTCATGGATACCACCGGCGCAGGGGACGTGTTCCACGGGGCGTACCTGGCGGCCGCGGTGCGGGGGCTGGCCCCGGTGGAGTGCGCCCGGGTGGCCACGGCGGCCGCGTGCATTAAGTGCACAAGAATGGGGGGCCGGGCCGGGGTGCCAGACTGGGACACGGCCCAAAAGCTGCTGCAAACCGGGGAGATCGACTATACCGAAATCGACCGGCGCGCCGCTTTCTACGCGGCGGGCCTCCAGCTGTAGGGCCTTTGGCAGGGAGGGGCTTTGCGCCAGCCCACCCATACCGCCGCCCTGCCCAAAGCCGCCAACCGAATGGTAATATAGAATAAAAGGAGCAGCTACCTATGAAAAAACCTACCATCATCCTGGGCGTGGCCCCCACCAAGCGGGGCTTCCTCAGCATGGAAGAGGCTAAGCGCCAAAAGGACAAGTTTATGGCCGTCATTCGGGGCATAAAGCCCGACGTGGTGAAGATTGTGGACATTGACGACCTGTGCGAAAACGGCATTCTTTTTCAAACCGACAAAATTTCCGCCGTGGTGGAGAAGTTCCGGGACGCCCGGATTGACGCCCTGTTCACCCCCCACTGCGATTTCGGCGAGGAGCAGTGCACCGCCGGGGTGGCCGCTGCCCTGAAGCTGCCCACCCTGATGTGGGGGGCCCGGGACGAGCGCCCCAACACCGACCAGGGCCGGGGCCGGGACACCCAGTGCGGCATGTTTGCCTGCACCAAGGTGCTGCGGCGCTTTGGGGTGACCTACAGCTACATCTGGAACTGCGAGACCGAAAGCGAAGATTTCCGCCAGGGCTTCGAGAACTTCATCCGCACCGTGGCGGTGATAAAGGCCGTGAAGGGCATGCGCATTGCCAAGTTTGGGGCCCGGCCCCAGCCCTTTATGAGCGTGATGGACAACGAGGGCGCCCTGGCTGCCAAGCTGGGGGCCGCGGTGGTGCCCATTTCGCCCGTGGCAGTGGGGAGCCTGGCGGACCAAATCATCCGTGAAAAGAAGCATCTGGAGTATTTGGCGGACTTTGCCGGGCGCTTTGATACCGGCCGCACCGCGCCGGAAAAGGTGGAGCGCATTGCCGCCGTAAAGCTGGCGGTGCAGCGGCTGATGGAGGAGAACCGCTGCACCGCCGGGGCCATGGAGTGCTGGAGCGCCGCCCAGCTGATGGGCGCGCCGGTGTGCGCCGTGCTGGGCGAGATGGCCGACGCGGGCCTGCCCCTTTCCTGCGAAACAGACGTAAACGGCGCGGTGACCATGGCCGTGCTGCAAGCCGCCGCCCTGGGCGAGGAGGCCGTGTTCCTGGCGGACCTGACCATCCGCCACCCGGAAAACGACAACGCCGAGCTGCTGTGGCACTGCGGGCCCTTCCCCTACTCCCTAAAGGACGCCGCCTGCCCGGCGGGCCTGGTGGAAGGCCAGGAGCGCTTTAAGATGCGCAATGGCGGCATTACAGTGTGCCGCTTTGACGAGGCCGAGGGCCAGTACTATCTCTTTGGCGGAGAGGGCCGGGCCGTGGACGGCCCCGAGACCACGGGCACCTATGTGTGGCTGGAGACGGAGAACTGGAAGCGCTGGGAAGAAAAGCTGATGTTTGGCCCCTACATCCACCATGTGGGCGGGGTATACGGCAGCTATAAGCCCGTGCTGCGAGAGGCCGCCCGGTATCTGGGGCTGCTGTTCGACGACGCGGACCAGCAGGGAATCTATAGCCTGTAAAAGGAATAGGACCAGGGTAAAAAAAGCGCTGCCGGGAAACTGGCGGCGCTTTTTGCAGGGGGAGTGGCGGAAGGGTGGGGGGCCGGTAAGGAAATAGAGAGGGAAACAACGCGTTTGGGCACTCCCTTCCCACATCCACCGTTGCGTTTTCCTGCCAGAAGTGGTATAATGAAAACCAGCCTGTGCCTAAAAGGAAATACGCCGGGCACACGCCAAGAAGCCAAACATTTTTTTGGGGAAATTTGCACACAAAGGTTGTGATAACATTGTACAAAATTGTGGAGAAACGGGAGCTGAACCCCACCGTGACCTGGATGAAGGTGGAGGCCCCCGCTGTGGCGAAAAAGGCCCAGCCCGGGCAGTTCATCATTCTGCGGGTGGACCAGCAGGGGGAGCGCATCCCCCTAACCGTGGCGGACTATGACCGAGAGGCGGGCACCGTCACCATTATCTTCCAGATTGTGGGGGCCACCACCCAGAAGCTGAACCATAAGCAAGCGGGGGAGTTTATCCAGGACTTTGTCGGCCCCCTGGGGGTGCCCACCCATACCCAGGGACTAAAAAAAGTGGCCGTGGTGGGCGGCGGCGTGGGCTGCGCCATCGCGTATCCAGTGGCGAAAAAGCTGCATCAGCTGGGCTGCGAAGTCCATTCTATTGTGGGGTTCCGCAGCCAGGGCCTGGTGATTCTGGAAGAGGAGTTCGCGGCGGTCAGCACGAAATTCCGCAAAATGAGCGACGACGGCTCTTGGGGAGAGAAGGGGCTGGTTACAGACGCCCTGCGGGGGCTGATTGAAAGCGGCGAGGCCTACGACCGGGTGATTGCCATTGGCCCGCTGATTATGATGAAGTTTGTCTGCCAGCTGACCAAAGCGTTCCACATCCCCACCACCGTCAGCATGAACCCCATCATGATAGACGGCACGGGCATGTGCGGCGGCTGCCGCCTAAGCTTGATTCAAGAGGGCAGGCGGGTGACCAAGTTCGCCTGTGTGGACGGCCCGGACTTTGACGGCTTTGAGGTGGACTTTGACGAGGCCATGGCCCGGGGCGCCATGTACAGGGACTTTGAGCGCCGCGCCCATGAGGAGACCTGCAATCTGTTTCGAAAGGGGGTGGCGGAAAATGCCGAATAGGTCGCTGAAGAAAAACGAGATGCCCGTGCAGGACCCCCAGGTCCGCAACAAGAATTTTGAAGAGGTGGCCCTGGGCTATACCAAGGAACAGGCCGTGGATGAGGCCAAGCGCTGCCTGAACTGCAAAAACCGGCCCTGCGTGGGCGGCTGCCCGGTGAACATTGCCATTCCAGAGTTTATCGCGCAAATGGCGGAAGGAGACTTTGAGGCCGCGTACCAGGTCATTGCCAAAAGCAGCGCCCTGCCCGCTGTCTGCGGCCGGGTGTGCCCCCAAGAGACCCAGTGCGAAAAGTACTGTGTTCGGGGCGTAAAGGGCGAGCCGGTGGCCATTGGCCGCTTAGAGCGCTTTGCCGCAGACTGGCACAACGCCCACGCAAAAGAAGCCCCCAAGCGTCCCAAGAGCAACGGGCATAGGGTGGCGGTGGTGGGCTCGGGCCCCTCGGGGCTCACCTGCGCCGGGGACCTGGCCCGGCTGGGGTATGAGGTCACGGTGTTCGAGGCCCTCCATACCGCCGGGGGTGTGCTGGTATACGGCATTCCAGAGTTCCGCCTGCCCAAGGCCATTGTGCAAAAGGAGATCGAGGGCCTAAAGGCAATGGGAGTGAAGATAGAGACCAACATGGTCATTGGCCGGGCCTTGTCTGTGGACGAGCTGATGGAGCAGGGCTTTCAGGCGGTGTTCATTGGCAGCGGCGCGGGGCTGCCCCGGTTTATGAATATTCCCGGGGAAAACCTGAAGGGCGTTTATTCCGCCAATGAGTTCCTTACCCGGGTGAACCTGATGAAAGCCTATCTGCCCGGCAGCGACACGCCCATTCAGCATGCCAAAAGGGTGGCTGTGGTGGGCGGCGGCAACGTGGCCATGGACGCGGCCCGGTGCGCCAAGCGCCTGGGGGCCGAAGAGGTGTATATTGTCTACCGCCGCTCGGAAGCGGAGCTGCCCGCCCGGGCGGAAGAGGTGGAGCACGCCAAAGAAGAGGGCGTGGTCTTTAAGCTGCTGAACAACCCCACCCGGATTCTGGGGGATGAAACCGGCTGTGTAACGGGCATGGAGTGCCTGGAAATGGAGCTGGGAGAGCCAGACGCCTCTGGCCGCCGCAGGCCGGTGGAAAAGCCCGGGTCGGGCTTTGTGCTGGACCTGGATTGTGTGATCATGGCCATTGGCACCAGCCCCAACCCGCTGATTAAGTCCACCACCCAGGGGCTGGAGACCCAGAAGTGGGGGGGCATTATCGTGGAGGAGCAGACGGGCCGAACCAGCCGGGAAAACGTGTACGCCGGGGGCGACGCGGTGACTGGCGCGGCCACGGTAATTTTGGCCATGGGCGCGGGCAAAACGGCGGCCAAGGCCATTCACGAGAAGCTAAGCGGGGCATAGCCGTTTGCTGGTGCGGGCCAGCCCGGTTCTTGGCGGCTTCATTTTTGCTTTTTTGGGTGATACGGGCCCGGGGCCATTGGGCTGGGCGCTGGGGGGGAAAAAGCGGCGGGGGCAGGGCCCAACTGGCCGCCATCCGAAAAAGCCGCAGCAAAAGTTTTTAAAGGTTCTTAGGGGGCTTTTTTTAAAAAGGTTCCAAAGCAAGCGGTGGCGCAGAGCGCTACCACCCTAAAAAGGAGGCAAAACCATGGAAATTAAATCAGTGTATGACCCAAGCTTTACGCCCTATGGAAAGGTTCTGGAGGGCTATGACACCACCCAGCTGGCAGCGGCCATGAACGCCATTCCCCTGCCCGAGGAAGGGGTGGCCTACCAGCCGGGGATCGCGTCGTTAGAGGCCTGCGGCATTTTCTCCCAGCTGGCGGACCGGGCCTATGGCGGCATGCCGCTTCAGCTGGGAATGTGCTGGGGCCGGAACACCAAGCTGAACTGCCTGGAATACCACCGGGACAGCGAGGTAAACATCGGTACCGGGGACTTTATCCTGCTGCTGGCCAAGATGGACGACATTGTGGACGGTAAGCTGGACACCGCCAGGGTGCGGGGCTTCCAGGTACCCGCGGGCGTGGTGGTGCAGGTGTACGAGACCACCCTGCACTACGCCCCCTGCCATGTGCAGGCGGAAGCGGGCTTTCGGGTGGCGGTGGCTCTGCCCAAGGGCACCAACACGGCCAAGCCGGAGATCCAGGAGAAGGACCCAGAGGACGCCCGGCTGTGGGCCCGGAACAAGTGGCTGCTGGCCCACCCGGACGCCAACGAGGCCAAGGCTGGCGCGTATGTGGGCCTGGAGGGCGTCAACATCGACCTGGCCTAAGGGCCCCTTCCCGGCAAAGAGTACATGGCCCTGGGGCTGACCCGGGTGGAATAAGCGGCGGGCGCTCACCCGCTGGCAAGATCGTGGGGCTTTGCCCCTGGACCGCGTACTTTGCCTGCCGGCTGGTTCCCATTTCACAAGAGGTCTCATAGACCCTATCTTTATACAAAGGAGAGAACCGCTATGCTGAAAGTAGGACTGATTCTCTATTCTGTCCGAAACGAAATGGCCAAAGACCCCATTGCCACCGTGGAGCGGGTGGCTGGCCTGGGCTATAAAAATATCGAGGTGTGCAACCACAATGCCATCCAGGACCCGGGGTGCGGCTTTGGGGTGGAAGCAGAAACCCTGAAAGCGGCGTTCGACCGGTTTGGGGCCCAGGTGGTCAGCGCCCATGTTTTCCCCCTGGAAAAAGCGGACCTGCCCGCCGTGCTGGCCTATAACCGCGCCCTGGGCAACCGGAATATTGTAAACCCCATGTGCCGCTTTACCACCTATGAGGATCTTATGCGCCAGTGCCAGGCCTTTAATCGCCTGGGAAAGGCCTGCCGCCAAGAGGGCCTGCGCTTCCTTTACCACAACCACCATCACGAGTTCCGCACCTTTGGGGGCAAGAGCATTTTGGACCATATTGTGGAAAACACGGACCCAGACTACCTCTCGCTGGAGCTGGACACCTTTTGGACCATGCGGGCGGGAAAAGACCCGGTGGAGCAGCTAAAGCGCTATGGCCAGCGGGTAAAGCTGATTCACCAGAAAGACTTTGCCTGGGACAGCCTGGCTCCCATTAACGCCATTGGCCTGGCCCCAGAGGACTATGAGATGAAGCCCGGGGACTCCTTTGGCCTAGACGGCGGCAGCCAGTACGCCAAGCAGGGCGGAAAGCTGGCGGAAGAGGAGGAAAAGGCCCGGGCCATTCGCAACACGGCCTTTACGGAGATTGGCACCGGGATTATGCCCATTCAGGAGATCATCCACGCGGCCAACCAGTACACAGGCGCGGAGTACATTATTTTAGAGCAGGACTATACCCGCATGGAAAGCCAGCTGGCCAGCGTGGAAAAAAGCATGGAGGCCTTCCGGCGGTTTCAGGGAATCGCCTGGTAAAAGTGGCTCCTGGCGGCAGGGACGGCGCCTTGCCCGGCCTTTGCCGGGTTCCACTTGAAATATGAAAGCCCCTCTCTGGCAGGGAAAACTGCTGGAGAGGGGCTTTTTTATATGGCAGGGAAAGGTTTACTTACGGTTATTCATAAGCATATTATCACGACAAGAGCTCCCTTTTCACTCGCATATATACAGTTCCGGGTGTATCAAAAGTACTCACACAGGGATTCACCCATGAATGAGTGTAATTCGGCCCTGGCTCGACAACAAAAGCCAATCCAATAGGAACTCTAGTACGAGTTGCTAGCCTTACGCCAGCATTGGTATTGTAGTCATAATTTATATGGTACAATCCGTTGGTATACGACCGATGAGCACAAGTTGAAATCTTATTTCTATAGGCTTGGTCAACCGGTACAGAACAGAAAGAAAGCGTATTTGTATTAGTTGCTGCGCGAACATAATAATCGCCATCATAGTAAAGAGCAGCCGCTGCTAACAAAACGCCATTTGAAACTTCATCTATAAGGTCTTCCTCAGTTTGTACATGGCGTGGCGCATCCCATCCAGGGAAAAGTTCACTGAAAAGTGGACTGAAAGTAATTTCGCGGTCGTTTTGATTTACAACATAGCTCACACAGTCAGGCGCTTCAATATCGTTCTGCCAGCTATATTGATCGATAACTGTTTCACGTGCATCTATTATTTTCTCCCTTTGCTCTGCAGTGGCGCTGTCTATATCAGAGTAGGCCAATTCCAGAGTCTCCGGGTCAATATCCAACGCACGCGCAACGATTGGTTCCTCTATTATTACAGTCCATCCGGCATTCTCATAAGCCTCTGCTATCAGTTCCATGCGTGCTTTGGTGTCTAATTGCTCAGAATCAATCTCTTTCATAGCTTTTGTGTAAGCTTCCACAATACTGCTAGTATCTGTTGTTGCATCAGAGCTATACCTCTCAACGTAACAAACAAGCTCATCAGAAGCCGAAGCTGTAATACCCAACAAGCATATCAACAGTACTACGATTAGCACAACAAGATACTTCTTCATGGAAATATCTCCTTTCATGAAACTATTACTAAACAGAAAATCATCTGCCATACATTTTCCGTCAAGTACAAGGAAAGTGTATTTTTTCGATATTATCTGCACTTTAGTTACAATTTGATAGTACCATTATTTGCAAAAAAAGTCAAGTGTTTTCTATCTCCCACTCAGGGCAACAGCATTTGAAATTAAGCGAACAGGATATCAAGAAGAAGCTGAGGATTCAGGGCGGCGGCAAGGCTGCCGGAAAAGTAAGGAGCCTGCCTAAAAGGCCCCTGCCACAAAAAGCGGAGGCCTTTTGAATCCCAGAGGAAAACTTAGGTCCGGGGTGGGGAAAAATATTTTTTGTTGAGAAGGGCCCGGGCCGCGCTCCATAACAAAAAAGAGCAAAGGCCAAGGGGAGGACGCTCTCCCTTTAGCCTTTGCCCCAGGCGCTACGCGGCGGCGCCGGTGTTTTCGGATGCCTTGCGGCACTGCTCCAACATCGTCTCGGCAAAGATGCCATACCCCATGGTGGGGTCGTCGGTGAACACATGGGTCACAGCGCCGGCCACTTTTCCGTCTTGCAGGATGCAGCTGCCGCTCATCCCCTGCACAATCCCCCCAGTGGCCTGCAGCAGCACAGGGTCTGTCACCCGCACCACCAGGTTCCGGGTGGGCTGGTCCGCGCCGCTGATCTCTACAATCTCCCCCTCATACAGCCGGGGGCCCGCCTGGTCAATGCTGGCTAAAATCTGCACAGGCCCGGGGTGCACCTGGTTTCTGGGCAGCACCTCCACGGGCTGGCCCTGGGGCGCTTCATACAGCTGGCCATACACCCCGGTCTCGTTGTTGGCCAGCAGAGAGCCCATGGGGTCGTCGGAGGAGAAATACCCCTGTAGCTGGCCGGGGCGTTCCGGCGCGCCCCGAACAATGCCGCACAGGGTGATGCCCGCCGGTTCGCCGCTTTTCAGCTCCATCACATGGCCGGCGTCGCTGTCGCAGATGCCGTGCCCCAGCCCCGCAAAACACCCGGTGGCCGGGTCGTAAAAGGTCAGGGTGCCCACCCCGGCGGCGCTGTCTCGCACCCACATGCCGGTTTTAAAGGACCCCTCCCCAAACACAGGGGTCACCGTGGTCTCAAAGTCCTGGCCGTTTCTGCGCACCAGAAAGGTGATGGACTGGCCGTTGCTTTTGCCAATATAGCTGGCCAGGGCGGCGTTATTCTCAATCTCCACCCCGTTCGCAGAGACCAGGTAGTCCCCGGGCCGCAGCCCCGCCTGGGCGGCCGGGCAGCACACGCCCTGTGTGGTATAAATATCGGAGAGCGAGGCCACAATAACCCCATCGGTGAACAGCTTGATGCCAAAGGCCTGCCCCATGGGCACCACGCTGTGGGAGGATAGGTCCTGGGCCTGGGTGGTGGCAGGCGTGGCCGCTTCGCCAAAGGCGGCGGCGGCCTGGGCCCCCTGCTGGTCCTGCCAGGCGGGCTGTGCTGAAACCCAGGCCTCTTTGGGTCCTTCCAGGCCCAAAAGGCTGACTGTGGCCAGCATGCACACCGCCGTAATGCCCACGCTGGCCGAAAAGGTGCGCAGGGCCTTGCAAAAGGCGCTTTTGCTAAAACCAAATTTTTTCATAAAATTCCCCCTTCCCGGGGCTGGCGGGCGCGTATGGCTTTACGCGAAGTACAAGCGTTTGCCCCACGGCGCCTTTGCCGTCAATTTGAAAAGCGCCCGCCAAAAAGGCCGTTGCTTTTCGCCCCGTTTTTTAATCTGCCACCAGAAGAGGAAATTATGATGGAAATTAAAAACGCCCCTGCACAAAGGGTGCAGGGACGAGAATTTTTGGTCTGCCGCAACTACCGGGCAAAGCGGCTGGCAGTTCCGCGGGTCCGGCTATTGCCGGTCTCGCCCGGTAGAAGGGACAGTAAAAGAAAGATGTAAAGAAGTAGCGGCCCCCGTATGGGACGCCTTACAGCAAGCTATAGCTTACTCGATAGACAAAATATGAAGGGTTTTCTGAATTTATTCTTTGTTTCTATCGCCTCCTTCGCTTTCGATGGTATTAGTTTACTCCGGAATTATGACCTAGGTTTCACGATATTTTAAAGAAAAACGCTGTATTTTTTGAACGCTTTATGAATGACTTGGCAAATTTGACGAACCATGGGCTCTGCCGGGGGCTTACGCCGCGCCAGGGGCAAAGCCGCCCGGGGTGGTCCAGTACAGCTCGCGCAGGTGCGCGGTGGTAACGCCCTTGGGGATCTGGAAAAAGAACAGCTGGCCGCAAAGGTCCGCCGTATGGCCGCCGCTGCGGCTGCACACAAATTCCGCCCAGGCGCTGTGTTCCTCCACGGTCAGCCCGGCAAAGTAGGCGCTGAACGAAGAGCAGTTCTGCTCGTGAAGGTTCACGGCCAGCAGGTCATAGTTTTCAAAGGTCTGGGCCGTAACCGTTAAATACGGGGCCCGCTCCAGGTAAAGCACCTGGTTTTGAGAGCCCTCCACCTCCAGGGCAAAAAGGCGCTCCTTTAGCTGCTGGTACTCCTCCAGGCTGCCCAGCACCCGCGCCTCCCGGGGGGCCATGGGCAGCATTTGCGAATAGTCCACCGCGCCGTTTTCTCCCGCGTAGCCGGGGTAAAGCGAGTCGTCCATCACCAGGGAGTAGGAGTAGCACTCCAGGGGGGTGTCCTGGTCCATCCGGGGGTAGGAAAGCGTCTCATACAGGCTTACAGAGAGCAGGCACAGGTCGTGGCGCTGCATGCCCGTATTGCCCCCAAAAAGGCCGGTGTGGCGGAAGAAGCCGTACCCCCCCACAGCGGCGGCGGCCTCTTGGGCCCAGGGGGCAATGTCAGGGGAGACCGCTTCGGGCGGGTACCAGCCGTCCCGGCCCGTGGCCAGCAGGTAGCGGTGGAGCAGCACGGCCATTGCCTCAAAGCTCATGCCCCGGCTGGGGGCAAAGCAGCCGTCGCCCTGGCCCTGCACCAAGTCCAGGTCCTTGGCCCAGGCGGCGTAGGGGGCATAGTAGCTGCCGGGGGCCACGTCCGGGTAGCCGGTGGGCTGCCCCTGAAAGGCCCCTGCCAGGTCCACGCCCTCCAGCTTTTCGTGGACCCGCCCCAGCAGGGTAACAGCCTGGGCCCGGGTAACGCCCTGCCCAGGGGAAAAGGTGGTGGCCGTGGTGCCCCGCATCAGGCCCAGTTCCAGGGCCTTGCGGTAGAAGTTCCTCTCGCCCTCCTCCACGGGCGTCAGGTCCGTAAAGGGCAGCTCCGGTTCATCCTGGGCGGCGGCGGGCAGCGCCAGGGCAGAACCCATCAACAGGCAAAGGGCCAGCACCAGGGCCAGCCAGCGGGTGGTTTTTTTCATGTTGCACAACCTCCTTGATAGGGTATTCAAGAATATTATACAACCATACAGAAATATTGTCAAGTTTTGGAGAGAGCCAGGGGGGTACCCTACCGCGCATTTTATTTGCTTCCTGGCCAGGGGGCTTTTTCGGGGGCGGGCAGCGTGGGCTCTTCCCGGGAGCCGGTTCTTCCACGGAGCAGAGGGGACCATATTAGTCCCTGCATCAAGCTGGGGAAAGGGGCGCTCCCCAAAAAGCGGAGGGGTTATTTATTCCGTCCCATGCGGCCCAGCAGAGAGGTGATAAGGGCAATGACCCCGATCACCACAAAGATGCCCAGCATGCCGCTGACCATAATTTCCAGGGCCTTTTGAACCGCCGGGGAAGTCCTCCAAGAAACGAATACCGCAGTGGGCCCATCCGCCCCGCCAATGATACCGACGCTGCTTAAGAGATGGCATATCATAAACAACAAGCTCCTTTTAATAATCTTTTAATTGTGTTTTGATGATTATAAATGTTTCATTTTAGGTTGTTATATAAAATGCTGTATAATTCTAGGAGTGATATTATCCAGGAAACGTGTAGCGTGTGCCGGTGTGTACTGGTTTCTACCTATCGTTATAACAATATACATTTTGTATACGACTTTATAAAATACCCACACACACCACCACACAGTACACAGCAGCGTGACGCTGCACCCAATGTCGCGGAGGCGTTCGCTTGGGCTCACTTGCCGCCGATAACTTCTAGCCGAGCCAGCGCGTTTCTCTGGGGGCTTCCGGGGGGCAAGTGCTTGCGCTGGGGGGCCCGTATTGGCTAGAGCAAATAATAAGGAAGGGGTCGCGCGCCGGAAGCGGGTAGAAGAACGTGCTGGCTGGGCTGGCGGTTAGCACTGGCGAGTGAGCTGGAGCGAACGCCTCCGCGACTAATGGTCCAGCGCTTGCGCTGGGGGGCCCGTATTGGCTAGAGCAAATAATAAGGAAGGGGTCGCGCCGGAAGCGGGTAGAAGAACGTGCTGGCTGGGCTGGCGGTTAGCACTGGCGAGTGAGCCGGAGCGAACGCCTCCGCGACTAATGGTCCAGCGCTTGCGCTGGGGGCTACATGAAGAAGCCTAGGACTATGCCGCCTGCTACTGCGGAGGCGATTTGGCCGGATACATTGGCCCCTACCGCGTGCATCAGCAGGTGGTTCTGGTTGTCCTCTGCAATGCCCATCTTCTCCACCACCCGGGCGGACATGGGAAAGGCTGAAATGCCCGCCGCGCCAATCATGGGGTTCATCTTGTTCTTGGTAAATAGGTTCAGCAGCTTGGCAAACAACACCCCGCCAATGGTGTCGAAGATAAAGGCAAATAGGCCAAGGGCCATAATCATCAGGGTCTCTATCGTAACAAAGCGCTCTGCCCGCATGGAAAAGGAAATGGTAATGCCCAGCAGCAGGGTGACCAGGTTTGCCAGGTCGTTTTGGGCTGTCTCGGAAAGCCGGTTTAGCACCCCGCACTCGCGGATGAGATTGCCAAACATCAAAAACCCGACCAGCGACACCGAGGCCGGGGCCACCAGCCCGGCCACAAAGGTGACCAGAATGGGAAACAGAATGCGGGTGGTCTTGCTTACCGCGCCGGGGTGGTAGTCCATGCGGATGCAGCGCTCTTTTTTGGTGGTTACCAGCTTGATGGCCAGGGGCTGGATGATGGGCACCAGGGCCATGTAAGAATAGGCCGCCACGGCAATGGCCCCAATGTAAGAGGACTTTAGCACCTGGCTGACCAGAATGGAGGTGGGGCCGTCTGCCGCACCAATGATGCCGATGGAGGCCGCGTCTCGAATGTCAAAGCCAAGCACAGCCGCCAGCACAATGGTGAGGAAAATGCCAAACTGGGCCGCTGCCCCAAAGAGGAACATCTTGGGGTTTGAGAGCAGGGGGCCGAAGTCGATCATGGCCCCAATGCCAATGAACAGCAGCAGGGGAAAGGCCTCGGAGGCCTCGATGCCGGTTTCGAACAGCCACTGGATAATGCCCCTGGTCTCGCCCACGCCCTGCATGGTCTGGTTCAGTACGCCGGAAAAGGGCAGGTTTACCAAAATGGCCCCAAAGCCCATGGGCAGCAGCAGGGCGGGCTCGTAGTCCTTCTGAATGGCCAGCCAAATGAGCGCGGCCCCCACCAGGTACATCACCACCTGCCGCCACGTAATGGCCAGCAGGCCTTCCCACAAAAATTCCATTGGTTCTACTTCCTCTCTCTTTTTTGGTTAGTCTGCCCGAAAAAAGGGCTGTGTATACAAAACAGACCTGTGGGCGGGCGGTCCATCTAGGAATACCACGCGCCACAGGTCTGGTCGTTTCAAGCTAACCCAGAACCAGAGGCCCCCCGGCCGCCGGTCCATGATTGTTGAGATAGCTGCAAGGATACGCCCTGCCGACTACTCCCCTATTGCAACTTTAATTATAGCAGATATGGAAGATTTTGTCAAGAGCTTTTCGGATTTTGGGAGGGTTTTATGACGGTATTTTGGCCGCAGGCGGCTTAGGGGCGGGTCTTGCCGGGGCTTGTCTGCCGCCCGCTGAAACGGCGAACCTTTTTCTGGGTTTCTCTCCGGCTCCTTGCCGCGAAACGCCTGGGGGTTCGGCGCTTCTTCCGCCGCTACTCCTTCTCCCAGCGCCCCGCTGGGCAGCGCTGGGCCTTTTTGGCGGCGCGCACCTCCACAAAGCAGCCGCACAGGGCGCACATGCCGTTTTGCAGGCTTTGGCAGGTTTTGCACAGGGCCAGCCGCTGGGCGTACAGGGCCTGGGAGGCCTTTTGCTCCTGGGGCAGGTGGTCTATGTATTCATAGATGGAGGCAAAATAGGCCCCGTCCAGGTCCCGCAGCAGGCAGCGCTTGCAGGCGCGGCTCACTTTAGGGTGATCTCCGCCACGGAGCAGGCGGGCAGGGTAAAGCGCACCGCGTTCCCCTCTGTCTGGAAGCCGCTCATGGGGGCAATCTCCACCGCGTTCGGCCGGTCAAAGTCGTTGTAAGCGTCCATGCTTCCGCTAAGCAGCCTGCCGGTCACCTCTTGGGGCGTTTTTGCCAGCAGCTCTACCGGGCAGGGCTCTGTGGCGTTCAGGTTGGCCACGGTAACGTGCACAGCGCCCTGGGCGTCCTGGGAGGCGGACACGCTTAGGTCCTGCACGCCCTCTACGGTTTCGGCTTCCACAAAGCACCCCAGCAGGGTGGCGTCCTGGTGGCTCTTGTACAGGTCGAACACGTGGTAGGTGGGGGTAAGCACCATTTTTTCCCCTTCGGTGAGAATCACGGCTTGCAGCACGTTGACCATTTGGGCAATATTGGCCATTACCACCCGGTCGCTGTGGCGGTTGAAGATATTCAGGGTCAGGGCGGCCACCATGGCGTCCCGCATGGTGTTCTGCTGGTAGAGGAACCCGGGGTTGGTGCCAGGCTCCACGTCAAACCAGGTGCCCCACTCGTCCACAATCAGGCCCACCTTGTGGCTGGGGTCGTGCCGGTCCATGATCTGGGCGTGCCGGGTCACCAGCTCGTCCATATACTGGGCTTTGCGCAGGGTGGCGTAGTACTCTGCCTGGGTAAACTGGGTGGCGCTGCCCTTGTGGTCCCAGCTGTCTCCGGGCACGGTGTAGTAGTGCAGGGAGAGGCCGTCTGCGTATTCTCCGGCAATCTCCATCACCTTGTCGGTCCAGTCATAGTCGCCGGAGTTGGGCCCGCAGGCAATTTTAAACACCCGGTTGTCCCCGTAGTTGCGCACATAGGTCTGGAAGCGGCGGTACAGGTCCGCGTAGTACTCGGGGCGCATATTGCCGCCGCAGCCCCAGTTTTCGTTGCCCACGCCAAAATATTTCACCTTCCAGGGCTCCTTTTGGCCGTTTTGCTCCCGCAGCTGGGCCATGGGGGACACGCCGCCAAAGGTCATGTACTCCATCCACTCGCTCATTTCCTGCACCGTGCCGCTGCCCACATTGCCGTTGATGTAGGGCTCGCAGCCCACCTGGCGGCAGAACTCCAAAAACTCGTGGGTGCCAAAGGAGTTGTCCTCCACCACGCCGCCCCAGTGGGTGTTAATCATCCGCTTGCGGTTCTCTTTGGGGCCAATGCCGTCTTTCCAGTGGTACTCGTCTGCAAAGCAGCCCCCGGGCCAGCGCAGCACAGGCAGTTTGATGTTTTTTAGGGCCTGTACCACGTCGGTGCGCATCCCGTTGACGTGGGGGATGGGGGAGTCTGTGCCGACAAAGAGGCCGTTATAGATGCAGCGGCCCAGGTGCTCGGAAAAGTTGCCGTAAATATTTTTGTTGATCTTGCTCTTTTTGTCCAGGGTGTTTACAATGATTTTTCTCATGATAAAGTTCCTTTCGTTATAATATAGCTTTTCTAAGTGGGACAGATTGCGCGGGAGATTTGGCTTTGCCAAACCTTGGCCCCTTCCAGGGTCCAGGGCGAGAAGCCCTGGTAGGGCAGAGTCCCATCAAGTGCTTGCCGCGCGAGAAAGCCCCCGGCGGCCCTGGGGCTTTGCCCCCTGGAGCCCACGGCCTTTGGAAAAGGCCGGCGAAACGTTTACGGTTCCGCTGCGGGGGCCGCTTTGCTTGCCGCGAGAATCACTCCGTTAAATGGGCCTGGGTCCAGTCAAAGGCGGCCTGGCAGACGTCCTTTACACAGCCTGGGTCTATGGGAGAGCGCATGCCCACCGCGTGGGCCAGCTCCACAAAGGTTTGGGTGCCGCCCCGCCGCACAAACTCCATGTACTTTTTCCAGGCCTCGCCCCGGTCTTTCAGGGACAGGGCAAAGAATTGCAGGCTCATCACCTGGGCCAGGCAGTAGTCGATGTAATAGAAGGGGGTCCGGTAAATGTGGGTCTGCCGCTGCCAGCCCGCGCCCCGGCCATAGAAGGGCAGGTCCGCGAAGTCGATATAGGGGCGGTACAGCTTTTCCAGCCGGGCCCAGGTCTGGTTGCGCTCCTCCGGGGTCATTTCCGGGCGGCTGTAGACCTCGTGCTGGAAGTGGTCCACCAGGCAGCCGTATGGGATAAAGCTTAGGGCGTCCTCTGTGTGGGAGAGCTCATATTGATCGGTCATGGGCCCAAAGAACAGGTGGTGCCAGGGGGCGGTGAGGAACTCCATGCTCATAGAGTGGGTTTCGCAGCCCTCCATGCTGGGGAAGCGGTTGGCCGCTATCTCAATGGTACGGTCCGCCATGTAGTTGGCAAAGGCGTGGCCCGCCTCGTGGGTGAGCACGTCCACATCGCCCGAGGTGCCGTTAAAGTTCGAGAAGATAAAGGGATATTTGTAGTCTGGCAGGCTGGTGCAGTAGCCGCCGGGGGCCTTGCCCTCTTTGGCCAGCACGTCGAAGAGCTCGTTATTCATCATCAGGTCCATAAAGGCCCCGGTCTCTGGGGAGAGCTCGTGGTACATTTTTTGCCCAGCGGACATAATTTCCTCCGGGGTGCCCTGGGGCTTGGCGGAGCCGCCCTTAAACTTGAGGGGGTCGTCGTAGAACTTGAAATCCTGGATGCCCAGGCGCTTTGCCTGGCGCTCCTTTACCTTCACCACCAGGGGCACCAGGTCCTGCGCCACTTGCGAGCGGAAGCGCTCCAGGTCCTCTGGGGTATAGCAGTTGCGGCCCATGCGCAGAAAGCCCAGGGGCACGTAGTTTTCAAAGCCCAGCTGCCGGGCCTGCTGGGTGCGGTTTTTCACCAGCTGGTCATAAAGGCGGTCCAGCTCTGCCTGGTGCTGGTCAAAGAACCGGCCCTCGGCCTCTGTGGCGGCCCTGCGCACAGCCCGGTCGGGGTCCTGCTTATAGGGGGCCAGCTGGGGAATGGTGAGGGTTTTGCCCATAAACTCCACTTGGGCGCTGGCGTACAGCTTCTGGTACTCGGTGGTCAGGCGGTTTTCCTCCTGCATGAGGGGGATAATTTCCGGGGAGAAGGACCGCAGCTCCATCTCGATGTTCACAAAGAGCAGCGAGCCCAGCGCCTGCTCCAGCTGGGCCCGGAAGGGGGACTGGAGCAGGGCCTGGTGAAAGGCCTGGGTTTTTTCAGAGAGAAGGGGGTACTGCTGGTCCAGAAAAGCCTGCTCTTCCTCGTAAAAAGCGTCCCGGGTGTCCACGGTGTTGCGAATGCCGCAGACAGAGGCCTGGGTGCTGAAATGGTCGGTAAGCTCCTCCATTTCCTTGTACAGGCGCAGCTGCTCTTGGGCGCTGGAAGCGGCCTTTAGCTGGGCGGTAAGGCGGTCCAGCTGGGAAAAGACAGCGGGCATGTCTGGGCGGGTATAGACTATTTCAGAAAATTTCATAGAAGGGCTCCTTTGCGTCAAAAATCAGTACCTGTTCATAATACTACTTACAGAAAGGACAGTCAAGGCGGACAGGAAGAAAATAACAAATAAAATTCACGGGGCGTTCAGGAATTTTTCATATTTATAGGGTAATATATAAAACGTGGCAAGCAGAGCCACGATACGACTCTTTTTCATCATATCCTCATTTTAACTCCTTACTTCCTCTTTTGGAGGCCGCTCCCGCTGGGGGCGGCTTTCCTCTTTTTGTGGAGCGCATCCCCCCCTTGACAACTGCGGCGCGGTGGGGTATAATAGTGGCTGCAAATGGTCTTCGGGGCAAGGTGAAACTCCTGGCCGGCAGTAAAAGTCTGCGAACAAAGAGGGGCGCGGTTTGCCCCCCCTTTGCCGAACCGGTGGAACTCCGGTACCGACGGTACAGTCCGGATGAGAGAAGACCGCGCCAGGCTGGCCCCCGGTTTATGGACACGGTGGCTTCTGGCGCTGGTTTCCGCTGGAAATTTTCCCCCGAACGCACAGGGCTGCGCTCGGGGGTTTTTTTGCGGAAAAAGGCTTTTTGGGCAAACTCAAGGACCCTTTGCGAATTTTATAAAGGGATGTGTTTTTCCATGAGAAATCCAACAGAAACCTCCGTGGCGGCCGGGCCGGGCCGCCGGGTGAACACCAGGGCCATGGCGGTAACCGCCGTGCTGGGGGCTGTTTCGGCGGCGCTGTACTTTATTGGGTTCAACGTGCCGCTGGTGCCCAGCTTTTTGCAGATGGACGTGGCGGACCTGCCCGCCCTGATCGCCGCGTTTAGCATGGGGCCGGTCAGCGGCCTGGCGGTGTGCCTGATCAAGGACCTGGTGCACCTGCTGGCCACCAGCACCGGCGGAGTGGGGGAGCTTTCCAACCTTTTGCTGGGGATGGCCTTTGTGCTGCCCGCGGGGGTGATTTACAAGCTGAAAAAGAACCGCTGGGGGGCGCTGCTGGGTTCGCTGGCGGGTTCTGTGGCCATGGCGCTGGTCAGCCTGCCGGTGAACTACTTCATCACCTACCCGGCCTATGCCCTGCTGATGCCCATGGAGGCCATTATGGACCTGTACCGCGCCATTAACCCCCAGGTGAACACCCTGATGGAGGCGCTTATTTGGTTCAACATGCCCTTCACCTTTGTAAAGGGGCTGCTGTGCGTGGCCATCACCTTCCTGATTTATAAGCGAATCTCCCCCATTATCAAGGGAAAGGTATAAAAGCCGGAACCAATAAAATAAGAAGCCCAGGCGCTGTAAAAAACGCGCCGGGCTTCTTTGCTGTTTATAGGGCTTGGATTTTATGTTTCGAAGAACCGGGAAGGCCAAAAGCTAGGCGCCCTGCCCCGGGATGGGCATTCCCTCTTCATAGAACCGGCAGCCGCAGCGGCCGTTTTCCTTTACCTGATACAGGGCCGCGTCCGCGTGGCTGTACAGTTCCTCGGTAAATCCGTTTTCGGAAAAGGCCCCGCCCACGCTAAGGGAGAGCTTGGGCAGGCCGTCCTCTGGGTTTTGCAGGGCGGCGTTTATGGCGGCCACCTTGTTTTCCACCATCGGCTGCTGGGAGGGGGCGATGTCTGTGAGGACCACGGCGAACTCGTCCCCGCCCACGCGGGCCGGAAAGTCGGTGGAGCGGAAGCTTTCCACCAGCAGGCGTGCCACCTTTTTCAGGGCCCGGTCCCCGGTCTCGTGGCCGTAGCCGTCGTTGATCTGTTTGAACTTGTCCACATCCACAATCAGCAGGGCCACCGGCTGGGCCTTGATTTTCAGCACATGGCGCACCTGGTCAAAAGCCCCCCGGTTCATAATGCCGGTTAGGGGGTCGTGCTCGGCCTGGTGGCGCAGCAGCACCTCATTGGCGGCGTTAATCTCGTAAATATCGTTATAGGTCAGGGCCAGATATTTAAACTCATAGGCGCCGGTAATCTCCATCATCTTTTCTTCCTTGATGCAGTTGACGTATACCTGTAGGGGCTTGACAATCAGCCAGATAATCATAATAAAGACCACCAGATTCTGCACAAACAGGATGCTGAAAAACACCCGCTCCAGCAGCATGGCGGCTTTCAGGTTTTCCACGCTTTGGGTCTGGGCGCTTTGGGTGGAGGCGATGACGTCGCTAAGGAAAAAATCGATGTTGCTGTTGATCAGCTCTTTCGAGGCCTGGTATTCCGGGCCAAACACCATCTCCTGGGCGGCGTCCAGCTGCTCTTCGGGAGAAAGGGCCCGGTCTTTTTCAGAAAGCTGCACCGCGGCCACGTCCGGGTGCAGGGCGGCGGGGTCCAGGCCCCCCGCCTGGGCGGCCAGGCCCATGGCGTAGATCTCCTGCTGCATCAGCTGGTTGGAGTAGTCTAGGGCCTTTTCCATATATTCCAGGGCCTGGGGGCTGGCCTGCTCGTTGAGGCTGGTTAGGGCGAGCTTCCGGCGGCAGGTTACATAGATCTCCTCAAAATAGTGGTCCATGTGGGCCGGGTCCATGGTGACCACGAACATCCTGGTCTGATCGGTGAGATAGTCGGACGCTTCAGAAAGCATGGCGGCGTTTTTCTGGCTTTCAATGTACTCGTTGGTGGCGGAGACCATCTGATCGTAGGTACCGGCAGCGTGGTAGGTAACCACCAGCAGGGCCAGGTACAGAACGCAGGAGAGGAAGATCATGACAAAGTTTAGGGTGCGCACCCGCACACCCCTGACCGGCTGGTTGACCGGCTGCTGACTGGTTTCCATTATAACTCCATCCTTCCAAGGAAAAATTCCCATGGGAAAAACTCCCATGGGAATTATAACAGATTCCGGCGGCTTTGGGTAGTCCCTTTTTCGCAAAAGCAAGGGCAAATAGGCGTTTTTCAACGAAAGGGCTACCGGCCCCTAAGGGGGGGAAGGGGCTTTTTGGGCGGCGCCGCCTTTGCCCGCGCCCGTATGGTTAGATGCTGTACATCAGCTCCGCGTAAGAGGGGTAGGGCCAGCACTGGGCCGAGACCAGCTGTTCCATCTGGTCCACAGTGGCCCGCAGGGCGGCCATGACGGGAATGACCTGGTCCCGGTAATGGGTGGCGGCGGTGAGCACATTGGCGCTTTCTGCCTGGGGCCCGGCCAGCAGGGCGGAGAGCTCCTCTGTTTGGGCAAAGGCCCGGTCCAGCAGGGCGGAGAGCTGTTCGATGAGGGCGCACTCCGCCTGGCAGGGCAGGCCCGGGGCCACCGCCCGTTTGGCCGCCACTGCCTGGGCCAGCTGGGCGACATAGCCGCTGACCGCGGGGAAGATATCCTGGCGCACCATGCCGCTCATGGTGAGGCTTTCGATATTCAGGGTTTTCACGTACTCTTCCATAATGGTCTCGTAGCGGGCCTCCATCTCGGCCTCGGTATAGATCCTGTGCCGGGTGAACAGCGCCACGTTTTTCTGGTCCAGGTAGCGGGGCAGGGCGTCCACGGTGGTGCGCAGGTTTAAAAGCCCCCGGCGGCGGGCTTCTTTCACCCATTCTTCCGAGTATCCGTCGCCGTTAAAGACAATGCGCTTGTGGGCGGCGTAGACCTTTTTTACCAGGCCCAGCACCGCGCTGTTTATGTCGCCGGCTGTAGAGAGCTCTTCTGTAAACTGCCGCAGCTCCTCGGCTACAATGGTGTTCAGCATAATATTGGGGCAGGCGATGGAAATGGCCGAACCCAGGGAGCGGAACTCGAACTTGTTGCCGGTAAAGGCAAAGGGAGAGGTGCGGTTTCGGTCCGTGTTGTCTGTGTTAAAGTCGGGCAGCACCCGCACGCCGGTTTCCAGTTTTTTCTGCTGGGCCACCTGATAGTGGCGGCCCTGCTCAATGGCCTCTAGGATGGAGGTGAGTTCGTCCCCCAGGAACATGGAGATAATGGCCGGGGGCGCTTCGTGGGCTCCCAGGCGGTGGTCGTTGCCCGCAGAGGCCACAGAAATGCGCAGAAGGTCCTGGTACTCGTCCACGCCCTTGATGACAGCGGCCAGAATGAGTAAAAAGGGGTAGTTTTCCCAGGGGCGGCGGCCGGGGTCCAGCAGGTTGTGGCCAGAGTCGGTGGTCAGGGACCAGTTGTTGTGCTTGCCGCTGCCGTTCACCCCGGCAAAGGGCTTTTCGTGCAAAAGGCACACCAGCCCGTGGCGGCCTGCCACGTTTTTCATCACCTCCATGGTCAGCTGGTTGTGGTCGCAGGCAATGTTGGTGGTGGTAAAGATCGGGGCCAGCTCGTGCTGGGCGGGGGCCACCTCGTTATGCTTGGTTTTGGCCAGCACCCCCAGCTGCCACAGCTCCCGGTCCAGGTCGGCCATAAACTCCGCCACCCGGGGCTTGATGGCCCCATAGTAGTGGTCGTCCATTTCCTGGCCTTTTGGCGCCCTGGCCCCAAAAAGGGTGCGCCCGCAGAACGCCAGGTCTGGGCGCTGGCGGTAGAGGTCTTTGTCAATTAAAAAATACTCCTGCTCGGGGCCCACCGTGGTGGTGACCTGCTGGGTTTTTGTATCGCCAAAAAGCCGCAGCGCGGCCAGGGCCTGGGTGCTAAGAGCCTCCATGGACCGCAGCAGGGGGGTTTTTTTGTCCAGCACCTCGCCGCTGTAAGAGCAGAACGCGGTGGGTATGTACAACGAGCCCCCCTTGACAAAGGCGTAGGAGGTGGGGTCCCAGGCGGTGTATCCCCGGGCCTCAAAGGTGGCCCGCAGCCCCCCCGAGGGGAAGGAGGAGGCGTCTGGCTCGCCCTTAATCAGCTCCTTGCCGGAAAACTGCATAATCACCCGGCCGTCGCTGGTGGGGGAGATAAAGCTGTCGTGCTTTTCGGCGGTAATGCCGTTTAGGGGCTGGAACCAGTGGGTGTAGTGGGTAGCGCCCATTTCCACAGCCCAGTCTTTCATGGCGCTGGCCACAGCGTTTGCCACGGTAAGGTCCAGCTCTTTCCCTTCGTCAATGGTCTTGCGCAGGGAGCGGTACACGTCCTTGGGCAGGCGTTCCATCATCACATCGTCGTTAAAGACCGCAGAGCCAAACAGCTTTGGGACAGACTTGCGGTTTTCAGAACAAGTTCCCATAGAAAAGACCTCTTTCTATATAAAATGTATGGGGAAGGGATGTCTGCTTTATAATAAGCCTGGCGCGCCGGAAAGGTTCCGGGGCGGGCTGGTCCTATTTTAGCGGTTTATGGGGAATTTGTCAACGGGGGAATGGGGCGGCCCCTTCCCCTTCAAACAAGAGTTGACATAATACGGCAAATCCCCTATAATAAAAAAACCCCCAACGGGGCGGAAAAGGACGTTGCTGCATAGAGGCGGTTAGCCATCCCGAAAAGGGGTGGTTCATTTCCCGACTTTTTTAAGGAGGGAGGTGAGTGCTTTATGGGAAGAATACGCTGGACAAGAGTCTTGCGTTTCGTGCTGATGTTGATCGCGGTAGCCATACTGCTGTCGTACATAGCGCCTATGAAAGCGTACTGACCGCTCGGCCGGTACCCGAACGGTCAGTTTAACAAACTGATATCTAGGGGCTAACCGCCATGTGGCAACGCCCTTTCCGTGTTTATTATACCACATCTTGAGAAAATGTCAAGACGCCCCCGCCCAACAGCCCGCCCCGAAAAAAACCGGACAAGCTTGCCGCCCCAAAAGGCGGATTTTCTATACTACCCTGATAAACTGCCCCACAAAATAAAATTTCCTCTTGCGCTTGGCCGCGGTTTCCTGTACAATAATAGATTGAAAAAGCGAAACTTGTTTGAAAGGATTGTGGTGATCATGGGGAATACGGCGTATCTTGTGCTGGAAAACGGCAGGGTGTTTCAGGGCCGGCGGTTTGGGGCCGGCGGCGAACAGATGGCCGAGGTGGTTTTCTCTACCGGCATGACCGGCTATTTGGAGACCATTACAGACCGCAGCTACTGGGGGCAGATCGTGGTGCAGACCTTTCCTCTTATCGGCAACTACGGGGTGATTCCCGCCGACTTTGAAAGCGGCGGCGTGGGGCCCAAAGGGTATATTGTAAAGCATTGGTGCCAAGCTCCTTCTAACTTTCGGTCAGAGGGCAGCCTTGACGCCTTTTTTAAAGAAAGGGGACTGACCGCCCTTTCAGGGGTGGATACCCGTGCCCTGACCAAGATGATCCGGGAAAAGGGCGTAATGAACGGCATGATCACCGACGACCCCAAAAGCGTGGATATGGCGGCCCTTTCCGCCTACCGGGTGCGGGGGGCGGTAAAGGCGGTCTCTACGAAAGAGGCCTTTACCATAAAGCCCCAGGGCCCGGCCAAGAAAAAGCTGGCCCTGATTGACTACGGCATGAAGGACAATATTTGGCGGGAGCTGGTACGCCGGGGCGCCCAGGTGACGGTGTGCCCCTGCACCGTGACGGCGGAGGAGGTTCGGGCCCTGGGCGTGGACGGGCTGATGCTTTCTAACGGTCCCGGCGACCCCGCCGAAAACGTGGACCTGGTGGAAAACCTGAAGAAAATTATGGAGCTGAAGCTGCCCACCTTTGGCATTTGCCTGGGGCACCAGCTGCTGGCCCTGGCCCACGGCTGCGCCACCGAGAAACTGAAGTATGGCCACCGGGGGGGCAACCAGCCGGTGAAGAACCAGGAGACGGGGCGTATCTACATTACCAGCCAAAACCACGGCTACGCGGTGGTTAGCGGGAGCATTGACCCCCAGTGGGGCAGAGAGCTGTATAAGAATGTCAACGACGGCACCTGCGAGGGCGTGCGCTACACGGACATGCCCGCCTTTACGGTGCAGTTCCACCCCGAGGCCTGCGCCGGGCCCCTGGACACCCGGGAGCTGTTTGAGGAGTTCTTCGGGCTGATGGAGCGGTAAGCCATGGAGCGGGGGAATACGAACTGGAGCCAGTCCGTTGCCGGGGTGGTGCTGCGAGAGGGCCGGGTGCTGCTGGCCCGGCACACCTACGGCGGCGGCAAGGGGCTGCTGATTGTCCCCGGGGGCTACGTGGAGTATGGCGAAACGCCCCAAGAGGCGGTAAAGCGGGAGCTGCTGGAGGAGACCGGCGTTGCCGTGGAGCCCGGGCGGCTGCTGGGGGTGCGCTTTGGGGAGAAGGACTGGTACGCGGCGTTCGCGGCGGAGTATGTCAGCGGCGAGGCGGTCTCGGACCAGGACGAGAACGACCTGGTGGTATGGATGGACGCCGCCGAGGCCCTGGCCCGGCCGGACGTGCCGGGGCTGACCAAGGCGCTGGTCCGCTGCGCCCTGGGGGGAGAGGGCTTTTTGCCCATGGCCTACGACAGCCCCACGGGGGCTGTGCGGAACGACCTGTATGCGGCCCCTGGCCGGGAAAGGGAGGACAAGATGGAGTATGAATTTGCGCGGGCCCTGCCGGGGGACGCCCCCGGGGTGGTGGCCCTGGTGATAGAGCGTACCGCCTGGATGGACCGGGTGGGCATCCGCCAGTGGAACGCGAACCACTACCTGGAGGCGTACCCGGAGGAGTATTACCGGGAGGAGGCGCAGGCCGGCCGGCTGTACCTGCTGCGGCGGGGGGACGGGGCCATCGCCGGCGCGGTGGTGCTGCGGCGGGAGGACGGGCAGTGGGAGGACAGCCCCGGGGCCCCGGCCCTGTATGTGCACAACCTGGTGGCGTCCCTGGCTGACCGGGGCGCGGGGGGCCGGCTGCTGGACCACGCCGCGGACCTGGCGAGAGAGGGGGGCCTTACCGCCCTGCGGCTGGACTGCGACGCCGGCAACGCCCCGCTCAACGAATATTACGAGAAAAAGGGCTTCCGCCTGCGCGGGGGACAGTGCGTGGACGGGCCCTATGTAGGCAACAAACGGGAAAAGACGCTGTAAGGAGGATACTATGCCACTGAATCAGGACATTAAAAAAGTATTGGTGATCGGCTCCGGGCCCATTGTCATTGGCCAGGCCGCCGAGTTCGACTACGCGGGCACCCAGGCCTGCCGGGCCCTGCGGGAGGACGGCATTGAGATTGTGCTGGTGAACTCCAACCCCGCCACCATCATGACGGACCAGGCCATGGCGGACCGCATCTACATCGAGCCCCTGACCCTGACCACCGTGAAGCGCATTATCGAGAAGGAGAAGCCAGACAGCATCCTCTCTGGTTTTGGGGGGCAGACGGGCCTGACCCTTTCCATGCAGCTGGCCCGGGAGGGCTTTTTGAAGAGGCACAACGTGCGGCTGCTGGGGGCCGGCCCCGAGACCATTGACAAGGCCGAGGACCGGCAGCTCTTTAAAGACGCCATGGAGCGCATTGGCCAGCCCTGCGTGCCCAGCAAGGTGGTGACCACCGTAGAGGGGGCAGAGGCCTTTGCCGGGGAGATCGGCTATCCGGTGATCATCCGCCCGGCCTTTACCCTGGGGGGCACCGGCGGGGGCATTGTCCATACCCCAGAGGAGCTGCGGGAGATCACCGCCAATGGCCTGGCCCTTTCCCCCATTACCCAGGTGCTGGTGGAAAAGTGCATCTCCGGCTGGAAGGAGATCGAGTTTGAGGTCATGCGGGACGGGGATGGAAACGCCATCACCATTTGCTCCATGGAAAACGTGGACCCCGTGGGCGTGCACACTGGAGACTCCATTGTCATTGCCCCCACCGTGACCCTGGCGGACCGGGAGTACCAGATGCTGCGCACCGCCGCCCTGGACATTGTGGGCGAGCTGGGGGTAGAGGGCGGCTGCAACGTGCAGTTTGCCCTGCACCCCGAGAGCTTTGAGTACGCGGTGATTGAGGTGAACCCCCGGGTAAGCCGGTCCTCGGCCCTGGCCAGCAAGGCCACCGGCTACCCCATTGCCAAAGTGGCCACCAAGATCGCCATTGGCTACCGGCTGGACGAGATTAAAAACGCGGTCACCGGGGTGACCTACGCCGCCTTTGAGCCCTCTATTGACTATGTGGCCGTGAAGTTCCCCAAGTGGCCCTTTGACAAGTTCGTGTACGCTAAGCGGGACCTGGGCACCCAGATGAAGGCCACCGGCGAGGTGATGAGCATTGCCGATAGTTTTGAAATGGCCCTGATGAAGGCCGTGCGGGGGGCGGAGATTGGCCTGGATACCCTGAACCTGCCCAAGTTTGCCACAGAGAGGGACGAGGTCCTGCTGGACATTGCGGAGCGCGCCACCGACGAGCGGCTGTTCGCCGTGTACGAGCTGTTAAAGCGGGGCCGGCCGGTGGAGGAGCTGTACCGGCTGACCATGATCGACCGTTGGTTCTTAAATAAGCTGCTGAACTTTATAGATTACGAGGGGCGACTGGCAAAGGAACCCCTGACCCTGGAGCTGTACACCGAGGGCAAGCGGATGGGGTACCCGGACCGCACCCTGGCCCGGCTTTCTGGCCAAGAGGTGAAATTCCCCCGCAAGACCACCTTTAAAATGGTGGACACCTGCGCCGGAGAGTTTGCGGCCCACACCCCCTATTTCTACGCCACCTACGACACGGAGGAAAGCGGCGGCGAGGACGAGGCCCTGGAGTTTATTGGAAAGGACCGGGAGAAGCGGACCGTGATGGTGCTGGGCTCTGGGCCCATCCGCATTGGCCAGGGCATTGAGTTCGACTACGCCAGCGTCCACTGCGTTATGGCTTTACAAAAGCTGGGGTATGAGGTGGTCATTGTCAACAACAACCCAGAGACCGTTTCCACAGACTTTGACACCGGCGACCGGCTGTACTTTGAGCCCCTGTCCCCCGAGGACGTGATGGACATTATTGCCATTGAAAAGCCCATGGGCGTGGTGGTAGCCTTTGGCGGGCAGACCGCCATTAAGCTGACCAAGACCCTGGCCGCCCACAACGTGCCCATTTTGGGGTCCAGCGCGGATACCATTGACATGGCCGAGGACCGGGAGCGCTTTGACGAGCTGCTGGAACGGGCGGGCATTCAGCGGCCCCGGGGCTCTACCGTCATGACCGCCCAGGAGGCCCTGGCCGCCGCCGAAAGCCTGGGCTACCCGGTTTTGATGCGGCCCTCCTATGTGCTGGGGGGGCAGAACATGATTATTGCCACCTGCCCAGAGGACATTGAGGAATACATGGGCATTATCCTTACTACCAAGCAGGACAACCCGGTGCTCATTGACAAGTACCTTTCCGGCATGGAGATAGAGGTGGACGCCATCTGCGACGGGGAGGAGATTTTGATTCCCGGCATTATGGAGCACGTGGAGCGCACGGGAATCCACTCTGGCGACAGCATCGCCGTATACCCGGCCTCGGACATTGACGACGGCATGAGCGCGAAAATTGTGGAGACCACCGCCACCCTTTGCCGGGAGCTGCGGGGCATTGGCCTGATTAACCTGCAATATATCATTATGGACCGGGAAATCTACGTTATTGAGGTAAACCCCCGGGCCAGCCGCACCGTGCCCTATATCAGCAAGGTAACCGGCGTGCCCATGTGCGACCTGGCCACCAAGGTGAGCCTGGGCTACAAGCTGCGGGACCTGGGCTTTGGCACCGGGCTGTACAAGCCCTCGCCCTATACGGCGGTAAAGGTGCCGGTGTTCTCCTTTGAAAAGCTGGCGGATGTGGACACCCACCTGGGGCCGGAGATGAAGTCTACCGGCGAGGTGCTGGGCATTGGCAACAGCCTGGAGGAGGCCCTTTATAAGGGCCTGATTGCCAGCGGCCACCAGATGAAAAAGGGCGGCGGGGTGTTTATCACCGTGCGGGACCAGGACAAGCCGGAGATTGCCGAAATTGCCAAGAAGTTCGACCGGCTGGGCTTTAAGCTGTACGCCACTGGGGGCACCGCCCTACTGCTGTTTAAGGCGGGCCTCGCGGTAAACGTGGTGGACAAAATCCACGAGAACTCCCAGCGCAACACCATCACCCTGCTGGAAAGCGGAGACATCCAGTATGTCATCTCCACCTCGGCCAAGGGCCGCAACCCCGCCCGGGACAGCGTGAAGATCCGCCGCAAGGCAAGCCTTTTGGGCATTCCCTGCCTTACGGCCATTGACACGGCCAACGCCCTGGCGGACTCCTTGATGAGCCGCTACACCCCGGAAAACACGGAGATTGTGGACATCAACGACTTGAAAACCGAGAAGCGGAAGATTGCCTTTACCAAAATGTCCGCCTGCTGCAACGACTATATTTATATCAACTGCTTTGACCCCAAGAACCGGGCGTCCTCGCCGGAGTACCTCTCGGTCTGCCTGTCGGACCGGCACAACGGCGTGGGCAGCGACGGCATAATCCTGATCGAGCCCTCGGACCAGGCGGACGCCAAAATGACTATGTTCAACCGGGACGGCAGCGAGGGCGCCATGTGCGGCAACGGCATCCGCTGTGTGGCCAAGTACCTGTATGACAACGGCATTGCCCAGGGCGCCCCCGCCGGGGTGGGCCGCAGCGTACTGCGCATTGACACCAAAAGCGGCGTGAAGGAGTGCACGGTGATTACCAAAAACGGCCAGACCTACCGGGTGGCGGTGGACATGGGCCGGGCGGAGCTGGACCCCGCAAAGGTGCCGGTGAAGCTGGAGGGCGGCCCGGTGGTGGGCCGGCCGGTGGAGATGGGCGGAAACCGGTACGAGGTTACCTGCTGCTCTATGGGCAACCCCCATGTAACGGTGTTCGTGCCCTCGGTGGACAAGGCCGAGGTGGAAAAGCTGGGTCCTGTAATGGAACATGACCCCCTGTTTCCAGAGATGGTGAACGTGGGCTTTGTAGAGGTCATTGACGAGCACACCCTAAAGGCCCGCATCTGGGAGCGGGGCAGCGGCGAGACCATGGCCTGCGGCACCGGCACTTGCGCGGCGGTGGTGGCCGCCACCCTAAACGGCTACTGCAAGAAGGGCCAGGACATCCGGGTGATTCTAAAGGGCGGTGAGCTGATCATCAACTATACGGATGAGCGGGTCATAATGACCGGCGAGGCCCTGAAGGTGTTTGACGGAGAGGTGGAAGTGTAAGGGAACGGGATTTTTTTGCCCGCCCATATGCAAAGAAGGAGGTCATCTCAATGAAAAAGCTGGCGATTTTTTGTCTGGCGGCGATGCTGCTGGCCCTGCCTGCCTGCGGGCCGGACGACGAGTCCCGCCCCGGGGCGGGGGCCCGGCAGGAAGCTTCGGCAAGCGCGCCGGAGCCGGAAGAGACGCCCGCTCCTACGGAAGAGCCCGAGAGCGTCCGGGGCGGCTACGACCCTACGGTTTCCAGCCCGGCCTTTGCAGACCACGACATGCTGCTGGAAGATGTGTGGAGCTTTGGCCAGGATGTGCCGGAGGAAATTTGGTGGCCCAATGAGGACCGGGTGCGGGAGGTCTTTGCCATAGACCCTGAATCCCGCGACGCGGCCTCGTGTTCTGACGGGCTGCTGGAGTTCTATTTTCGTATTTCTTATGATGAGGAGGCGCTGACCGCCCGGCACGGCTTGACGGTGGAGGCACTTCACGGCAAAAACGGCACGGACTGGTGGATTGCCTTTGAACAGCTGAAGCTGTACGTGACCCTTCGGCCCGTGGAAGGGGACTGCCCTGTGCCAGAGACCTGGCAGGAGCGGGAGCCCGGGGAATGGGACGGGATGGATTTCCAGCCCCTTCCTATTATTATCCAAGAGGAAGGCGTTACCCCGCCGCCGGACCTTCCGGTGCCGGAGCTGACGGATTGCCCAATGGCCTGGGCGCCGGTGGAGGGCTATGCGGGCTTTGAGCAGACGGACTCCACAGTGGACGAGAGCGGCCAGGCGGTCCGGATGCGGCTGCGGTGGCGGCTGGGGGAACACTGGGCCATGGCGGAACTGCCTGCCCACAGTTTGGAGCGTTTCTTGGAAAAAGAGCCGGAGCTGTGGAGCAAAGTGGATATGCGCGGCGCGGGGCAGGAGCCCCAGACGGAGACCGGGGGCGCGGTGGCCTCGGTTTTGGGCGAGGACGAATAGACGCCGCTTTACCAGACTGCGGCGGGAACGGCACAACCAAAAAGAAAAAGGAGGCCCGCCATGAAGCTTTTATTCAAACAGAGGTTCTTTTCCTGGCTGGACAGCTATGACATTTACTACGAGGACGGCAGCGTGGCCTATGTGGTGAAGGGACAGCTTAGCTGGGGGCACTGCCTGAAAATCTACGACCCTTATGGCAACGAGGTGGGCATGGTGCAGGAAAAGGTACTGACCTGGCTGCCCAAGTTCGAGCTGTACGTGGGCGGGCAGTACCTGGGCTGCATCAGCAAGGAGTTCACCTTCTTTAAGCCCCGGTACAATATCGAGTGCAACGGCTGGCAGGTGGAGGGGAACTGGACCGAGTGGGACTACCGGGTGCTGGGCCCCCAGGGGGACCTGGTGGCCGTGGTCAGCAAAGAGCTGTGGAACTGGACCGACACCTACACCATTGACGTGGCCTTCCCCGACGACGCCCTGTACGCCCTGATGCTGGTGCTGGCCATCGACGCGGAGAAGTGCTCAAGAGATTGAGGCGCGCGGCGGCTCAACGCTCCAAGCTTTTGCCGGATAGGTTTTCACGGAACCTCTTGCGAAATAGCAGAGAGTCAACCAGAGAACGCGGTGAAGGGGCGAAGAGTTGGCGAATCCAGCTCTCGGCCTCTTCCAGGGTGTGGGGCCGCTGGCACACAGCACCCGAGTCGGCAGACGAGGCCGCGACCTTTGCGCCCGGAGGGGGAAGGTCCCTGGGTACTTGGCAAAGCCAAGGAAGGGAACCGTTATCACCCCACCGAGCCCAGCCGATTTCATCGGCAGGCGAGAGCTTTTATTACTCAAAAAATTATTTTCCCAAGAGGCCTCTTTATCTTAGGAGGGAGCAGAGTGAGTAAAAACACCGGTTTTGTCATTGCGACCATCCTCTGTCTAGGGGGCGCGGCGCTGTGCGTCTTTAGCATCCTGAAGCCGGAGGTTCTGTGGAATATCTTCGAGAAGTGGAAATCCAACGGCGCTACCGAGTCCAGCTACGACTATGACTTCCACTGCAAAGTGAGCGGGGTGGTGGGCCTGGTGATTATTGTGTACCTGCTGGCCAGCCTGCTTTGCACCTGGTTTTTGAACTGGGACTTCCCCCTGGGCGCGTGGCTGTTTGGGGCGGGACGTTGAATCAGCATGAGAGGAGAAAGGCACTATGCCGAAAACTTTACATTTCACCAAAATGCACGGCTGCGGCAACGACTACGTGTATATCAACTGCTTTGAGGAGACGGTAGAGGACCCCGCCGCTTTGGCGGTGCGGCTCTCGGACCGGCACAAGGGCGTGGGGGGCGATGGGGTCATCCTCATCTGCCCCAGCGAGAGGGCCGACGGGCTGATGCGTATTTTCAACGCCGACGGCAGCGAGGGCAGGATGTGCGGCAACGGGGTGCGCTGCGTGGCCAAGTACCTGTACGACCACGGCATTGCCCAAAAGCCCGTGCTCCATATCGACACCAAAAGCGGGGTGAAGGTCTGCGAAATGGTGGTGGAGAACGGCCGCGCCGTGGCGGTCTCTGTGGATATGGGCTCGGCCGTGCTGGCCCCGGAGCAGATTCCTGTCAACCTGACAGGTAAGAGCGTGGTGGGCCGGAAGGTTCCGGTGGCCGGGGGGGAACATGAGATCACCTGCGTGTCTATGGGCAACCCCCACTGCGTGGTGTTCGGGGGCGACCCCATGGAGGTGGACCTGGAGGCCGTAGGCCCGCTGTTTGAGGGGGACCCGCTGTTCCCGGAGCGGGTGAACACCGAGTTTGTCCAGGTGCTGGACAGCCATACCCTGAAGATGCGGGTGTGGGAGCGGGGCAGCGGCGAGACCATGGCCTGCGGCACCGGGGCCTGCGCGGCGGCGGTGGCGGCGTGCCTGAATGGGCGCTGCCAGATGGGGGAGAATATCACCGTGCGCCTGCGGGGCGGTGACCTGACGATCAACTATACCGAAGAGCGGGTGACTATGACCGGCGAGGCGGTGGAGGTGTTCCAGGGACAAGTGGAGCTGTAGAAACCCGGCGGACGACCAGCACACCAAAAGTCAGCAGTAAGGGGCGCGAAGAAAAAGTTTCGTCCACCTTTTCAAAGGTGGCGAGGTGTGGAGCAGAGCTCCACGGTCTTGCCCTTAAAAGGCGGCGCAAGGGGCAGAATGGAGCACTCAACTCCCCCACTCCCCTCGTTCAGAAGAGAACATAGGCCGCGCCGCCGCGCGGGGGTCCGGGGGCGCAGTCCCCGGCCCTTGACCTTTTGTATTGCTGTTACTTCGCCAATAAGCCGGAGCTCCGCCCCAAAGGGGCCTACGGCCCTCTTTGTACGCTTTGGCCTCCGGCGGTTTAGGGGCGTTGGTCTCGGCTGCCGCCTCGGTTGGCGCTGGTCGCCACTGGCGACCAGCGCCCCTAAGAACCCCACAAGGGGCCGGGAGTGGGCTTCGGCCAACTCTTCGCCCTTTGACCGCGCAATTTTCCCACTGTTACGTGCCGGGGTAATATCCCAACACCCCCAACAGAAACAAATCATCCATAAGAGGAGAAGAAAAGAACATGGCAAAGTATATTTTCGTCACCGGCGGCGTGGTCTCCGGTTTGGGCAAGGGCATTACCGCCGCCTCCCTGGGACGGCTGCTGAAGTCCCGGGGGCTGAAGGTGGCGGCCCAGAAGCTGGACCCCTATATCAACGTGGACCCCGGCACCATGAGCCCTTATCAACACGGGGAGGTGTACGTGACCGAGGACGGCCTGGAGACCGACCTGGACCTGGGCCACTACGAGCGGTTCATTGACGAGGACCTGAACAAGTTTTCCAACCTGACCACCGGCAAGGTGTACTGGAACGTGCTGAACAAGGAGCGCCGGGGAGAGTACCTGGGGGAGACCATCCAGGTGATTCCCCACATTACCTCGGAAATCAAGAGCTTCATCTACAGCGTGGGCAGCAAAAGCAACGCAGACGTGGTTATTACCGAGATCGGCGGCACTGCCGGCGACATTGAGAGCCAGCCCTTTTTAGAGGCCATCCGCCAGGTTAGCCAAGAGGTGGGCCCGGGCAACGCGCTGTTTATCCATGTGACCCTGGTGCCCTACCTAAAGGGCTCTGGCGAGCACAAATCCAAGCCCACCCAGCACTCGGTAAAAGAGTTGCAGGGCATGGGCATTAAGCCCAATATTATTGTGCTGCGCACCGACGTGCCCATTGACGATTTCAGCATTTTCCAGAAGATTGCCATGTTCTGCAACGTGCGCCCGGACTGCGTCATTGAAAACCTGACCATCCCCGTGCTGTACGAGGCCCCCATTATGCTGGAAAAAAGCCATTTCTCAGACATTGTCTGCCGGGAGCTGAACCTGTGCGCCAAGGATGCGGACACCAGCGAATGGCTGGAGATGGTGGACAAAATACGGGGCAGAAAGAAGAACGTGCGCATTGCCCTGGTGGGGAAGTATGTGAAGCTGCACGACGCGTATCTCTCGGTGATGGAGGCCCTGGCCCACGCTGGGTACGAGTACAGCGCCAAGGTGGACATCAGCTGGGTGGACTCGGAAATGCTTAACGAGGAGAATATCGAGTCCCAGCTGGGGGATGTCCACGGCGTCATTATCCCCGGGGGCTTTGGCAGCCGGGGCATTGAGGGCATGGTGCTGGCGGCCCGGTTCGCCCGGGAAAAGGACATCCCCTATCTGGGCATTTGCCTGGGCATGCAGGTGGCGGTTATTGAGTTTTGCCGCAACGTCTGCGGCATTCTGGACGCCAACTCCGGCGAGTTCGACGAGTACGGCCTCAACAAGGTCATTGACTTTATGCCAGACCAAAATAAGGATGTCAACAAAGGCGGCACCCTGCGCCTGGGCAGCTACCCCTGCCAGGTGGCCCCGGGCACCAAAATGGCGGAGTGCTATGGAGAGGAGCTGATCCACGAGCGCCACCGGCACCGGTATGAATTTAACAACGACTACCGGGAGGCCGTGGCGGAGAAGGGCATGGTGATCAGCGGCACCTCGCCGGACGGGCGGCTGGTGGAGTCCATCGAGCTGCCGGAAAAGCGCTTTTTTGTGGCCGGGCAGTTCCATCCGGAGTTTAAGAGCCGGCCCAACCGGCCCCACCCGCTGTTCAAAGGCTTTGTGGGGGCAGCGGTGGCCTATATGGAGGAGAAGAACGGGTGAGCTATGGCGGATATAGTAGAGCGGGCGGCGGCTGAGCTGGAACGCATGGCCCAGGCCGCGCCGCCGGGAAAGCACATTGCTACCGGAGAGATTCGGCGGCTGTCCAGCCGGCTGTACCGGCAGGCGGCCCTAAAGGAGATAGACCCCGTGCTGGCCCTGTGCGAAGAGCTTTTAGCCCAGCGGGACTGGGCCCTGGGCGTGATTGCCTTTGACTGGGCCTACCGTGTAAAGGCACAGTATACAGCGGACACCTATGAGCGGTTCTATCGCTGGCTGAAGGAGTACGTCCGGGGCTGGGGCGACTGCGACGATTTTTGCACCCATGCCTTTGGGGAGCTGGTCCGGCAGCGGAAGGAGCTTTTTTCAAAGGTCGCGGAATGGACGGAGGACGCGGACTTTTGGGTGAGAAGGGCATCGGCGGTAGTCCTCATTCCCTCCATCCTGCGGGAGGACAGGCAGGGCCTTTGGCCCTATGCCATAGTGGACCGGCTGCTGGGGGACCAGCACAATCTGGTGCAAAAGGGCTATGGCTGGATGCTGAAATGCCTCTCCCAAACAGACCCCGGCGGGGTGGAGGCATACCTTGCCGCCCACTGCCGGGAAATGCCCCGGGCGGCTTTCCGCTACGCCCTAGAGAAATTCCCCCAGAACACAAGAGCCAGGCTGATGGCACAATAAAACCGACATACAGAGAGGATGAACCCCCATGAAACTAAACAGCAATTTCCAGAATCTTGAGCAGAGCTATCTATTCGTTACCATTGCAAAAAAGGTGAACGAATACACCGCCGCCCACCCGGAAAACCACCTGATCCGCATGGGCATTGGCGATGTGACCCTGCCCCTGGCCCCTGCCGTGATTGAGGCCATGCGCAAGGCCACCGACGAGATGGCCCATAAGGAGACCTTCCGGGGCTACTCCCCGGACAGCAACGGCTACCCCTTTTTGCGGGAGGCCATTGCCGGATACTACGGCGGCTTTGGGGTGGATGTGCAGCCAGAGGAGGTCTTTGTGGGCGACGGGGCCAAAAGCGACGTGGGCAATATTGTGGACATTTTTGATAACGCCAATACCGTGCTGGTGCCGGACCCGGTGTACCCGGTGTATGTAGACACCAACGTGATGGCCGGGCGGAAGATCCTTTACGCTGGGGCCAACATGGAAAACGGCTTTTTGCCCATGCCGGACCCGGGGCAGCGGGCGGACATTATCTACCTCTGTTCCCCCAACAACCCCACTGGCGCGGTGTACAGCCGGGACCAGCTACAGGTCTGGGTGGACTACGCCCTGGAGCAGGGGGCGGTGATCCTCTTCGACGGGGCCTACGAGTGCTTTGTCACCGGGGACCTGCCCAGGAGCATCTTCGCCATTCCCGGGGCGGAGCGCTGCGCCATTGAGTTCGGCTCCCTGTCCAAGACGGCGGGCTTTACCGGCATGCGCTGCGGCTACACCGTGATAAAAAATGAGCTGGAGTTCGACGGCGTACAGGTCAACAAGCTGTGGCAGCGCCGGCAGGGCAGCAAGTTCAACGGCGTCAGCTACGTGACCCAGCGGGCCGCCCAGGCGGTATTCAGTCCAGAGGGGATGCGCCAAGTGCGGGAAAACATCGCCTATTACCAGAAGAACGCCCAGGTGATGGCCGGGGCCCTGCGGGACATGGGCATTTCTTTTACTGGCGGGGAGAACTCGCCCTATCTGTGGTTCCAGTGCCCAGAGGGCATGAGCGGCTGGGAGTACTTTGACTATCTGCTCAACGAAAAGGAAATCGTGGGCACTCCCGGCGAGGGCTTTGGCAAAAACGGCGCGGGCTGCATGCGGCTAACGGCCTTTGGCGACGCGGCCAAGACCGTGGAGGCCATGGAGCGGCTGCGTAACCAATAAATCCATAAAAAAATGCGTGGGAGGCGGTTTCCCATTCTGGCGGAATTCGACTGCCGCCACCCAGCGCCCATGCTCACGCTCCCCATGGGAAAAAAACTAGGGCAACACACCGCAACAAAGATTGCGCGCAATAGCTGCAACCAGCTATGAGGGGAAAAGTGCAAGCAAATCGTGTGCAAAGGGGGAGGGCCCCCACTGGGGACCCTCCCGAACCGGCCGGTGAGACACACGCAGGCCGGTCTTTGTGGGGGGGTGTCCTAGAGCTGGACGCGGACCGGCAGACGGTGACGCTGCTGGAATAAAAGCTGTTTCCCTGCCGGCTGTATGAGCACCCTTCCAGGCCCTCCCGCATAGGATGGCCTGGGAGGATTTTTTTATGGAGGTGGGCGCTTTGCCGGACTATCTTGCCACCGGAATCGATATATCAGAGTTTAACGGGGACGTGAACATTGCCGCCCTGCGGGGAAAGGTGGATTTTATCATCATCCGCTGCGGCTTTGGCGGGGACTATAGCAGCCAGGACGACAGCCAGTACCGGCTGAACGTGCAAAAGTGCCGGGCGGCGGGCATCCCTTTTGGGGTGTACCTGTACTCCTACGCCCGGAATACGGACATGGCCCGCAGCGAGGCCAGGCACACCCTGCGGCTGCTGCGGGAAATGCGGGTGGAGCGGGCCCTGTATGGCGTGTGGTACGACGTGGAGGACAAAACCCTGCCCACCGGGGAGCAGCTGGTGGACAACTGCCTGACCTATTGCGAGGAAATGCGCAGGGCCGGGTACTACTGCGGCATTTACGCCAGTTTAAGCTGGATGCTGAACCGGCTGAACAGTCCGCGCCTTAGTCATATCGACCGCTGGGTGGCCCAGTGGAACAGTACGCTGGACTACCCCGGGGCGGGCATGTGGCAGTATACGGACCGGGGGATTATTAACGGAAAAATATTTGACATGAATCGGGCTTTTCGGGATTATCCGGCCATTATAGAAGGGGAGGACTGGACGGACATGACAAGAGAAGAAGTGGCGAAGCTGGCGCGCCAAGAGGCACAGACCGTGTACAATGAAAACGAGCGCCGGTATAAGACCTTTGAGGACTTGCCCCGCTGGGCACGCAGCGCGGTGGAGGATGTGTATCAGCGGCTGAACCTGCTGGGAACCCAGGGGGAAGAGGGCAAGGGCCGCATTGACGCCAGCCACACCTATGTGCGGGCCCTGGCAGTCATTGATAAGGTGCTGGAGCGAATGGAGAAAGAGGCGGCCCAGGAGGAGCGGCCGGAATAGAAAAATCAGGGCGCGGGATGCACCAAGGGCGGCTGTGGAGGGCATAATAGAACCCGTTTTTTTGCCCAGAAGCGGCCCCTTCCCTGCCCCTGGACCGCACAATCTGTTTTTGCCCGCGGTCTTCTGGCAAATGCCCCTACCATTTTCCGGAAAAATGTGGTATACTATGTTTTAAGAAACACAAGGAGAGGCCTTTAAGCACCGGCTTTCTCCCAGCGGAATTATGGTATAGTAAAGCGACTGGCTTTCTCTTTTTGTCAGGAAGGAGCGAGAGCCGAGCTTTTTCCAAAAGAAAGGAATTAAAAATATGTGTGGATTTGTTGGTTTTACAGGGGACCCCAACCAGGGCGTTCTGCACTCTATGGCGGACGCCATTGCCCACAGGGGGCCGGACGACGCGGATTATTATGAAGACGGAGACGTTTCTTTGGGCTTTCGGCGGCTGTCCATTATAGACCTCTCCGGGGGCCGCCAGCCCATGCAAAACGAGGACGGCTCCATGGTGCTGGTGTTCAACGGCGAGATTTACAACTACCAGGATCTAAAGCGGGATCTGCTGGCCGCCGGGCATTCGTTTAAGACCGCCGCCGATTCCGAGGTGCTGCTTCACGGCTACGAGGAGTACGGCCCCGACCTGCTGGGCAAGCTGCGGGGCATGTTTGCCTTTGTGATCTGGGACAAAAAGAAGCGGGAGCTTTTTGGGGCCCGGGATTTTTTTGGCATTAAGCCCCTGTACTATGCCCAAATGGGCGGCGCTTTCCTGTTCGGCTCGGAGATTAAAAGCTTTCTGCCCCACCCGGCTTTTCACAAGGAGCTGAACCCCCGGGCCCTGGAAAGCTACCTGAGCTTTCAGTACTCGCCGGGACCCGAGACCTTTTTTAAGGAGGTGTACAAGCTGCCCCCGGCCCACTTCTTTACCTGGAAAGCCGGGAAAATGGAGACAAAGCGCTATTGGTTGCCCACTTTTAACGCCCAGGAGGACAAGAGCCTGGACCAGTGGGTGGACGAGATAGAAAAGACCTTTGACAACAGCGTGGCGGCCCACAAAATCAGCGACGTAGAGGTGGGGTGTTTTCTCAGCTCCGGGGTGGATTCCAGCTATGTGGCCTGCTCGGCCCACGTGGACAAGACCTTTACCGTGGGCTTTGACAATGGAGAGAAGTATAACGAGATCAGCTATGCCAAAGGGCTCTCTGAGCTGATTCCCGTGAAGAATATCAGCAAGGTCATTACCCCAGAGGAGTTCTGGGGGAACTTTGGCAAGATCCAGTATCACATGGACGAGCCCCTGGCGGACCCTTCGGCAGTGGCCCTGTACTTTGTGTGCAACACCGCCAGCCAGCACCTGAAGGTGGTGCTCTCTGGCGAGGGGGCGGACGAGATTTTTGGGGGATACAACATCTATAAAGAGCCCTTAGAGATGGCCTGGTATGATAAGATCCCCTTTCCCATCCGGCGGTTCATCGGCCGGGTGGCGGGGCTGCTGCCCGCCCACCGGGGGCTGAATTTCTTAGTGCGCAGGGGCAAGCGGCTGGAAGAGCGCTTTATTGGCAACGCGTACATGTTCACCCAGAAAGAGCGCCGGGCGCTGCTAAAGGAGCCGGCGGGAGCCCCCGCCCCGGAACAGCTGGTAAAACCCTATTATGGTATGGTGGGGGACAAGGACGCGGTGACCCGGATGCAGTTTGTGGACCTGAACATGTGGATGGTAGGGGACATTTTGCTAAAGGCGGACAAGATGAGCATGGCCAATTCTCTGGAGCTGCGGGTGCCCTTTTTGGACAAGGAGGTTATGGCCCTGGCCGGGAAGATTCCCACCCGGTACCGGGTGAACAGCGAGAATACCAAGTTTGCCATGCGCAAAGCGGCCCTGCGGCGGATGCCGGAAAAGTGGGCGGACAAGAAGAAGCTGGGCTTCCCGGTGCCCACCCGGGTATGGCTGAAGCAGGAGGAATATTATCAGCGGGTAAAAGCGGCCTTTACCGGGGCCGAGGCGGAACAGTTCTTCCATACGGAAAAGCTGGTGAAGCTTTTGGACGACCATAAAGCGGGAAAGGCGGACAACAGCCGCCGGGTGTGGACCGTGTACACCTTCCTGGTGTGGTATAAAGAATTTTTTGTGGAGCGCTAGAGTCTGTTTGAAAACAGGTTTTAATAAAACGCGGCGCCCAAAAAGAAAGAACGCGAAGGGAGTTCAGAGGATCGTTCCTCCAGCCCCCCTGCCACATTCCGCGGCGTGTTTACCTTTTGAAAGTGGAGGGAGTTATGGACAACCAAAAATCAGCGTATATCGCGATTGTGGGCAGGCCCAATGTGGGGAAGTCCACCATTCTCAATCGTCTTGTGGGCGAGAAAATCGCCATTGTTTCTAAAAAGCCCCAGACCACCCGCACCCGCATCATGGGGGTGCTTACCGCTGGCACGGACCAGCTGGTGTTTTTGGACACCCCCGGGCTGCTAAAGCCGAAAAACTCCCTGGGCGATTATATGGTTCGCTCTGTCACCTCTACGGTGGAAGGGGTGGACGCCTGCCTGCTGGTGACCCAGGCGGGCGCGCCGGTATCCCCGGCGGACCAGGAGCTTATTGCCCGCTTTAAAAAAATCCAGATCCCGGCGGTACTGGCTGTTAACAAAGTGGACCTACTGCCAGACAAGGCCCCAATTATGGAGCAGATCAGCCAGTACGCGGGCCTGTACCATTTCCAGGCGGTAGTGCCGGTCTCGGCCCGGGATGGAGACGGCATGGAGGCTCTTTTGGCAGAGCTGAAGGCCCTGGCCATGCCTGGGGGCTGGCTTTTTGACGCGGACGTGCTTACAGACCAGCCAGAGCGGGTGCTGGCCGCGGAGCTGGTGCGGGAAAAAGTGCTGCGCCGCCTGGACCAGGAGGTGCCCCATGGGGTGGCGGCGGTGACGGAGCTGATGCGGGAGGAAAACAGCCTGCTGGAGCTGCACGTGACCCTTTACTGCGAAAAACCCAACCATAAAGCCATCCTCATTGGCAAAGGCGGGGCTATGCTGAAAGAGATCGGCACAGCGGCCCGGCGGGACCTGGAGCGCTTTTTTGGCTGCAAGGTAAACTTGCAGCTGTGGGTAAAGGTGAAAGAGGACTGGCGGCAGCGGCCGGAGACCCTGCAAAGCCTGGGGTTTTCGCCAAAAGATTTGAAACTGTAAATCACAAACACAGCATAAAATAAAAAGGAAGAGGGCGATTGAAAGAAAATCGCCCTCTTTTTTGCGGTTTGCTAATTTACACCAATGACGCGGTATATGGAGAATAATAAGTATTATAAATTAATCATAACACATATTACGCACTTAAAAGCAAGGATCGCACAACACTTACCCTTGCGCTTCCTGAGGTGGAGTTTGTGCTGGTGCGAAAGCCAATTCGGCTTACGTCATTTGGATTAATAAATGCTGCAAGATTAGCGGTAGCGAGAGTCAGATTGCGCTTGCTGTGCAGGGAGGCTCCCGTGCCCGCGTTTGTAAATCTCAGGTTGATGGTGGCCATGCTGGCTGGCATACTTAGAACGTCCATTTCGTAGTAATTTACGTTTGAACGGACAGTGTTTATGGAATAAAAATCTTTTGCGTTGGTTGTACCACTATTCGATTCAACCCGAGTGGTATGATTTCATAAAGTTACCGGACTGGATAGAACAATTTCTCTGGCGGAAACGGCGGACGCCGCTTCCACATCGCGGGCAGAAGCGGCGGGGTTCTATTCCGCTGTTTCTGTTGAGGGTGCGTCCACCAGGTCGCTGTCGCTGGGCACATCCCAGCCGGGGAATAGGTCCTCAAAGCTGGGCAGAAGGCTGAAGGTTTTTGCTTCGTCGTCCCATTCAACGCCCACGCAGGCCTCTGTGCCCCAGTCATAGCTAAAAGCAATCTTCCGGCGGGCCATCAAGATTTCTCTTTTCAGTTGGCCCTCCGCCTTGTCCAGGTCCATGTACGCCAGCTCATAGACTTCTTGGGGAAACTCTTCCTGAACAGCGAAGGTCTGCTGGGCGGGAACTTCGGTATAGCCCTTTTGCGTGTATACCTGCCGGGCTATTTCTCGCAAGCTCTCATTGGTAATTTCCTGGGTGGCCTGGGCAGAATCAGCAGATGGCTGCTCCATGTCCGCAGCTCCAGCGGGTACCGCAAGAGCTATCGCAAAAACTACTACACAGAATAAGGATAGAATTCTCTTCATTTGAAACCCTCCTAGTTCAAAATTTGCCATTAGCAAACCACTGTTGGCATTATAACATATAAAAAATTCTATATTATTCCAAAAAGGAAAGATGACAAATATTTTTAGTAAAGAAATCTAAACCATTAGGAGGGAGTTTTAAAATGGCAATAGGTGAAATTTTATCAAAATAAAAGACTGGCGAAGCGCCGGGCTTCGCCAGTTTTTTCGGATTTATCGAGATTTTTCCCCCATCCACTGGCGGGAAACGGTACGAAACCCCAGCCTGCCGTACCAGCTTTCTAACCAGGTATACCGCAGCTCGACCAGCGTACAGCCCTGGTCCTTCAGCCACTGGGCCCCCTGGGCTACCATGCGCAGGCCAATGCCCTGGTTTCTCGCCCCGGGAACGACCCCCACACAGCCGATGGACCCCACAATATGCCCGCTACGGAGAAAATGCCCGCCACTGGGGGAGAGGATTTGAAAGCCCATAATTTGTTCCCTTGCAACAGCTAACAGGACGGGGTCCTGGCAGCTGGCAAAAATGGGGACCCAGCTGGCTTGGGCGTCCTCCACCGCAGCCAATAGAGCATCCGCGTCCGTCACCCTGGCCATGCGGAAAGCTACGTTTTCCGGCGCGGGGGGAATGGCTGCTGTCTTTAGGGAAAAGCTCTTCAGGTCCAGCTCCATGTTAACGCTGGTCCATGGGGCGGTATACCCGTGGCGCTGGAAGAAGCGGACCGGGGCGGGGGGGTCTTCCGGCACGCCTTGCAGCAGGTAGTGTTCCCCACAGCCCAAGGTGATTTGCCGGGCTCCTGTACCTAAAATATACCCCTGGGCAGAAGCCAAGAGCCGGGCGCCCACGCCCTGTTGCCGGTATTCTCTGTCCACGCATAGCAGGGGGATGGAGGCTTTGTGGACCAGAGCGCAGCCGATCAGTAGTCCCTGGCCATACTCGGCGAACACCCGTGCTTTTTCTGGGCAAAGCCGCTGCCAAAAGGTCTCTTGGGACACAGGATACTGGGGAAAGCACCGGCTGTATAGCTTATATAAATCAGAATACAGAGGTTCCATTGGTTTATCCCTATTACAAAAGGGAATTCCCCGCAGGGCATTCCCTAAAGTTACGTGTATTCTTGCGGATTACTTTACCATGCTGGCTATTTCCTCGGCAAAGTTATCCTCTCTCTTTTCCAGGCCCTCGCCCTTCTCAAAACGGGTGAACGCCGCAATCTTAATGTTGCCGCCCAGCTCTTTGGCAACATGTTCCGTGTACTGCTTCACGCTCATGCTGCTGTCCTGCACATAGGCCTGATCCACCAGGCAGATTTCTTTGAAGAACTTGCCCAAGCGGCCGGTAACGATTTTCTCGGCAATATTGGCGGGCTTGCCCTCGTCCACGATCTGCTGGGTGAGAATCGCTTTCTCCTTCTCCACCCGCTCGGCGGGTACAGAAGCCTCGTCCAGGTACTCGGGATTCAGAGCGGCAATCTGCATGGCCACGTTATGGGCGTAGGTTTTAAAGCCCTCGGTGCCCGCAATGGCGGCGTCTGTGTCAAACTTTACAATTACGCCGATACGGCCCCCGGCGTGGACATAGGCGGTAACAGGACCCTCATAGCGGGCGAAGCGCCGGACCTTGATGTTCTCGCCAATGGTGAGGATCTTGTCCTTCAAGAGGGCGTCCACAGTCATGTCGCTGCCCGCGGCCTTGCAGGCCAACAGGGCCTCTACGTCGGCGGGGTTCTGCTCCACCACCGTGTCGGCGCAAGTCTTAACAAAAGCCTGGAACTCTGCGTTTTTTGCCACAAAGTCGGTTTCGGCGTTTACCTCAATGGCCACGGCAATGTCGCCAGCGGTCTGGGCAAAAGCCACGCCCTCGGCGGCGATGCGGCCGGCCTTTTTCACAGAAGCGGCCAGGCCCTTCTCCCGCAGCAGGTCTACGGCCTTTTCCATGTTGCCGTCGGCCTCGGTGAGGGCTTTTTTGCAGTCCATCATGCCGCAGCCGGTCTTTTCGCGGAGACTGGCTACGTCTTTAGCGGTAAAATTCATATGCTATACTCCCCTTTATAGTGGTTGTGGTTTTATTACGTTAAGACGCGGTTGATGGGGGTTGTTCTTTGAATAATGGAGGGCCTTCGGGCAATGCCCTGCGGCAAGACCTTGGAGCGCCGCTCCAAGCCCCGCAATCCAGCAAGCTTTTTTTCAAAAAGCTTGCCGAAAACTTTTGCTCTGGTCAGCGGCTTCGCCTCCGCCAGTCAACCGCGGGTTTTTCTTTAGTTTTACTCTTCGGCGGGGGCTTCCTCGGCCTCGGCTTCGGGCGCCTCTTCCCGGGCGGCGGCGCCCATCTGGCCTTCGCGGCCCTCAATGACGGCGTCAGCCATAGCGCTGGCAATCAGTTTCACGGCGCGGATCGCGTCGTCGTTGCCGGGGATCACATAGTCAATCTCGTCCGGGTCGCAGTTGGTGTCTACAATGGCCACAATGGGAATCCCCAGCTTACGGGCTTCGGAGACGGCAATCCGCTCCTTGCGGGGGTCCACAATGAACAGCGCGCCAGGGTAGCCTTTCATCTCTTTAATGCCGCCCAGGTATTTTTCCAGCTTCTCAATCTCCAGCTGAAGCTTGGTGACCTCTTTTTTGGGCAGCAGGTCAAAGGTGCCGTCCTCTTCCATCTTGCGCAGCTGGGCCAGGCGCTGGATGCGGGTGCGAATGGTGGAGAAGTTGGTAAGCATGCCGCCCAGCCAGCGGGCGTTTACATAGTAAGCGCCGGCCCGAACGGCCTCTTCCCGCACAGATTCCTGGGCCTGCTTCTTGGTGCCCACAAACAGGATGTTTTTCCCTTCGGCGGAAAGATCGCGGATAAAATTATAGGCCTCTTCCAGCTTGCGCACGGTTTTCTGCAAGTCGATGATATAAATTCCGTTGCGCTCGGTAAAGATGTAAGGGGCCATTTTGGGATTCCAGCGGCGGGTTTGGTGTCCAAAGTGGACGCCGGCCTCCAGCAGCTGTTTCATGGATACTACTGCCATTTGATATTACCTCCTGGTTTTTTCCTCCGCCGGAATTTTTTTCGGGTCAACCGGGTGCGACCAAAGGGCCGCTAAGGGACTTCTTTAGGAGTATAAAGAGACCATACCTAAAAAAACGGCCCGGACCAGATGCGAAAATAACCGGCGTGTGTTTTGGCTTTAGTATTATAGCACGGAAAGGCCGGAGAATCAAGGGGATTTGTCAAAAGAGGGGAATTTTTCTTTTTATAGAGAAACGTACAGAAATTGAAAAAAAGCGTTGGAATTTTCCGCAAATTATGATAGAATATTCTTACATGGCGGACCGCGGTTTTTCCGCCGGAAAATGAGAAGTTTTTACTATAGATAGAAGCAATAGTTAACAATAAAATAATGAAGAAGGGAATGTGAAAAATGAAAGACGAGAACAGCAAACTGGAGAAACGAAAAAACATTTCTAATGTTATATATATCCGCCGGGGATTTGTCACGCTGCTGGCCGGTTGTATGCTGGCCTGCTCTTTGGCCGCCTGCGGCGGAAATGAGGAAGAGAGCAGCATGAATTCCAGCGGGCTTAGCTCCTCTTCCAGCTTTGTCACCCCCAGCCCCACCCCGGTCCCTGCCGCCAAGGCCGTGAAGATTACAGGCGATGTGGTAAACGTGCGTAAAAGCGGCTCTACCGACGCGGAGATTTTGGCCGAGGTGGCAGAGGGCGACAAGCTGGCCCTGCTTATTGAAACGCCCCAGAACGGCTGGTACCAGGTCTCCTACCAGGGCTCGCCGGCCTATGTTTTCGCAGACTACGCCCAGGTGGTGGACGTGACCATGGAGCAGTATAACCAGCTGAAGGCCGGGGCAGTGGCCCAGGCCACCCCTACCCCGGACCCCGATTCCAGCGGCGAGAACGGCAGTTCGCCGGAAAGCGGCGGGTCCACCGCTTCCGCGTCCTCCGCCCAGCCGGCGGATAACCAGGACGCCGAGTAAGGGGGCGCAGGCAGGCCATGAACGTGCTAATCATTGGCGGGGGCCTTTTGGGCCGGGAGACCGCCCAGCAGCTGGACCGCCTGGGCCACGAGGTGGTGCTGGTGGATGAAAACCCCGCCAACCTGGCCCTGCTGGACCCGGACTTTACCGGGGTGACCTTTGTGGGCTTTCCCATGGATTTAAACGTGCTGCGCCGGGCGGGCATTGAGAGCTGCGACGCGGTGGCGGTGACCACGGCGGACGACAACTTGAACATTGCCGTGGGGCAGATTGCCAAAAAGGTATTTCAGGTGGAGCGGGTGGCCACGCGGATCTCTGACCCGGAGCGGGAGGACATTTTTGAGAATATCGGCCTGCGCACGGTGTGTCCCACGAATATGGCTGGGGAAAAGTTGGTTTCTTGCCTGGTAAGCCCCTGGCAGAGCCGCCAGGTGACCTTTGGGGCTGCCACGGTGGCCCTGGAGGCCCGCCCGGTGGAAAAGCGCCTGTTCGGCCGTACTACGGCGGAAATTGACCTGCCCGGCCAGGGGGTGTTCGGGGTGGTCCGGGCCGACGGCCGCTTTGTGCTGAAAGAGACGGCGGGGCATATCTTTCTGGAAGAGGGAGACCAGGTGGTGTACAGCCGGAAAATCGACTAGAGCCTGTTTTTTCGCCGGGGCGGTGCCGGGTATTTGGGCAGATAGAGTCGAGGGCGGGGAAAGACCGCAAAGCCTGCCCGGTTTTCCGGCGGTTTACGTGGAAAATGGCCTTGGCAGGGCAAACGGATGGTTTTCCCGGTTTTAAAACGAGCTTTAAACAGCTTATAAAATGAAGGAGTACAAGGAGGCGCTTGTTTGTCATGCGCATGATCATTGTGGGCGGCGGCAAGGCGGGCCGCAGCCTGGCCCGGGTACTGCTGGAGCGGCGGCATGAGGTCTGTCTGATTGAGAAAGATCCTGCCCGCTGCACGGAACTGGCCGACGACCTGGACGCCGCTATTTTTCCAGGAGATGGCACCAACGTCTCTGTTCTAGAGGCGGCGGGGGCCAAAAACGCCGGCTGCCTGATGGCCGTGACCGGCGTGGACCAAGACAACCTGGTGGCAGCCCAGCTGGCCCAGGGGCATTTTGGCACCAAGAAAGTGATCGCCCGGGTCAACGACCCCCGCAACGCCGAGATGTTTCGGGCTTTGGGAATCCCAGATGTGGTGAGCAGCACAGAGATTGTGGTGCAGCTTATTGAGCAAGAGGCGGATATTGCCCATATGCACCTCATCGCCAGCCTGGAGCAGGGTAAGGGGGAGATTGTCTCCATGACGCTGCCCCATAATACCGCCTGGGAGGGTATGGCCCTAAAGGATGTGGACATCCCCAGGGGGGCGCTGGTTATTTCTGTTATACGTGCCGGCGAGCTGACCATTCCCAATGGCTCCACGGTGCTGCATGCTGGGGACGAGCTGGTGGCTGTTAGCGAGGACCGCTGTCGAAAGGCCCTGCGCCGGGCCCTGGCGGAGACGAAAGAATGAGCGGATAGATGTAAGGCCCTGTCTATGCTTTTTTGCGGACAGGGCCTTTTTGTGTGGATTCATTCCCAAGTTTTCCAGGGCAATGGCCGTGAGAGCTTATTGATACAAGAGGAGTGCGATGATTTGTGTGAACAGGCTCCCAATATTCCGGGCAGGGTAAGTGGAGCAAGGCATACGGGCGCGTCTGGGATATTTTGCTATGGAGTAGCAAATGGCCTCCGGCGGCTTAGGGACGTTGTCCCTAAGAACCCTACCACCTTTGAAAAGGTGGACGAAACTTTCTCTGTTCCACGTTTGGACACGCCCAGGCATACGACTGTCTTGAAATTCGAAGGAACAGTGTGGTATAATTGCTAAATAGACTCCATGTGTGCGGCGCGGGGCAAAGAGGCGGCGGCCGGCTGCAAGAACAGGCAAGACACAAGCTGGAGGGTGGACTATGTTTGCCAGATGGAAGAAAAATATCTTTTTGCATTTTGCTTTGTCCTATGTGCTGATACTTTTAGTTTTGCTGCTGGCTATGCTGGGGGTTAGTATACAGAATTTAACCCAGAAACAGAAGGAGGCCTTTTCTGTTTTAGAGCTGACCATGGAGCAGAGTGTGAACAATATTGAGGACCGGTTTACAGAATTTTCCAATTTAATACAAAATATCTCTAGCGATGAAAATCTTCTGAAGATTCAGAACGACCCCGAGGCCGGCTATTACTCGTTCTATAAGCTGATGCAGAAGATTCAAAACCAAGCCTACCTAAACAGTTTTGCCGACGCAATCTATGTGGTGCTGCCAGAGCAGGAGAAGATTATTGGAAGCGATGGAATTATTTCCAGCACAGAGTTTTTTCACCGCGTTCGTTATGGAGTAGAGCAGGGGACGTACCAAAACTGGCTGGAGGGGATTTTGTCCTCCCAGGGCAATTCTGGGCGGGTCAGCCTGGAGCGGGTGCGGGTGGGGTCGGACGAACAGAGTGTGATTCTATATTCCCAGCCTTTGGCCACCACCAAGTTTAGTATGGAGGACGCTGGGCAGGTGTTTATTTATGTTTCTGAAAACCGCCTGCAAAACCTTGTGGTGAATAGCGGCGAGATTTTGGAATTCAGCATTGGGCTTCCCAGGCAGAAGGAGGGAAAAATTCCTTTGATTATGGGGGCGGCCCAGGATAAATGCTTTTCTCTTTCGAAAACCTCGGGCTCTGGAAAAACCTATGAATGCCTGGCCTCGGAAAGCGCGGTTTTAAAGGGCTGGTATGAGAACCTGCTAATGAATATTTCTCTGATTTTGCTGGCGTTTCTGATTGCCGCGGGACTTTGCGTTTGGTTTGCGCGGCGGAATAGCCGCCCGATCTCTAATATTGTTACCAGCCTTTCCGCCGCCCAGGAAGATTCCTTCACGGGAAAAGAAAACGTATATGTCTTTATTCAGAACCAGATGGCAAAGCTGCTGGAGGACAGAAACGCTTTGAACCAGGAGCTGGAGCGGAGAATCCCCCTGATGCAGGCCGGCTTTGTGGAGCGGCTGCTAAGTGGAACCATTACGGACTATACAGATTTGGAAGGGCAGCTGGCGGACCTACAGATTCATCTAAGCGGGAATTGTTACTGTGTGGCTGTGCTGCAGGTCACAAATTTTGGAACCTTGGAAGATGACAGGGAGGGGGTTTCGGCGATTCAGATGACATTGGAAAGCCTAGTCCGCCGCTATGCGGGGAAAAACTCCATTATCTACGCCAACGAGGAGCGGCGGGTTACTGTGATTCTGGGGCTGGATTCCTTTGAGCAGGAAGCCTGGATTCGAAAGATCTGTCGTTCTGTCATGGATCAGATGAAAAATTATGGGATCCGAATGCAGGCGGCCATTGGCATCCCATACGTCTTTTTGGCGGACACGTTTATCTCCTTTGCGCAGGCGAAAAGGCTGCTGGCCAGTGTGCACGTGGAGGATGACGAAGTACTATTGACCTACGACTCTTACCAGGCCCAGACCACCTTCTACTATTTTCCAACAGAGATAGAGATAAAACTCATGCGCGTTATGATGAGCGGCAACTGGAGCGCGGTAGAGAATGTGTTTGAAGAGCTGGAGCGGGAAAATGTGGAGATCCGCAAGCTGACCCCCATGATGATGCAGGGTTTGATTGAAGAACTGACCGGAACGTACGCAAAAGTCCTCTCCAGCGTCAATGAACTGGGGGTTTCTTCAGAAAAACTGCGGCCCTTTTTCTTTCAGCATGATTTAGGCTGCACAGACATGGACCTTTTAAGAGTTCGCGGCCGCTTTCATGAGCTGTGCGGGCTGATTGCCGGTTTGCGGGACCATAAAAGCAGCCGGCTGCGGGAGCGCATTTGTGAATACCTGGATCAGCGCTTTGCGGACCCCAGCATGAATTTGGCCATGCTCTCGGAAGAATTTGCGGTCAGTGAAATTTATATGTCCAGACTATTTAAAGAGCAGATGGCCACCACGTTTTCCAAGTATCTGGAAAAAATACGAATGAACTATGCTCTTTCGCTGCTAAAGGACGAAAAGAATCCCATCAATCAGGTGGCGGAAAGCTGTGGCTACAGCAGCCCCCACGCGTTTCGAAGGGCTTTTAAACGCTATTGGGGGTATTTGCCAAGCGAAAGCCGAAATAAATAGTGGAATATATGCAATGTGTTTATAGAAAGTGCCCTTTTTTAGAAAGAGTACCCTGCAAAATCATAAGCAGGGTACTCTCTTTTTGTAATTGTACCTTTTAAAACCCGGGGCGCTGTGTTATGGTTTTATTGTAAAAAGCACGAAACAAGCTGAAAGACAGCGAGAGGTTTTCGTACATATCGTAAATAAGGAGGGGGATGGGCATGGACCGGATTGCCCGTGTACAAGCGGAGATGACCTGTCAGGCCGCGGTGGTGGTTTCTGGGGTCAACCGCTTTTATTTAACCGGCTTTTCTTCTTCTGCCGGAACTATATTCATTACAAAGAGGCAGTCCTTTCTTTTGGTGGATTCCCGCTACATACAGGCAGCAAAGGAACAGGTGCAAAACTGCCAGGTCCTTTTGGAAGAAAACGGCGGCCAGCTGTTCCGGCTTTTACAGGAACTGAGAGTGAAAGAGCTTGCCTTTGAGTCAAATTATCTTAGCGTGGACGCCGCAGAGGAGCTGCAAAAGAAGATTGCCCCAGTGGTTTTGAAAAAAACCGGGGAATTTGGCAGGCTGCTTTTAAAAATGCGCAGCCAGAAGGACGAACAAGAGCTGGCATGCCTGCGGGCCGCGCAGAAGATTACGGACAAGGCCTTTCAGGCTCTGCTGGGCCGGATTCAGCCCGGAGCCTCCGAGCTGGACCTGATGATGTTTTTAGGTGAGGAAATGGCCCGGCAGGGCTGTGAAAAGAGATCCTTTAACATGATCTTCACGTCAGGGGACCGAACCGCGCTGCCCCACGGGGACCCGGAGCTTCGCCGGGTGGAGTACGGCGACTTTATCATGATGGACGTGGGCGCCATGGTGGGCGGATACGCGGCAGACATGACCCGCACCGTGGCGGTGGGCGCTGTGACGGAAGAGCAGAGAAAGGTTTATAACATTGTGTTGGAAGCCCAAAAGCGGGCCATTCATGCGGTGGCGCCGGGGAAGATATGTAAAGAAGTGGACGCAATAGCCAGAAATTATATCCGGGACCAGGGCTATGCAGACCACTTCGGCCATGGTCTTGGCCACAGCCTGGGGCTGGAAATTCATGAGGACCCCCGGTTCAATCCAGTCTGCAATACAAAGTTAGAGGCCAATATGGTGATTACAGTGGAGCCCGGCATCTATCTGCCTGGAAAATTTGGAGTTCGGATTGAGGATATGGTGGCGGTTACAGAAAGCGGCGTGGAGAATTTGACGAAAAGCCCTAAGGAACTAATCATTCTGTAAGGAACATCGTAAGGAGCATACAGGGATGGAAAATGGGAATATGAAGCGGCTGGCCAAGCTGATTGTGGAATACTCTGTCAGCTTGCGGCCAGGGGAAAATATTTTAATCGAGACTTGGGATGAGGCGGACGATATAACCCAGGAGCTGGTGCGGGCCGCTTACGCGGTGGGGGGCGTTCCGTTTGTCTGCCGGGAAAACGCCCTGGTTCGCAGGCAGCAGCTGCTGGGCGGCACAGAAGAGAGCTTCCGCCGCTGGGCACAGATAGAGCTGGCCCGCATGGAGCGCATGGACGCCTGTGTGATGGTGCGCAAAATGGACAATAGCTGCGAATACGAGGATGTGCCCCAGGAGAAAATGGCCTTGTTCAACCGGGCCATGCTCCCGGTGAAAACCCGGCGGATGAAGGGCACCAAGTGGTGCGTACTTCGATATCCTAACGCCAGCATGGCGCAGATGTGCCATATGAGCACAGAACACTTTCGGGAATACTATTTTCAAGCCTGCGTCACCAACTACGAGAAGATGACCCAGCGGGCAAGGCCCCTGGAAAAGCTGCTGGAGCACACGGACCAGGTGAAGATTGCTGGGCCGGGCACCTGCCTTCGCTTTTCTATCAAGGGGCAGCGCGGCGGCCAGCCGGCCTTTCCCAATGATACCGGCTGCGGCAAGCTGAACCTGCCAGACGGCGAGTGCGCCTCTTGCCCGGTGAAAGACAGCGTAAACGGGGAGATTACCTACAATATCCCCACCACCTATAACGGAGTCACTTTTTCTCAGATCTATTTTCGCTTTCAGGATGGAAAAATTGTGGAGGCCCGGGGCGGCAGCCCCAGCTTGGACAAGGCTGTGAACCAGATTTTGGATACAGACGAAAACGCCCGGTATATTGGGGAGTTTTCTCTGGGCATTCACCCAAAGGTGTTCCACGCCATTGGCGACCCTCTTTTTGACGAAAAAATGTGGGGCACCCTGCACTTTACCCCTGGCCATTCCCCCAGCGCCATTCACTGGGACATTGTCCTCTCTCAGCGGGCGGAGGACGGCGGCGGCGAGCTGTGGTTTGACGGACAACTCATTCGAAAAGACGGGCGTTTTCTGCCCGAAGAGCTACAGCCCCTGAACCCGGACCGGCTGCTCCAAGAGCTTGAACAGGAGGTTTGGTGATGGAAAGCACAAAAAAACAAAAAGGCGGAAAGCATAGCTTCCGCAAACACTGGCAGCTGTATTTGTTTTTGCTGATTCCTGTGATCTGGCTGCTGGTTTTCAAGTATTACCCCATGCTGGGGGCGCAGATCGCCTTTCGAAGGTTCAATCCCAATGGCGGAATTTGGGGAAGCCCCTGGGTTGGCTGGGATAATTTTTTAAAATTCTTCGCCTCTTATCAGTTTCCACGGGTTATGAAAAATACCCTGATTAATTCCTTTTACAGCTTGGCGGCCGGGTTTCCATTGCCCATTATTTTAGCCCTAATGCTCAATTCCCTGCGCAGGAAGCGCTTGCGCAATACCCTGGAGACCATTGTCTATATCCCGCATTTTATCTCCATTGTGGTCTTGGTGGGGATGATGATGCAAATGATGAACCCCCACATTGGGGTTTTGGGGGCGGTGTTCCGGCTTTTCGGCATGAAGGCCCCGGACCTTTTCGGCAGCCCAACGGCCTTTTCCCATCTATACGTGTGGTCCGGCATATGGCAGAACGTGGGGTGGAACACCATTATTTACACAGCGGCCCTCTCCGGGGTGGATCCCGAGCTGCACGAGGCGGCCCAGATCGACGGCGCCAGCCGGTTCCGCCGGATCATGTACATTGATTTCCCCGCCATTTTGGCCACAGTGACCATTATGCTGATTATGAACGCGGGCAATATCATGTCCATTGGTTTTGAAAAGGTCTATTTGATGCAAACGGACTTGAACCTAAGCGCTTCTGAAATTATCAGCACCTATGTGTATAAGGTCAGCTTTGTGCAGGGCAGCGACTTTTCCTATGCCTCTGCCATAGGGCTGTTTAACTCGGTAATCAACATGGCGCTTTTGGTTACAGTTAACACCATATCCAGTAAGGCCGGCGAAAACAGCCTGTGGTAAAGGAGGGGATTTCCATGAAAAACCGAAAGAACAAGGTAAAGCTCTCCTTAGACGATAAGCTCTACTATGGAATCACCTATGTGTTTTTATTCTTATTTCTGCTGCTGATTCTGTATCCGCTCATTTTCATTGTCTCCGCGTCCTTTTCTTCCGCCCAGGCGGTCACCTCTGGCAGGGTGCTTTTGTGGCCGGTGGACCCGGGGCTGGAGGGCTACAAGGCGGTGTTTAAGCATCCCAGCATTTGGAACAGCTATAAAAACGCCTTTGTCTATACAGTGGCGGGCACAGGCATGAACCTGATTTTTACCATGGTGGCGGCCTACCCGCTGTCTCGGCCGGATATGCCCCACAAAGGACTGATTATGTTTCTGTTTACCTTTACCATGATGTTCAACGGCGGCATGATTCCAGATTATATCCTGCTCAAGGACCTGAAGATGATTGACACCATGTGGGCGCTGGTGATACCCGGCGCGATTAACGTGTTCAACCTGATTATTGCCCGGACCTTTTTAATGAGCGGTATTCCAGTGGCGCTGCTGGAAGCTTCGCAGATTGACGGCTGCTCGGACGCCCGGTATTTTTTCAGTATGGTCCTTCCCCTGGCCAAGCCCGTGATGGCGGTGATTACCCTATACTATGCGGTGGGGCACTGGAACAATTATTTCAACGCGTTTCTTTATTTGAATTCGCCAGAGAAGTTCCCCCTACAGTTAATTTTACGGGAAATTCTGGTGGCGAACAGTATGGACACCAGCATGGTGGTGGACACAGCCCTGGCCGAGCAGCAGCAGGGGTTGGCGGACCTGCTGAAATATTCGCTGATCATCGTCTCCAGCGCGCCGGTTTTGATCATGTACCCCTTCGTGAAGAAATTCTTCGTCAAGGGCGTGATGATCGGTTCCATTAAGGGATGAGAAGGTTTCTAATCACGGTAATCGGTAAATCTTGCTATTTACTGATGAATATGCGGCGGATGCCGCTAAAAAGGGAAAAGAAAGGAAGAAAAAAATGAAAAAAAGATTATGCTCTGTAACAGCGGCCGCCTTGGCGTTTTGCCTGGCCCTGGCCGGCTGTGGAGGCGGTGGTCAAAGCTCTGCCGGCACATCCAGCAAGGAAGAGAGCAGCTCTGCTTCCCAGACGAGTTCTCAGGTCTCTACATCTGAAACCGAGGGCGGAAAAATGTCCGCAGCAGGTGAGCTTCCCATAGTCGCCGAACCGGTGGAGATCCATCTGGCCATTGAAAAAAGCGGCCAGGTAGAGGACTATGTAGACAACAGCTTTACCAAGTATATTGAGGAAAGAACCGGGCTGAAGCTGAACCTGGAGATCTACCCCGGCGCGGAGGCCAACCAGAAGATGGAGGTGCTTATCGCCTCTGGCGCCGAGCTGCCGGATGCCTTTAGCGGCGGAAACTTCTTTGGCAGCAGCAAGCAGCTAACCGTGTACCGCCACGCCCAAAATGGCACCTTTATCCAGCTGGACGAGCTGCTGGACCAGTACGGCGTCAATATTAAGAACATGGCGGCCCAGGCCCAGAACAAGGATTTGATGGAGCTGGTTAAATCTCCTGACGGCCATGTGTATGCGCTGCCCCAGTACCATGAGCAGACCAGCAACGAGCACAGCCTGCGCGCGTATATCAACCAGACCTGGCTGGACGCCCTGAAGCTGGAAAAGCCCACCACCACCGAAGAACTGTATGAGGTGCTGAAGGCTTTCCGGGAGCAGGACCCCAACGGCAACGGCCAGGCCGACGAGATTGGCATGATGGGCGGCGGCAACTGGCACCAGATGGCTGCCGACTGGATGATGAATTCCTTCATCTATGACGACGGCGAACTGCGCTGGAACGTAAGCGGCGGCACCCTGGATGTTCCATACAACAAAGAGCAGTGGCGCGAGGGGCTGCGCTACCTGAACCGCCTTTGCTCGGAAGGCCTGTTTGACCCGCTTACCTTTACCCAGGACGGTCCTGCTTTTAAGTCTGTGGCTACCGCCGGCGACCGGAACACCATTGGCGTTATCTGCACCGCGGGCATGGGGCAGCTGTTCACCACTTCCATGACGGACAGAAAGGCCGAGTACTCTCCCTTAGATCCTATGGTGGGCCCAGAGGGCGTGCAGTATGCGGCCTATTATCCCACAGTTCCCTCGCCCATTATGGCCATTACCAAGGACTGCGAGAAGCCTGATATCATGTTCCGGCTGGCGGACTTCTTCTTTGACCAAGAGGCCACCTTGTTCAGCCGCTTTGGCGAGCCCGGCGTGGACTGGGTGGAGCCCGACCCAGAGGGCGTGGCCCTGGGCGACGCTTACGGAGCAGAGTGTGAGATTAAGGCCATTCTGGTGTGGGGCGGCTCTTCTCACAAGTCCCACTGGAGCAACGTGACCCCCAACATCATGCTGCGCAAGTGGATGGACGGCCAGCAGTGGAACGGAGACCCCACCGACGCGGAGTATATGATAGCCCAGTCGACCGCCACACTAATTGACAAGTCTCCTAAAGAGGCCTGCACCCTGATTATTTACGACCCCGATGAGGCGGACCAGATTGCGGACATCAAGACTTCTCTGGAGACCTATGTAAAAGAATCCATGGCGCGCTTTGCCACAGGCGACATGAATATTGACAGCGACTGGGACGCATATGTAAAGGAACTGGACAATATCGGCTTACAGACCTATATAGAGGTCTCTCAAAAAGCGTTTGACCGTATGAACGGCAAGGGCTAAGCTTCCGGCTCTCTTTGCCACCATACGCTTTTGGATCAATAAAATATAGGGCAACACCGCACCATTCTAAGCACCGTCTTGCTTGCAGATTTTCCGTGATAGGGCACAGCTTTCGCTTGTCAATGGTGAGATGGACGGCGCTCAATCTGTACACTCTGAAGAAAAATCTGGCTGCGCAATACGGTACATAGAATTGTGCGGTATTGCCATAGAAAAAGCCGGCGCTCTAAACGAAGAAAGAAAATGATTTTTGGGGGGCGCCGGCTTTTTTTATAAGGAGGAATGATTGTGAACCGAAAGGAAAGAGTGCTGGCGGCTTTGCGGGGCGAACCCGTGGACCATGTGCCAGTCAGCTTTTGGCGGCATTTTCGGGACGAAAACGGCAGGCCGCCTATGGGAAAAGAAAGCGCCCAATATCATCTGAAGTTTTACCAGGAAACAGGGATGGACTTTATCAAGATTATGTACGATGGTTTTACGGCTCCTTTTGAATTCCAAAACATCCGCACCGTATCCGACCTGGTAAAGGCCGTGGCGGACGGCCCCCGGGAAAAGTATAGCCAAGACCTGTATGAAAGAGCCGCGTGGACCAGCGAACTGCTAAAGGATGAGGTGGTAACCTACTTTAACCTATTTTCCTCCTTTATGCTGTTGCGAAAGATTGGCGACGATGTTCTGGCAGAGCTGCTCCGTCAAGATAAAAAGTCTGTTTTGCTGGCTCTACAGGAGATTACCAGCACCCTTTGCCGGGTGGAGGAGCGCATTTTAACCCAGACCGGCTGCCTGGGGCTGTTCGTCTGCTTTCAGGGCGCGGAGGAGGCCCGCTTCTCGGATGAAGAATATGATGAAATTGTCCGCCCGGCGGACCTACAGATTTTGGAAACAGCCAACCGGTATTCTCAATATAATATAGCGCATTTTTGTGCCTGGGACGGCAATAAAAACCGGCTGTCCCGCTGGCGGGGATACCCCGCCGGGACTGTAAACTGGGCCGCCTATATTGACGGCCTTAGCCTGGCCCAGGGCAAGGCGTATTTTGGCAGCCGCTCGGTGCTGGGCGGATTTGACAACCGGGTGGGCAGTCTGCTATATTTAGGAACAAAAGAGGAAATTCAGCAAGAGGCCAGAAGGCTGGCCGCCGAATACCGCAGGGAGCAGGGCGGCCTGGAGGGGCTGATACTGGGGGCGGACTGTTCCATTCTGCCGCCTTTTGAGCTGGAGCGGTTCCGCTGGGTAAGAGAAGCAATGTGGGAGGATTAACCATGGAAACAGCTATTTGGGAGGAAAAAATAGACCAGTGGATTGAAGAACACAGACAGGAGCTTATCAACGACATTGTGGACCAGGTGCGTATTAAGAGTGTGGCGGAAAAGAACAGCCCGGTAAAGCCCTATGGCCAGGGCTGCCGGGACGCGCTGCACGCTATGCTGGACCTGGGGAAGAGGCACGGCTTTTTGACAGAAAATTATGAGGACTATATGGGCGGCATCGATATGGGGGGCAAGGGAGAGACCATTGGGTTCTGGGGGCACCTGGACGTGGTGCCGGAAGGAGAGGACTGGGATTTCCCGCCCTACCAGGGCGTTATTAAGAATGGGATGATCATTGGCCGGGGCGCCCAAGATAACAAGGGCCAGACCATGGCGGTCTTTTATGTGCTGCGCTGTATTCGTGACCTGGGCATTCCTCTGCGCCACAACCTGAAGCTGTTTTTGGGCACTAATGAGGAGCAGGGCATGGAGGATATAAAGTACTATCTGGCACACTACCCCACGCCGCCCTTCTCCATTATCGCGGACAGTAACTACCCGGTGTGCTATGGAGAGAAGGGTATTATTACCGAAATTTTGGCCTCTGAAGAGCCCTTGAGCGACAGCATTCTTCGGCTGGAGGGAGGTGTGGCAGATAACGTAGTGCCTGATTCCGCCCTGGCCCAGCTGAAAAAGACCAGCCGGGTAATAGCAGCCCAGGATGCCCTTCGGGAAAAATTCATTCTGGAGGACAGGGGAGGCAGCTTGGTACTGACAGCCAAGGGAAGCGCCGGGCACACAGCGTTTCCCGAACACAGCCGGAATGCCATTGGCATTTTGATCAAAGGGCTGCGGGAAAGCGGCGCGCTGTCTCCCCAAGACGACGCGGTGCTGGCCCTGCCGGACATGGTAAATACAGACTGCTATGGCCAGACCCTGGGCATTGGCTGTGAGGACCCGGACTCTGGTAAAATGACCTGTGTGGGCTCTATGCTGTCTCTGGAAGAGGGCAGACCCCGGCTGACCGTAAACATCCGCTATCCCATCACAGGAGACGCGGAAAAGATTCTGGCGGATATGGCGGGGGTCTGTAAAAGTCACGGGTACCAGGCCCAGCCCCAGAGGGTGGACCCGGCCCATCATTTTCCTGCCGATCACCCGGTGGTGGACATTCTTACCCATCATTTTAACCGTATCATGCATCAGGAGCTCAAACCCTTTGTACTGCCTGGCGGGACCTACGCCCGAAAACTGCCCTATTCCATCTCCTATGGAATGGGATTTAGCGGGGACCTTTCTCAATATGCGGACCGAAGCATTTTCCGCCCGGGCCATGGCGGCGCCCATGGACCAGATGAGTCTACCGTCATTGAGCTTTTGCTAAAATCCATCAAAATTTTTGTCACTGGCCTAATTGCCATTGATCATTTAACATTTCAGGAGGAATTAAAGTAGATTAGGAGGAGCAGGATATTCCCTAGCGTTGTTTCCAGCGATTGAAACTTCTTGAAACGTTCTATCGTGAGATTTTATGCCCCGCCACTGCCGCTTCCCACACATAGAGATCCACGTCAAAACCAGAAATGGCCCCCGCGCGCACGGGTGCCATTTTGTTGTGATGCGGCGATCCGCTTGATCGCTTGATTTTGCCGAATCGTGACGGGATTTCGAAGGCCCTGGGGCGTGGGGCCACGCATCGGCAGGCACGGCTTTATTAAAACGATTGGCTGTATACCAGTTTTCTTCATTTCCTGGGCCGGGCAATATTTCCGCCAGGTTACAGAAGGGGCATTCCCTTTCAACATAAGGAGGCTACCGTACCCCTTGCTCCTTTAAATACTCCACATATTCTTCCAGACATAGGTCCAGCCGGTTCATCTCTTGGGCGTGTTCTACCCCTACATACCGGTAGTGCCAGCTCTCGTTGTCTATGCCGGTAATATCCACCTTGTCCTGGCGGTACCGCTGCACAAAGCCGTAGTCTGCACTATGGGCCTGTAGCCAGCGGTAGGCCTCGGTTTCTTCAAAATTGTCGCTCACGTCGTTCAGATCCACGGCCAGGCCCGTGTGGTGCTCGCTGTAGCCGGGCCGGGCAATGGTGCGCAAAGAGAGCTCCTGGGCCTCTTCCTGGCTCATACCGTCGTTCTGCATGTGCAGGCGGATCTCCCGGGCCAGGATGTCCTCCTGGTCCTCCACGCTGCGGTAACCCGAGCACACCCAAAAAGAGACGCCGTCCTGCTCCGCTGCCAAAAACATGGCGTCCAGCTGGCTATAGGCCCGAATATCCACAATCTCGTCCCCAATAAAGTTAGGGGTTACCTCCCAGTCCTGGGGCAGGGGCACCTGGTCGTTGACCAGCACCAGCAGGGGGTCCGAGAGCTGCTGGTAGTCCTGGCCCGGCAGAGGCGTGGAGGCCGGGGCGTTCGTAAAACCTCCCGCCTGCACAGCGAAGCTGTCGTTGTTCCGGCTTACCTCCAGGTGCACCGCCGGGTCGGCCGCGCTGCCGGTGGAACGCCCCGTGTGCCAGATGGCACCGGCCACAATCAGCACACAGGCTATCGCCGCGCCCATAATAACCAGGGCGGCCTTGCGTTCAGCGGGCTGCCGCCCTTGAGAGCGGCGAACATATTCCTTCTGTTCCTGGGGCTGCTGTGCCAAAGCTCTTTGTTCAACAGAGAAACGGACCCTCTCTGTGGAATTATATCGATTCATAAGCTGTCTCCCCTTTTCTCTGGGCCTCGTTGGAGAAGCCCTGCTGTTTTATTGTAAGGGCCGGGGCAAGGCCTTGAGAATTCAGCTCCGTTTTCCCTTGACACCCAAAAGAAGAGAGGCCAGAGGAGAATGGTCGCAAAAAAGTTGTGGCGGAATCTTTACCCGAGGCATATAAATATAGGCAGACACTTTTGCAAAAGCCCCTTTTCTTCATTCGGTCGAGGTTTTCCCATTATAAGGGAAAGCGGGGGCAAAATCAAGAAAAAAAGGTTGAATTTTCTGAAAATTCCACGGCGACTGACAGACATAGACGGGAATATTCCTGATGGCAGACCCACGCATAATAATAGCGCTCGATTTTTAGCCAGCGGCTATCCGCTGGTTTAAACGGGGCGCTGATCAATCTTTTCATTATACAAGCGGGAGGCTGTTATGAAAAAAATATTTATTTACGGCCAGGCGGAACACCGGGCCAACTACATAGCGGCCCTGGCGGCCTGCGGCCTAACGCCGGTGGTTTCTTGGGACCAGACCCTAGCCCAGGGATGCCATGGCCTGCTGCTGCCTGGGGGCGGAGACCTGGACCCCGCTCTGTTTGGCCAGGAGAACCAGGGGAGCCGGGGGGTGGACCCAGACCTGGACCGGGCGGAGCTAGGGCTGGTGGCACAGTTTTCCGGCAGGCCCATTCTGGGAATCTGCCGGGGGCTTCAGGTGCTGAACGTGGCCTTTGGGGGCACGCTGGTTCAGGACCTGCCCACCGCGGCCGCCCACCGGTGGGAGGAGTCCACAGGTGACAAAGCCCACCGGGTGACTGCGGGAGAGGGCTTTTTGCGAGAAATATATGGAGAGGAATTTTTTGTTAACAGCGCCCACCACCAGGGGGCCGGGCAGGTGGCCAAGGGGTTCCAGGTAGCGGCCCTGGCTGGAGACGGCGTGGTGGAGGCCCTGGCCTGCCCAGAGAGAAGGGTATTTGCGGTGCAGTGGCACCCCGAGCGCATGACCCTGGCCCATGCCCGCCCTGACACAGTGGACGGACTGGGCGTATTCCGTTTTTTTGCAGGGATGTTGGAAGATTGACGCCCCTGCGCCCCGTCCTGTAGCCTACAAGGCGGGCCTATGCCAGGGAGTGTCCGAAAAGAAGAGTTTATGACGAAAGAGCGGCCTCCGGCGGTTTAGGGGCGCCGCCCCTAAAAACCCCCGCAACCTTTGAAAAGGTTGACGAAACTTTTCATGGCGCTCGCCGGGAGCTTGTTTTTTATCTCCTCGTTTTGGACACTCCCCCTATGCCACAAATACTTGACAATCTCGGGAAAATGAGGGATAATATCAGAGAATAAACTCTCCTAATGAAGGGATGTGCGGCAATGAATTTTAGCATATTGGACCTCAAGCGGCTTTTGGCAGGCGCGCTGGCCGTATTGGTTCTTATGGGCGCGGCCCCTGTGGCGATAGCCGCGGCGGACCCCAGCGCCTCGGCCCATGTAGAGATGGCACTGGGAGAGGAGATTGGCGCACTACCCGCCGAAAGCTACCAGTCCTCTGCCAACGCCGGGATAAGTGGCTCTATGTATAGCTGTTTGAACACCCGGCAGAAGGCCTGCTACAACGCTTTGCAAAGCATCACTTTTGACCAGATTCGCAATGCGGTAAATATTGACGGCATTCGAGCGGTCTATGTAAACGTCTCTGGAATCAACGGCGTCTCCATTGACGGGAGCATTCGAGACCACACCTTTTATCCCGCTGACCAGGCCGCCCAGCAGGTGTATAACTCTATTTATAATGATATGGGCGCGGCTGTCATTGCCCTGCGCTACGACCGGCCAGACCTGCTGTGGCTGGACGGGACCATCACCTACGGCGTGTTTTATAGCAGTGCCTGGGGGGCCTCAAAGGTGCAGGTCAGCAATGTTTACTATGGCTTTGAGCTGCCCCATGGGGGCCAGGAGGAGGCCATGCGGACCGAGATGATGCAAGAGGCCCAAAAGGTGGCCGACGAGGCCGCAAGGCAGCCAGATACCTACAGCAAACTGAAGGTGGCCCACGACCTGCTGGCACAACGGTCCAGCTATAACCATGTGCGGCCCACCGAAAAGGAAGAAATCCTAAGCCACAGCGCCTACAGCGGCCTGATTGGCGGGGATATTTACGACCCGGTCTGCGACGGTTACTCTAAAGCCATGAAGCTGGTCTGCGACCTGCTGGACATTCCCTGCGTCTGCGTCTCCAGCGCCACCCACATGTGGAACAACGTGCTCATGGATGACGGCCTGTGGTATAACCTGGACCTGACCTGGGACGACGGACAGGACCGGCTCGGGGTATACACCTACTTTTTGATTGGCAGCAAAACCCGCGCCCAGGGCCAGATTTTTGACCAGCAGGAATCCCACGTGGAGTGGGACGCCTATAAGGCGGAAAACATCACGGTTCCGGGTAAAATTTATCCCACCAAAAGCCGGGAAGCCTATGTGTATATCGGCCAGGACTATCCCCAGCCCACTTTTCCAGATGTAAAGCGGGACGCCTGGTATTTTGACAATGTAGAGCTAGTGGCTGGCCTGGGGTATTTTTCCGGAGACGCAAAGGGCAATTTTTTGCCCAATAAGACCATTACCCGGGCAGAATTTGTGAAAGCCGTAGCCAACGTGCAGGGCATTGACCTAACCCCCTACCAGGGAGTGGAGAGCTTTCCCGACGTGCCCACCCGGGCCTGGTATGCGCCGGTGGTGGCCTGGGCCAAAGAGACCGGCGCCATGCAGGGCAGCGGGGGAAAATTCCGGCCCGGAGACCCTATTACCCGCCAGGAAATGTGTCTGGTGCTGTGCAACGCCTTTGATCTGGACGCGGGCGCCGCTGGGGTAGCGGATTTTCCGGATGACGCGGTCATAGCGGGCTGGGCCCGGGACGCGGTATATATCTGCGCGGCGGTGGGCCTGGTGAAAGGGGATGACAAAGGGAGCTTTCATCCCCGGAACAATACCAAGCGCAGCGAGGCGGCGGCTTTGTTCGCCCGGTACGCACAATACACCGGCGCGGTGGAATAAGCGGGGCCGGAGACGGTTTTGATTTATGGTAATGATATGGGCCTGCGCCCCCCGGTGGGGGCTGGGTTCTGGGCGCGTCCGTGCGGGGCTTTGGTTACAGAGGAAGCCATGGGGGCTATGGCGGCCCAGAAATGCCCTTCGTCTCGAAACGTTCCCGGTTCCAGGTTCTACTGGCTCGTGGCAGAAGTTCATCAATCTATGGTTCTCCGAAATCATTCGAAGTGAAAATTTTTAAAAGGTCCAGGGGGACTTTTTTTAAAAAGTTTCCCAGCAGGGTGCGGGGCGCTGATTGCCCGTGGCAAAGAGCAAAGCATTGCTCTTGTACAGTGCCGGCCCAGTCGGCAGACGAGACCAGAGTCCCGTAACCTTAGATAAGGGAGGAAGTAAAAAATGCAGACAGAACTGGCAAAGGCCTATGAGCCCAAAGAGGTGGAGGGCCGCATCTATGATTTCTGGCAAAAGGGGGGCTTTTTCCACGCGGAGGCAGACCCGGCCAAAAAGCCCTATACCATTATGATGCCCCCGCCCAATATTACGGACAAGCTTCATGTGGGCCACGCCATGACCATGACCACCCAGGATGTGCTCATCCGCTGGAAGCGGATGCAGGGCTACAGCGCCCTGTGGCTGCCGGGCACCGACCACGCCGCCCTGGCCACCGAAGTGAAAATTGTAGAGGCCATGCGCAAGGAGGGGATTAGCAAGGAGGACCTGGGCCGGGACGGCTTTATGGAGCGGGCGTGGGCCTGGAACGAGAAGTACGGAGGCACCATCATCAGCCAGCTAAAGCTGCTGGGCTCCTCCGCCGACTGGGACCGCCAGCGCTTTACCATGGACGAGGGGTGCAGCCGGGCGGTGCGCCATGTGTTTGTCAAGCTGTACGAGAAGGGGCTGATCTACCGGGGCGAGCGCTTGATTAACTGGTGCCCCAATTGCCGCACCGCTCTTTCTGACGCGGAAGTGGAATTTGAGGAAAAGGACGGCTTCTTCTGGCACCTGCGCTATCCCTTGGCCGACGGCAGCGGAGACATCCAGCTGGCCACCACCCGCCCGGAGACCATGCTGGGGGATACCGCCGTGGCGGTGAACCCCAACGATGAGCGGTACCAGCATTTAATTGGCAAAAAAGTGATTTTGCCCCTGATGAACAAGGAAATCCCCATTGTGGCTGACGACTATGTGGAGATGGACTTCGGTACCGGCGTGGTAAAAATTACCCCTGCCCACGACCCCAACGACTTTGCGGTGGGCCAGCGCCATGATCTGCCCATCATTAACGTGATGAACGACGACGGGTCCATAAACGAAAACGGCGGTAAATACGCGGGCCTTAGCGGCAAGGACGCCCGTAAGCAGATTGTGGCCGACCTGGAGGCCGGGGGCTACCTGCTAAAGACCGAGCCCCTGCGCCATAACGTGAGCACCTGCCACCGCTGCCACACAGCGGTGGAGCCCCGCATCTCCACCCAGTGGTTTGTGAAGATGGAGCCCCTGGCAGGCCCGGCCATTGACGCGGTGCGCGGCAAAAAGGTGAAGATTATTCCCGAGCGCATGGAGAAGGTCTATTATAATTGGATGGAGAACATTAAGGACTGGTGTATTTCCCGGCAGCTGTGGTGGGGCCACCAGATTCCCGCCTGGTACTGCGACAGCTGCGGCGAGACCATTGTCAGCCAGGAGGACCCCACAGCCTGCCCCCACTGCGGCGGCGCGCTACACCAGGACCCTGACACCCTGGATACCTGGTTTTCCTCGGCGCTTTGGCCCTTCTCCACCTTGGGCTGGCCGGAAAATACCAGGGATTTAGAATATTTTTACCCCACCAACACCTTGGTGACCGGATACGACATTGTTTTCTTCTGGGTGGCCCGGATGATCTTCTCCGGCATTGAGCACATGGGCCAGCCGCCCTTTGACACCGTGTTGTTCCACGGCTTGGTGCGGGATGCCCAAGGCCGGAAGATGTCCAAGTCCTTAGGCAACGGCATTGACCCAGTGGACGTGATTAACCAGTACGGCGCCGACGCCCTGCGGCTGACCATTATTACTGGCACCAGCCCGGGCAATGACACCCGGTACTCCGACGAGAAGGTGGCTGCCAGCCGGAATTTTGCCAATAAGATCTGGAATGCCGCCCGGTTTATCCACATGAACATTGACGGCAGAGACGTCTCCCCTCATCTGCCCCAGGAGCTGGAGCTGGAGGACAAGTGGATCGTTAGCAAGTTCAACCGTGTAGCCAGAGACATGACCGAGAACCTGGAGCGCTTTGAGCTGGGCGTGGCGGTGCAGAAAGTGTACGATTTCCTCTGGGGCGATTTCTGCGACTGGTACATTGAGCTGGCTAAGTTGCGCATGGCCCAAAACGACGAAAATATTTCTGATAATTCCCCGCAGCGTGCCCGGCAGGTACTGGTGTGGGTTTTAGGCAACACACTGAAGCTGCTGCACCCATTTATGCCCTTTATCACCGAGGAAATTTGGCAGAGCCTGCCCCACGAGGGGGAGGCCATTATGGTGGCCAAGTGGCCGGAGTTTGACGAAAGCCTGGACTTCCCCCAGGAAGAGGTGAAGATGGAAAAGGTGATGGAGCTGATCACCGGTGTGCGCACCCGCCGCAGCGAAATGAATGTGCCGCCCAGCCGCAAGGCCCATCTTTATATAGAAACCGCACAACCCGAGGCCTTTGAAATTGAGAAAAATGCCATACAGCGGCTGGCATTTTGCAGCGGCGTGCAGACCGGCGAGAGCTTCCAGGTGCCGGGCGCGGTGGCTGTGGTGACCTCTGCCTGCAAGGGCTACCTACCCATGGACGACCTGATTGACCGAGAGGCCGAGCGGGCCCGGCTGAACAAGGAGCTGGCCGCGGCCCAAAAGCAGCTGGACACGGTCCACGCCAAACTGAATAACGAGACCTTTATGAGCAAAGCCCCAGAAAATGTGGTGGCGGGCGTGCGATCTAACGGTGAAAAACTGGCGGAGAAGGTGCGGATGATTCAGGAATCCCTGGCGGCTTTGGAATAAGCTGCGCAAAGCTGGCGGTAAGTTTTACCTATGTGTAGCCACAACAATTTATATAAAATCAGGAGGTAAATTATGGCGCTTATCACATGCAATTTCTGTTCAAAATCACTGATGAGGATGGTTCCCATCAACGTGATTTTGCCCACGGATAAGATCATTTTTCCCGGCCAGCCCCAGCCCGAAGAACATCCTTTTAAAACCCTTTACTTGCTCCATGGCATTTTTGGCAACTACACAGACTGGGTCACAGGTACCCGGCTGCAGGCTTGGGCTCAGGACCGAAACCTGGCAGTGGTGATGCCCAGCGGTGACAACAGCTTTTATGTAGATAACAGGAAAACCAGCGCCCTGTATGGATCTTTCATCTCGAAAGATCTGGTGGAGTTTACCCGCCGCAGCTTTCCTTTGTCCAGAAAACGGGAGGACACTTTCATTGGCGGGCTGTCCATGGGCGGTTTCGGCGCCATTGTCAATGGTTTGCAGCATCCAGAGACCTTTGGCTGCATCTGTGGCCTGTCTGCCGCGCTGGTTCTTAACGAGCAAAACTTGAACTCGGAATACACGGATAATTTGATGACAAACCGTGGCTATTATGAGTCTGTTTTTGGCGAGTTGGATAAAGTTCTGGGCGGTGAAAACGACTATACCGCATTGGCGGAAAGGCAGGCGGACTGTGCGGAAAAACCAAAGTTCTATTTGGCCTGTGGCACCGAGGACGGCCTGATTCAGCCTAACCATGAGTTCCGGGATAAATTGCAGAGCTTGGGGTATGACGTTACCTGGCGTGAGAGCGCGGGTGGGCACGACTGGAAGTTCTGGGATGAGTACATCTTGAAGGTTATGGAATGGCTGCCCCTAGGTGATGCGGTGCAGGGGGTCAGTTCCGGCCACATCAGCGAATAGGAGGTGGCAAAGAATGAGAGATGAAACAAAATGCCTGCACGCGGGCTATACGCCTAAAAATGGTGAGCCGCGTGTGCTGCCAATTGTGCAAAGTACCACGTATGTTTATGATTCTGCCGCCCAGGTGGCAGAGATTTTTGATGACCCCACCAAGGGATTATGTTATTCCCGGTTTGGAAATCCTACGGTGATGGCCGTGGAGGATAAAATTGCCGCTTTAGAGGGCGGCGTGGCCGCCATGTGCACAACATCTGGCCAGGCGGCCACACTGCTGACAATTCTCAATATATGCAAGGCTGGAGATAGTATTGTTAGTCTGCCTACCATCTATGGTGGAACCATCAATCTTTTCTCCTTTACGTTGAAAAAACTGGGGATAGAATGTATTTATGTGGATTCTGCCGAAAGCGACGAGAAAATCAAGGCTGCCTTTAGACCAAACACAAAGCTGGTTTTTGGCGAGACCATTGCAAACCCTGCGCTGAAGGTTTTGGATATTGAACGTTTTGCCAAAATTGCGCATGAAATGGGCGTGCCGCTGGTAGTTGATAATACATTCGCAACCCCTATCTTGTGTAAGCCTTTCGAGTTTGGCGCGGATATTGTAATTCACTCCACCACAAAGTATATGGATGGACATGCTGTACAGGTGGGGGGCGTGATTGTAGACAGCGGAAACTTTGACTGGACAAACGGAAACTTTCCTGAATTGACCGAGCCTGACGAGTCCTATCATGGTATTTCTTACACAGAAACTTATGGGAAAATGGCCTATATTATTAAAGCACGGATGCAGCTAATGCGTGACTTTGGCATGTATCCTGCCGCACATTCGGCTTTTTTGCTGAATTTAGGTTTGGAAACTCTCCCGGTCCGCATGGGCAAATATTGCGAAAATGCACAACGAGTTGCTGAATATTTAGAGAAATCTCCAAAGGTGGTCAGTGTCTCCTATCCAGGACTGCCCTCTAGCCCGGATTATGCGCTGGCCCAAAAGTATCTGAAGGGTTGCAGCGGTGTGACTTCTTTTGTGATCAAAGGCGGGCGGCAGGCAGCGGCCCAGTTTATGGATGCGCTACAATTAGCCTCTAATGAAGTGCATGTGGCGGATATTCGCACCTGTGTGCTGCACCCAGCCAGCGAGACCCACCGGCAATTAACCGACGAGCAACTGGCTGCGGCCGGCATTGATGGTGGAATGATTCGCTTGTCCATAGGTCTTGAAAATGTGGAGGATATTTTGGAGGATTTAGACCGAGCCTTTGCTAAAATTTGAGAATAGCAGGTGAGCAGTGTGGCGCTTATTCATTTAAATTTCCTTAGTCAGTATTTAGGCAATAACACGGATGTGAATATAATACTTCCAGACCGCCAGATGGAGGATTCCGTCACCGAATTTTACAACCCAGAGAAAAAATATAAGGTTTTATGGTTGCTGCATGGCACCTTTGGCGATTATACCGACTGGGTGCGAAAGACAAACATAGAAGCATATGCCTGTGAGCGAAATCTTATGGTGGTAATGCCCAGTGGAGCAAATGCTTATTATCTAAATTGGCCAAACTTTGGTACGGGTTATTATGCATGGGACTATCTGCTGGATGAATTAATGCCCCTGGTGTACGGGTGGTTACCGGCCTCGTCCGCCCAACCGGATAATTTTATTGCGGGGCTTTCCATGGGGGGAAACGGCGCGATGCAATATGCTGTGTCTAACCCTGAAAAATTTGCGGGAGCTGCCAGCTTATCCAACGCGCCTACCAATCTCCACGAGATGAAAACGCCGAAATATGATGGAGACGCGCAAGGCGCCGCTGGTGAAATGTTCAATAAGCGTGTAGAGAATTTGGTAAACAGTTTGGGCGGCATGGAAAGCTATTTGGCGTCTCCGGCCAATATTTGGGACCGCCTGCCAGAGATGATGGAAAATGCTTCATTCCCTAAACTTTTCTTTTCCTGTGGAGAAAGTGACAAGCTTATATGGGAAAAATACAAAAAATTCAAAAAACATGCCGGAGAAATTGGCTTAAAAGCAGAATTTTTTGAAGTTCCTGGCTATGGGCATGAGTGGCCATTTTGGGACTTGTCCATACAAAAGGCACTAGACTTTTTCGGGATCTGATTTGTAGCATCCAAAAGCTTTATGAAATGCTGTTTTTCAGTCAATATGTTATGGGAAGAAGCTTTCATAAAAGAGTCTGAAAAGACGGGTAAGAAGCCAACGCTTCAGCTCGTTTTTTTTATATAAGTATAAGTAGTTGAATTTCAATCCATGATTCATAAAAAAGGCCTTGCCAACTGGAAGGAAATGTGGTATTATAATCTTAAACTAGATGTTTTATAAGCTCAATTATTTGTTAGGGACCATTAGCTCAGTTGGTTAGAGCAACCGGCTCATAACCGGTCGGCCCGGGGTTCGAGTCCCTGATGGTCCACCAAGATGACCTAACAAAAAAGATGCCATCCCCAAAATTCCCCGGAATTCCGGGGAATTTTGGCGTTCAAGGGGCCAAAAAAGGGCCGTAAAAAATCCCGTGTTTTGGGGGATGCCACCCCTGATTTTGGGATCTGAACCTGCGTGGTTCAGAAAGAGAGCGGAAAAAGAAAGAATAAATAAAGAAATTCGGGTGGGCCAGGAAGAAATTCCTGGCCCTTTTCTTTTGCCCGAAAATAATTTTAACCGAAAGGGATGAGGAAGTTTTATGCCAAACTTCACAGAAAGCATAACAGACAGGGCTTACGAAAGTTTCATGAAACAGATCCCCGGTTTCCAGCGGGAGCCGCCGGAGGCCAAAGAGATACAACAGGATCTGGAGAGAAAGCAGCGGAGGAAAGGAGAGCGCGATGGAAACAAATCAAAGTAACATCATATCGAGTACAACAAGGGGATCAATTATCCATATGAGGCCCTCGACCTGCCGGATTATTTCCCCCGCCTGTATCAGAAATTTGTCGAACCTGAGCAGAGACTGAGCTGTATAAACCACTGGAACTACGATGACCCGGTAATCTGGGAGACGAGGCTGGCTGGGCCGTCGCCGAAGCCTGAGTCAAAAAACATTTTGGAGATGGGTGGAATGTGATATGGTTTTCCGCAACGATAACCACGGCGTACTGTTCGAGAAAGAAATCAGGTACCACAAGGGCTGTAGTCGCAAGATGACTGCAGCCCTTTTTTTGTTGACAGCAGACTCCCGGCTCTGGCATCAGGCCGAGAATCACATCGGAACTAATGAAATCGACATCACTGCCATAAAGCCCAGGCGTTTGGACGCCATGGCCTACGTCTGCTTCACAGTGGCAAAGGACATCATCACAGGCAGCAGGACGGTATCTCTCACAGAACTGGCCGACACAAGTGTGCTGTCCCCCCGGTACTTCCTGGTGATACAGACCGCCATGCTGATCCGGGGCTATGGACTGAGTGCGGCCAACCGGCTGCTATTTACAGAGGGGAGGAAACCGGATGAACTTTGACAGAAATAAGGTTGAGCGGGTCAGGCGGCAGTACCCGGTGGGGACGAGAATCCAACTGCACAGCCTGTGCAACAACGAGCGGGATATGCCGCCCGGTCTCTGCGGGACGGTAGTCGGTGTAGACGACCAGCCAAGCCTGCTCATGAAGTGGGACAACGGGCGGTCGCTGAGCCTTATGCCCTTCGAGGACAGTTTCACGGTAATCCAAAATGAACAGCAGGCTACGCCGGACGAGCAGCTGTATGAAAAGCTGTGCCAGGAGCAGGCAGCCTTCCGGGATGAACTGCTGGCCCTCCCTCCCGAGCAAATCTTGTATAAAGCATGGGAGTACCTGGTGCGGGAGGACATCCTGCTGACGATGGAGTATAACGAGCTGGACGATGAACAGGCGAAGGCCCTGTTGGAACTGCCGGACGCCATGTCGGACCTGTGCGATACGGTCAAGGGGAAAGACAGCCGCCAGCAGGAAACTATCTGGCATGAAATCGAGGAAAGGGCCAATGTGCTGGCAGCGGGTCAGCAACCCATGCAGGAGCTGTCACTATGAAGTATTGCAAAAAGGCAGTTGGCGAGGGCCGCGAATTTGAGCGCATCCGGCGCATCACTGGTTACCTTACCGGAACGCTGGACGGTTGGAACAGCGCGAAACGCGCCGAGGAAAAGGACCGGGTCAAGCACCCGGTCAACACCGATAAATAGGAGTGAGCGAAATATGGTCAGGGGGCCGCCCATTAGAGTAAAAATACCCAGAGAAATGGAGGTGGTACTATTCAGTCCATGATCCCGTGGATAGGCGGGAAACAAGCCCTATGCAGGGCAATTATCAGCCGGTTCCCGGCAGACTACAGGCAGCGAACCTATGTGGAGGTGTTCGGCGGCGGGGCCTCTGTCCTGCTGAACAAGGAGCGTTCCGCCAAAGAATTTTACAATGACTTCAACTCCAACCTTGTCAACCTCTTCCGCATGGTCCGCGATCACCCCAAGGAGCTGCAAGCCGCCCTTCGGTACATCCTCAACTCCCGGGAGGATTTCGACACTGTTAAGGCCCGGCTTGCCAGAGGGCACAACAAGGACCCTGTCCTTTGGGCGCGGGACTTCTATCAGCTCATCCGGCAGAGCTACGGCGGAGGAGGAACATCATTCGGGGCCAGCCCACGGTCCACCTGGGCGGCTTTCCCCTTGATAGACGCGGTCGCGGAGCGGTTCCAGTATGTGGTGGTGGAGCACATGAGCTATGAGCGGCTCCTCCGGACCCACGACAGCGAGGGTACCATCTTCTACCTGGACCCTCCCTATGTGCTGACCGAGGACTACTACGGCAATCTGTTCGGCTTCCCGGACCATATGCTGCTGGCAGAGATCCTGCTGGAAATAAAAGCCCGCTGGTTACTGTCCTACAATGACTGCGACACCATCCGGGCGCTGTACAGTGTGCCGGGGGTCTACATCGAGAAGATCGAGCGCATCAACAATCTGGCCCAGAGGTACGACCCTGGGAATATGTATCAGGAGCTGCTCATCTCCAACTACGATACATCGCTGGTGCTGCCAGAGCAAATATCATTGTCGGGCTTTGCCCCGGTGGAAAGGAAGTATATATGGAAATGAACGATGAAAAAACTTTGAGAATTCTCGGCAAACGCGGCCGGGTGACAATCCCCCAGGAGGTGAGGGACGCCATCGGCATGGCGCGGGGTGACGTGGTGAGCTTCGCCGTAGTCAGCGAGGACTGCGCCCTGATCAAGCGGGAGCGCATCTGTGATAATTGTTCCACGGAGCCTCCGCAGATGATCAAACTGCTGGTCCAGGCCATGCACCATGCTGAGAGCAGCCCCCAGAGCCAGAGGACCTTTGAGTTTCTAACCAGCCTCTCTCCCGCCCAGCAGTTGGAGGCTGCGGCGAAGATCATCGCGGATTGGGCGGAGAACAGCCATGAAGAATAGCAGGAGGTTAAAATGGCAAAGAGAAAAGAACACACCCAGACGGACGCTCCCCAACAGGCCCAGACCGGCGCCGGGGCAATCCCCCAAGAGGCTCCGGCCCCGCCCCCGCTCCCGGATCTGACTGTCCGCGTCTTCCCCATCAGCAGCTCAAAAAGCAAGCTCAAGGCCACGGCAAACGTCAACATTGCCGGGGCCTTTGCTGTTAGAGGATTCCGTATCTTCGATTCCAGGAACGGCCTGTTCGTGAAAGAGCCGGAGCAGAGCTACGTCAAGGACGGCACCGAGCTGACCCGCCCGGTGTTCTTCCCGGTCACGAAAGAGGCGCGGGAGGCCCTGTATGGGCAGATACTCCACTCCTACGAACTGACCATGCAGCAGGGCCAGCGCCAGGAGGACGCCAGGCTCAGTTTTAGAGACGAGGACGTCCCGCCGGAGAGGGAATATGCGCCGACCCCGGAGGATCTCGACCCGGAGGACGATCTCCCTTTTGACTGCGGCCCGTCCATGTAAAAGAGCCTGATTCTGCGCTGTTCGGTTAACCATACAAATTTCTCGCAATTTTTTGCAGGATATTTTCAAAAAGCGCTGGACATAGGCACACCATTTGCGGTATGCTGTGGTTAGAAAAATTCTCAAACCACAAAAGGATGGTGTAACCTATGTCAAAGTTGTTTCAAAGATTTTTGGCAGCGGGTGCGGCTGTAGTCATGCTGTCGAGCGTACCCTTTCCTGCAAATGCAGCGGCAGAGAAGTTCACGGACGTAAAGCCGGGTAAGTGGTACTATACGGCGGTGGACTATGCCGTGAGCGAAAAGCTGTTCAGCGGGACCTCCTCGACCACCTTTTCCCCGGAAGAACCCATGACCCGTGGGATGTTCGTGACGGTGTTGGGGAACAAAGCCAAGATTGACCCGAAGGACTATCCCACAAGCAGTTTCAGCGATGTGAAAGCCGGGGTATGGTACGCCCCCAATGTGGAGTGGGCCGCGCAGAACGGCATTGTGAACGGCACAGGGGGCGGAAAATTCAGCCCCGGCAAGAGCGTGACCCGGGAACAGATGGCGGTGATTCTCTACAATTACGCCAAGTTCACAAACTGCGACCTGACGGTCCGGGCTGGCCTGCTGGAGCAGTTCCCGGATGGGAATAAGGTGTCCAACTATGCCAAGTACCCCATGGAATGGGCCATAACCCACGGAATCATCAACGGCAGCGGCGGCAAACTGGACCCAAGCGGCACAGCCACCAGGGCGCAGGTGGCGCAGATCTTCTACAGCAGCCGGGAACTGTTGGCAAACGGCGGCAGTGAGAACCCCCAGCCTCCCACGCCCTCTCCCAGCCCGGATGTAACGCCCAGCCCCTCTCCCGACCCGGATGCGCCCAGAATTCCCATAACGGACGAGGTCCGGGCCAAACTCAAACCCAACCAGGACCCGGAAAAGATTCTGGACTATGTGCTCCATGGCAAGAACGATGACCCCTACTTTTCCTATGATGGCACGACCGCCAAGTGGGACCCCACACTGTTGAATTCATCGGATTGTGCTATCGTCCCAGCGGGAAGCTGGGAAAATGAAGAAAGCGACTCCCGTAGCTCGTCTGCCATAGGCAATCTCATCCAGCAGACACTCACCCGCACTGCGAGCGATCGTTTCTTCATCACGGCAAAGGAAGAAGACGGATATTTCGCCTTACTCTACCACCCAGCAGATAAACCTGACAGTCAGAAAATGCAGGAAATAAAAGCGGCGCTGAACCTGACCCGCCCGGTTCAGTATGACCGGGGCCTCTGCTATGAGGGCGCTGGCTGGGCAGGCCCTATGCGCTGGGAGCAATACAGCGGCGCACAGGGGATAGCGGAGAAAATCGAATACTACCTGCTGGAGCTGCATCCCTACACAGACAGATACTATCTCACGGAACCGGAGCCGGGAGTATTCTACCTCCTGTACTGACGGTTAACGCCAAGGGCCTTCTGAAAAACAGAAGGTCCTTTTTTTGTGCTCTCTTTTAACACTTATAATAATTATCAGAAAGGAATAAAATATATGCAGAAAACAATGAAACGAACTCTGGCCTTGATTCTGGCCGTTATGCTCTGCTTGAGCGGCCTGCCTTACTCTGCCTTTGCCACAGAGGCCCCGCCGGATGAACCTCTCTCCTCTCAGGCCCCGCCCAGCGAGGCCCCCGCAGAGAGCAGCCAGCCCGAACCCAGCGCCGGGCCGGACATTGCTCCCCAGCCAGACCTGGAGGCCACACCCAGCCCGGAGGAATCCCCGGAGCCAAGCCAGGATGAAGAACCCAGCCCCACACCGGAGGCTGATTCAACGCCAGGACCAAGCGCTGAATCAAGCGCCAGCCCGGAGCCTGCCGCCCAGCCGGACAGCCCCTATGAAACCGAGCTGGCCCAGGTGGACGCCACGCAGATCTGGTCCTCCCTTCAAAGGGCCAGGACCAGGGCCGCCGCGGGAGCGGGCACGGCTGGCGTCCTCCAGATGGGGTATTACTGTTTCAAATCAGATGTGGGAACCCTGACTACATTGGGAGAATATGTGAGCCAGATGCCCGCCAAGACCATGCTCATTAACGGCACAAACATAGCGGCGTACTGCCTGGAGCATGAAAAAGGCGCTACAGGCGGAACCCCCTATACCTGGACAGACCTTACCGTAAACGCACAGGATACGGTAGGAACCATCATGGCCCTGGGCTTCCAGTGGAACGCGGCGGACTTTTGGGCAGGCCCCAGCGACAATGGCGACAAGTGGGCTGTGACCCAGCTGCTGATTTGGGAGACCATAAACGGCCATGCCTTTATGCAGGGGGACGGACTGTTCGGCGTGGAGGCCGCGGTGGACGAGGATATGGAAAAGTGCGCACCCCACGCTTACAATCCCACCAAGTTTTTGGAATACTACCGGGATTTCAAGAAACGGCTTAACGACTACATGAAGGTGCCCAGCTTTGCACATAAGGAGCCAGACAAAGCCAGCACCATCACCATGAAGTGGGATGGTACCAAATATAGCGCTACTGTAACGGATGGCAATAAAGTGCTGGATAATTTCCGCTTTGAGGCTTGTCTGCCCGGCGTGAAGGTTAGTGCCAATGGAAACACACTTACCCTCTCATCGACGGAGGCCATTCTCAGCCCCAAAACTTCCTCAGCGGTCACCAATGTGGATTCTCAAGCTGGTGGCAAGGGCGCGGTAGCAGTCTGGCGAACCAGTGACCCATCCCAGCAGAACTTTGCAACCTACAACGCGGACGGTGGCGAACCGGTCCGCTGCTACATCAAGGTCAAGACCGACGCGGTAGGCAGCGCAGGTCTGGTCAAGACCTCCGAGGACGGCAAGGTGGAGGGTATCCAGTTCCAAATCACCGGCAGCGATGGCAGCAGTACCACCAAGACCACCGACGCCAATGGCAACATCGACATCGAGGGCCTGCCCATCTATGCCGCCGATGGCTCGAAAATCACATACACCGCCACAGAAATCAACGTCCCCAACAAGTATGTGAAACCTCAGTCGCAAACCTTTACGCTGACCGAGGGCCAGACAGCCTCCATCCACTTCGAGAACAAGCTGAAACGCTGGCGGGTGACAGTCACCAAAACAGACGACAGAACCGGCTCCACACCCCAGGGCAACGGCTCTCTGGCTGGCGCTAAGTATGGTGTATACAAGGAGAACGAGCTGGTCAAGGAATATACTACGGACGAGAACGGCCAGTTCACCACGGACTACTATCCCTACGGAGAGGACTGGACGCTCCGGGAGATCAGCGCGGGCGAGGGGTATCTGGTCAGCGACGTGTCCACCCAGCTCTGCGAGATCCCCGCAGGGTCAAACGATGAGTTCAACGACAACACCGCCAGCGTGACGGATACGGTCATGCGGGGCGGTGTTTCTGTTGAGAAGCGGGACAGCAAGACCGGGGAGCGTCCCCAGGGCGACGCGGACTTCTCCGGCATCCAGTTTGAGATCGTCAACAAGTCCACGAACCCCGTGGAGGTGGGCGGCAAGAAAGCCGCGCCCGGCGAGGTGGCTGTCACTATAACCACCAACGCCCAGGGCGTGGCCACCACCGGCCCCAATGTGCTGCCCTATGGTGATTATCTCATCCGCGAGAAGTCCACCAACGCGTCCATGCTCAAAACTTTCACCGAGGAAATCCCGGTTACGGTTGCCGAGAATGGAAAAATGTACACCTTCACGGCAGAGAATGACGTGGTTCGGGGCGGCATTGCTGTAGAAAAGCGGGACAGCAAGACTGGGGAGACTCCCCAGGGCAACGCGGACTTCTCCGGCATCACCTTTGAGGTTGTCAACAGCAGCCGGAACCCGGTAGAGGTGGAGGGCACTACCTACGCTCCCGGTCAGGTGGTCACCACCCTTGTTACTGACGAGAGCGGCTATGCGAGCACGGAGGACGAGGTTCTCCCATACGGCACCTATACCGTGCGAGAGGTTGCCACTAATGAATCCATGCTCCAGACCTTCACGGAGCAGACAGTGCAGGTCAGAGAGCACAAAAAGATTTATGTGGTGACTGCCGAAAACGAAGTGGTCCGGGGCGGCATTGCCGTTGAAAAGCGGGACAGTATCACCGGTAGCACGCCCCAGGGCAACGCGGATTTTTCCGGCATCCAATTTGAAATCATCAACGACAGCAAGAACCCGGTCATCGT
>NZ_JAWXXL010000010.1:0-104668 GCF_034334985.1 Acutalibacter intestini | reverse complement strand
TTTTGCGCCCTCCCTTGATTTTCCGGCCTGTTTATGGTAAAAAAATAAATGCGTCCGGATCGTTCCGCGCCCCTTCGGGCGGGTTCGTGTCCTTTCGCATTTAATATTACAACTTACATTTCCTGCACATAGTAGTTGCCAAGGGGCAGGTCGATGACTGACTTCCCGTGACCGTTCCCGTCAAGGGAAAGCACCTCAAGCAGGCTGTCGGCAGGGATTTCCGTACCGTCTGCGGCGGTCAGCCCCTCTGCCGTGTAGAGACCGAAGCTCACATCTCGGATTTCGCCGTTTGTCCCCACGCCATAGGCTTCGTCTGTCTCAAGGCTCTTTGCAAGGTCAATCTCCACACGCTGACGCTCGTTGTAGAAGTCCGTGGCAGTTTCGGTGACGGCGATTTCCTGCCCTGCGTAGACAAGCTCAACGGAGTGTACCTCGCTATTCAATACCATGCCAAACGGGGCGGTGACTTCCTTTACTTCGTATTTCCCAAGGTAAATCTCCTTGGACTTCGCCGTGCCGTCCGCACCTGTGGTAACGGTGTCAACCACTTCGCCCTTGGACGCTCGGAGAGTGCCGTCCAAAGTGTAAATGTCCTCGGCGGCGGTAATCTCATAGACCGCACCCTCCAGACCTGCCACGGAGAAAATCGGCTGGTACAGCCCCTTTGTGCCAGATACGGTGCTGAATACCTCGCCAGACTTCCCTACGGTGATTGTGCCTTTCTGTGCGGTGTTGGAGCGTACCACCTCGATGACGGTGATGCCGCTTTCTTCCTCGGAGTTCTCCTGCACCACGTCAAAATAGACTGGCTCGGAGTTTAGGACATAGCCATACGGAGCCTGCACTTCCACAAGGGAATAGCCCGTGCCGTATTCCAAAGTCTGGGGCGTGATGAGGTCTCCGTCCGCCGTGGTGTAAAAGGTGTCGATGGTGGTCACTTCGGGGTAGGTGAATGTCATGGTGACAAGCTCACCGTTGGGGTCGTAAATCTGGAAACCCACGCCTGCATAGGGGATGGTGTTGCCCGTCTCCGCATCTTTCTTCACCACCTTGATATAGCTCTCAAAGTTGGCGTTGTTGATAAGGTAGCGGTAGGTGTTGCTGTTTTTGCTGATAAATACGTCAAAGGGTTTCATCAGCTCACGCCCCTCCCACCCAGAGGTCTGCTCCACGGTGTAGATGCCGTAGGGCATGTCCTTGGTCTGGGCGAAGCCGTTCTCATCGCAGGTGAGGATGTCACGCTCGGTTTCCCTTGCGGCTTCATAGCTGCCTGCGGATTTGAGGTAGACTTCAAAAACTGCTCCCGTTTCGGGTGTTTCAATCTGGGTCTCGCCGTTGTCGGTGTGCTTGATGATGGCGATGTTCCCCTTGATGACCTGCTCGTTCACATCATTCTTGGCAGAATTGTATTCCACGGTATAAAGCTCGGCTTCTGCGCCTACATGGTGGATGATTCCGTCCAGAAGATAGCCCTCGGACGGGGAAATCTCACGGATGCTCCAGTCATTGCCGCAGACATAATACTTGGTGGTGAACTGCCCGTTTTCATCGGTGGTGTAAGTGTCAATCAGTTCCTCGCCCTTATAGATGCCGTAGACCGCACCTGCAAGGGAAGCGTCCCCCTGCGGCGTTCCCGTCTCCACGTCCGTCTTTGCCACGGTGACGTTGAACTTCTTCAGCACGTTCACGAAGCTGCGGCTCGTGACCTTTTTCCATTCAATCGGGGCGGTCTGGGTCGCAGGCACAACGTATCGGATGGCGGTATCCACTTCCTCCAGTACATAGGGGGTGTCGCCGCTGATAAGCACGTTCTCAAACCTTGCCACGCCGTCTGCATTGGTGACGGCATACTCGTCCACGGGGAGACCGCTTAGGGACGTGCCGAAAAGGTGGAACTTCATGCCCTCCACGATGCCGTCCTCGGAAGTCTTTACCACCTCCAGACTGCCACGCTTCAAGACGTTGTTGAAGTTCACGGTGGTCGTCCTGCCGCCGATGAGGGTCACGGTCTGGGTCTGCTGCGGCTCATAGCGGTCAATGCTCTGCTCGGTGATGGTGTAGGTGGCGGGGAACAAGCCCTCCACGGTGAGGTTGCCCTCTGCGTCCGTCTTTACGGTCTTGTCGAAGCCGTCACCCTTGATGTGGAAAGAAATGCCTGCCACAACGCCGTCCTCGGAAGTCTTTTTGAGGGCTATCGTGCCGGTGGGGGTCTCGATGTTGAGATACGCCCTTACGCCGCCGACATTCTCCACGCCCGTCACCAAGTCTTGCAGGTTCGGGTCGCCGTAGGCAATCATCTTCGCCCCGCTGTCTACCGTGGGTACGCCGTCCTTGGTGGCGGTGATGCGTACCGTGCCGCCGATGGCTTTCGTGGAGCTGATGGTCAGCGTGTTCCCAGACCTTGTGACGCTCACGTTGGCATCGGAGCTTGCAAAGCTGAAATCGGAGAGTACGCCGTTGCTGTCGTTGAGGGTGAGGGAATATTTCCCGTCCTTGTAGGCAAGCTCCCTCGTGATGTCATTCTCACCGCCCGACATAAAGCTCGGTATGGTGTTGTGGTTCGCCATGAGGGACACAATCTGGTCGTAGGCAGCCCTCGCCCCGTCATTGGCGTAATTGGAGCCGAAGTGCAGGCTGTAGATGGTGCTGCTCGTCTGGCGGTAGGAGCCAGTGGATTCACGGCATCCCGTGACGAACTCCCACACGAGGGTCTGGGTGGCGAGCCATTTCTCGTCATCGCTCCCCGTGAGGTTGTGGCGGTTGCCCTGGTATCCGTAGAGCAGGGCAAGCCCAACGGCTTTCCTCTGGCTGTCCGAGAGGGCGTTCCATGCGTCCGAGGAAGCCCGTCTTAGGGTGTTGCCCGTCTTTAGCGGTACACCGGGCTGGATGCAGAACGCCGTCTCGCCGTCCACGGACATGCGGTACTTGTATTTGCCCGTGCCGCCTGCGGTGTAGCCGCCAATATTGGCACTGGAATTGTACCGCATGGCGTTCCCGCCGCTGTCATAGGTCATGGAAAAGGAAATCGTGCCGATGTCGCCTGCCGCAAACGCCGTGGTTGCGGGCAGCATCGAAAGCACCGTGACCGCAGCCATGACGAAAGCCGTAGCCTTTCTGAAAAATTTAGGGATTCTCATAGTTACCTCCTGTAATCTGGATTGTTGTTTGCCAGACTGAACGAAAAAAGCTGCCCGACTGGACAGCTTGGATAAATTCTTTTTCTCGGATAGTCTTGGCAGTATCAAGGGGGAGAGGTGTGGAGAGGGGGAAAGCCGATTCCGTGGCTATCCACCCATGCCGCAAAAGGGCAGACTTCGCCCTCGGTGTGCGGATTATCCTACCTTTCCCTGTCCTTGCTCCGCTGCAAGTGGCGGTTGTAGAACTCCAACGCCTTGACAACGAAGTCCGTTTCCTGCCCTCTGGGGATGGACTTGGGGATGAGCTTGGTTATCCTCTCGTCCTTGAAGGCGGGCTTTTCTTTCTGGTTGGGCTTTTCCTCCTGCATGATGCTCTGGATAACCTCATTGGTGAGCTTGCCCTCCTGCATGAATTTCTTCATCTTGATAGCCTGTGCAAGCGAGGGCGTGGCATCGCTGTACTCCATCGCTTCAAGCAGGGTGTACTGCTGTCCCTCGGTGAGATAGGATAATTCCACCGCAGGACGGAACGCAATCTGGCGTTCATCTACCATTTGCAGGATTTCGGGGACAAGCTCGGTTAGGCGGATATAGCGGTAAATTTGTGGTTGGCTGTCACCACTTTTCTGGCTTATTTGTTGTGCAGATGTTGTCCCTTTCAACTTATTATCCAGTGGAGAAGAAGTTAAATCGCTTCTTTCTCCCTGCCTGTTCATAGCTTCAAGCCGCATCTTGTACGCAAAGGCTTTCTCACTCGGCAGAATGGTGGTTCTCTGGAGATTGCTCTCCACCATGACGATAATCGCCTCGTCACGGGTAAGCTCCTTGACCTCGCATTTCAGCGTTTCAAGCCCTGCAAGCTCGCAAGCCTTTTTCCGTCTGTGACCGCTGATAAGCTCATAACGCCCGTCCTCTTTCATGCGGACGGTGGCAGGCGTCATCACGCCGCTCCGCTTGATGCTGTCAACAAGCTGCTCCATGTCCTCGTCCATTAAGACCTTAAATGGGTGGTCTGGGAACTCGTCAATCTCCGCAAGGGGAATGTCCCGTATCTTGCTTAGGTTGGCTTCTTCACGGCTCTGGTCTGTCTCAAATAGGTCATCGTATGCGGTCAGCTCGATTTTGCTTTCTCTGCTTCTCGCCAAGCTCTGCCACCTCCTTTCCGAACTGCTCATAAGCTGCGGCTACCTTGCCGCCTTTGTCGTAGGCAAAGATGCTTTTCCCCTCTGCGGTGGCTTCCACGGCACGGATGGAGTGTGGTATCTGGGTATCGAACACCTTGATTTTCTGCCCATAGGCACTCCTTACCGTGGCGGTGATTTCCTTGGAGATGTTCGTGCGGGGCATTACCATCGTCATAAGGATGCCGTCAATCCGCAGAGGGGGATTGATTTGCCGTCTGACTTTCGACACGGAGCGAAGCAACAGCTCTAAGCCTTTGGCAGAAAGATAGTGGGGCTGTGTGGGGATAACCACGCTGTCAGCCGCCGCCAGTGCGTTGATAGTGAGCATACCAAGGCTCGGCATACAGTCCACGAGTACATAGTCATAATTCTTCTTGACCTCGCTTATGCAGGTTTTCAGCACGCTTTCACGGCTTATGGCGTTAATCAGCCTTACTTCCAGTCCCGACAGCTCAATGTTGGACGGGAGCAGGTCAACGCCCTCGCTGTGGTGCAGGATGCCTTGGGCGACATCAACGGATTTATCGTCTATGATGTCCTGCATGATGGTGGAGAGAGTGACCTGTAAATCGTCTGGTCTGTGATAGCCGAGCGACATAGTTAGATTTGCCTGTGCATCGGCATCAATGAGCAGGACTTTCTTGCCCTGCTGTGCCAGAGTTACGCCCAGATTGACCGCCGTAGTGGTCTTGCCGACACCGCCTTTCTGATTGGTTAAAGCGATTACTTTGCAATTTGACATAGGATGCGTCCTCCTTTCGCATAGATTTAGCCGCTTTGTCAAGGCGGCTATGTAACTGTACCAGAGGACGCAGGACGCAAAAAAGCCGCTTACTCTTAAAATCCATAAGAATAAGCGGCTTCATGGTGGTGTGCCTTAGACATATTCGATTTTCACTTTCTTTATCGGGGCGTTGGCTACCTTGAAGATAATCTCGCCAACGCAGTCCCCGTATTTGCCCTGCTGTATGAGCTGGTTTTTCAGCTCCACAAGGCTATGTAAGAGTAATGTCCGCTCCCTGCTGTCTACATATAAGTGAGTGGTCTTTTCCCTCATACCGTCCACCGTCCTTTCTTGGCTTCATTATACCGTTATGGGGAAGTTCGGTCAAAACTGTAACTTTGCATTTCTTGGTATTTTACCGTATCAAGGCTCATTCCCCAGTAGTAAATAAGTAGTAAATGGGGGTTGCAATCCTCAAGAAATGCGGGGAAATGCTTTATTTTGCGGGGATAGTTGCTCATTTACTTGATTTTTATGACAATCAAAAACCTTTTCTTCGGCTTCAGCGTTTGCTGGTGGAAAGTCATATCCATTGAGAATACAAGTCAACTTTAAAGTATAACATTTCTGTTTATCATTTATTGCAAGAGACAGAGATTTTCGCATCGCACCATCGTGCCGATATGTTTTAAGAATCACTCCGTGGAAAAGTGATTTCAAAAAACCTATGGTAAATCCCAAATCAGTATACTTCTTTTTTATTTGTCCCAAAATTGGAGCGAAGACTATTTTATTCACTTTTTCGGATTGCATATTAAATAGCATATTAAAATATAAATCTGTGATAACGGTGTCAGATTCTTTGAGCCAGTTTGATAAAAGTTTGGACTGTATATTGTCTGTCAATTTACAGGTGTACCATGCAGCAAAATATTCTTGGAAAGAGCGATGCGCAAAATGATAGTGCAGTCCATCTTTGATAATCATGCATACTGACGAGACGAGATCATCAAGGAATTCATCCACAGTAAATCTAAATTGGCTATATTTTTCCTTTGCCATAGAAATATATTCTCTCATTCGCATCTCAGTAAATTCGTATTCCGAATAGAAATATGATTTAAAGCAGATATAAGAAAAAACTAATTTAAAATCATCACATCCAAGCTGAGTTCTTATGTCTCTAACATATGCATCTTTAGTTGCGTCATGCATATTGAAAAGGGTCGCAAAGGCCTGATCGTAAAAATCATTCAATTTATCTGGAATAGCAGCATTGTTATTAAAAGTAAGCAACATAATATTAAGCAACAGAGGATTTTCTGAGAATGATTTATATTTGTCAAACAAAACATTTTCCAACTCTTTGCAAAAAATTGCTTTTACGGATTCGTCAAAATCAATTTTATCAACTAAACTAATTGCTTGTTGTTTGCTTAGCGGTTTAGTTTCAGTTTCCAGAAAGTCATTCCACCCAATAAACTGTTCAGATGGTCTAGAAGAGATCAGATAACAATTTTCACGATATTTATCTGATAAGCTTTTTATTTCAGAAGAAAGTCTTGTGGATTTATCTCTATTAAGTTCGTCAAACCCATCTAATAAAATGACATATCCACCTTCTCTCATGCTGTATTCATAGTATTCACGTTCTAGAGGAAATCCATTCTCTACTAGTGTATTATAAATGGTTTCTTCTATAGCCCCAGATTTGATTTCAAAGGAATTAAAACTTCTGAGTTCAATCATAACAGGAATATATCCTGTTGACATAATTGTATCCAAATATAGATGCTTGAAAAGAATTGATTTCCCAGTTCCTCCGGTTCCGGTAATAATTATTTTTTCCCGATTTCTAAGAGGTTATTAATGGTGCTAGTATCAATAGTTTTCCCCTCATACCGTACGCCTATGCATTCGTAAAAGTCATATAAATTTCTAGGAGAACGACGATAGATTATTGTCTTGATTTTGCTATATTTTCGATATGTATTATCCAAATACTGCTCATAGGCATCGCCATATCGCACGGAATCCTTAGCATCTATATCCTTAAACCATTTCTTAACCTTTCCCCATGAACATTTGATTGCGTCTTCTATTAAACCTGTAGCAACTTTAGTCACAATTTCAGTATTGTTAATATCCATATTTTCTCCTTAATTCTACCAATTATGCGGGTGCATCATTTTGTAGTTCAATTATAGTTTTTTAATACTTAATTACTCCCAGAATCTTGATTTGGGTTTCTGCACCGACTCGATTTTATTTCCTCTACAGCAAAGTAAATAGCGTGGTCGATAACGCCAAACGTGTACTTATAATTGTTTAACAGCTTGTTCAGCACGTCACGGCTCCACACCTTTCTCCCAGATGGAGAAGGAATACCTTGCTTGTGTAAATGCTCCTGAATTTTTTCCAAACTGTTTCCTGACAGGTAAAGGGCAAATATCTCCCGCACGATTTCGGCCTCATGCTCAACTATTTCTATCCGCTTGTTCTTGTCACGCCGAAAGCCATAGCATACCTTGCCAAAAATCTTTGATTCCAATGTGGACAGCTTCACGGGTATCTTCCTTTCTTACATTATAGTGGGTTGCTCGAGCGTTTTCAAGTAGAACCTACAAATTAGTGGTGTTAATTTCTCTTTCTATCTTTACTGAACATGATTATTAGTGACTTATCAGGCGCTTCCAATAGATTAAAGAACTCAAAAAGCGCAGATTATGATATTATCTCACGATTTTTGTTTCATCTATAGAATTTTGGAACATAAAAAAGGAGGCAAAAGCCTCTAAAATGCTTTTGTCTCCTTTTGGCGGAGATGAAGAGATTTGAACTCTTGCGCCGGGGAACTCCCGACCTACCGCATTTCGAGTGCGGACCCTTCAACCACTTGGGTACATCTCCGTGTATGAAATTGTGTTATTTGCTATCTTAGAATTCCCGTTAGAACTCAGCCAAATCTCTGCCCACCCAACTCCAAAACTCCCAGTGCTTTCAAGGCTTTCCGGCCTCTCCCGTTCCACTCACGCCACAGAATTTCGAGTGCGGACCCTTCAACCACTTGGGTACATCTCCGTGTATGAAATTGTGTTATTTGCTATCTTAGAATTCCTCTTAGAACCCAGCCAAATCTCTGCCCACCCAACTCCAAAACTCCCAGTGTTTTCAAGGCCTCCCGGCCTTCCGGGTTCCTCTCACCCCACAAAATTTCCCGTGCGGACCCGTTATGACCCCTTCTCTAAGTGTAGTTTTGGGCACAAAACCACTATATTCTTTATCCGCCCAGCGCTTGTTTCCAAACAGAAGAAACGCCAGACTCTCACCTTGTTTAAGAAATCCGGGGGAACCGCGGCTCTGTCCATTTTTCATGAAGAAAAATTGCTGTCGCTTGGCTGGTCCAGCCCGGTCAATCCTTATATCCTTGACCTGGTTTTTCCACACAGAAAGAAACCGCTTCCAACACAAAGGGGCGGCGGTTTCTTATGTTTTCAAACCATGCCCTCATTCCTACCCGTGCCGGTTGAAATTTATTATATCTCCCCCTGGCAAAAATGTCAAGCCTCCGCCGCAAAACTTTACGGGTCCATCACCGGCCACATCCTTATATCTGCCCAAAGGGTTTGCAATGCCGTTCACTGGGGCGGCTGGGGCGCGCCGCCGACCCTGGTGCGGGAAAGCCCCACCAGGCAGAAGATCAGGACAATGGGAAACACCGCGGCGCTAAGCATTCCCAGGCGCAGGCCCGCCCATTCGCTGACCATTCCCGTTAGGGCCGGCCCTGTAGAGCAGCCGATGTCTCCGCACACTGCCAAGAGCCCAAACATGGCCGCGCCCCCTTTGGGATAGGTCTGGGCCGTAGAGCTAAGCACCCCTGGCCACATCAGGCTGATGGAGAACCCGCACAGTGCGCAGCTAAGCAGGGCCAGCAAGGGCACGGGAAACAACGCAGCCCCCAGATAGCACAGCACACAGAGAACCGCTGTGGCCATCAGCGCCTTATACAGGTTCAGTTTTGTGCCCCATACCCCATATATAGTACGGCCAATGCCCATGAACACCGCAAACAGGCAGGGCCCCAGCAGATCGCCCAAAATTTTCGGCACCCCAAGGGCTTGCTCGGCAAAAAGAGAGCTCCACTGGCTCATAGCCAGCTCGCTGGCCCCGGCGCACAGCATAAGCACCATAGAAAGCGCGAATAACTTTGACCGCCACAGCTTAGCCAGGGGTGTTTTTTCCTCTTCCGGCACGGTGGAACACAGGGGGACCCGCAGAAAGGAAAAGGTGTTGTACAGGGGCAGCAAAGCCCACACTAAGGGCAAAACCCACCACAGCCCTTGGCCAATAGCCCGCACCGCCACAGTGGTAAGCAATACCACCCCCACCTGGCCCCAGCAGTAGAAGGAGTGGAGCAGGCTCATTTTGGCGTCCTTGGCCTCGCTGGGCAGGGAGTCAACGATAGGGCTGACCGCCACCTCGATAATCCCTCCGCCCACGGCTGTAACCATGGTGGCAATCATCAGCCCCAAAAAGGGCCAGGGCAGCAGCCGGGGCAAAAGGCCCAGCATCACCAGGCCCGCCGTGCAGCAAACATGGGCGGTCACCGTGGCGGCCCGGTAGCCAGTGCGGTCAATTAGCTTCATGCACACCAGGTCCACCACAATCTGCGTGACAAAATTGAAAAGAATCAGGGACGAGATCATGGCGTAGGAAATGCCGAAATCCCGCTGGAAAATCACAAAAAACAGGGGGCTTAGGTTATTAACAATGCCCTGCACTATGTACCCGCGGTAACAGGCCATGCGGGTGGGGCGGTAAGAAAGGGTTTGATCCATAGAAGAAGCTCCTCCTAACTGGCGCGAATGGAGATATTTTAGCAAAAACCCAGTGGATTTGCAAGGGGGGATATTCCCCTTTTTCCCTATTCTATGCCCATCCCCCCGCCCCCGCCACAAAATTTCCGGGGCCGCTTGCATTTCCCCTTGGCCTTCTGTATAATATAAATAGATTCTACGCTGGAGGAACCCGCCCGTTCTTTCCCCCGGCAGTTTAAAACCAAGGAGTGTTTCCCTATGAAATTAGGCATACTGTCCAATGTAATCGGTAGTACCCCACTCAAAGAGGCCCTGGCCTACTTTAAAGGCTTAGGCGCGCAGATGGTAGAAATCGGCTGCGGCGGCTATCCCGGCAAAGACCACTGCGACCCCGGCGTACTGCTTCATGACGAAGGGAAGTTTCAGGAGTTTGTGGACACCGTCAAGGAGTCCGGACTGGAGATCAGCGCCCTTTCCTGCCACGCCAACCCCATTCACCCGGACAAGGAGATCGCGAAGCAGTTTGACGACGACCTGCATAACGCGGTGCTGATGGCCGAAAAGCTGGGCATCCACCAAATCAACACCTTCTCCGGCTGCCCGGGCGACTGCCCCGAGAGCAAAAACCCCAACTGGATTGTCTGCGCCTGGCCCAACGAGTTCCCCCAGGTGCTGGAGTGGCAATGGAACCAAGTGCTCATCCCATACTGGAAGGACTTTGTGGCCTTTGCCAAAAGCCACGGTGTAAACAAGATTGCCATGGAGATGCACCAGGGCTTCTGTGTACACAACACCCGCACCATGCTGCGCCTGCGGGAGGCCGTAGGTCCAGAAATTGGCGCAAACCTGGACCCCAGCCATCTGTTCTGGCAGGCCATGGACCCCATCAAGGTGATCCGCGCCCTGGGCGGGGAGGCCATCTTCCATGTACACGCCAAGGACGCCATCATCGACCCCATCAACGCCCCAGTAAACGGCACCCTGGACACCCTGTCCTATGGGGACGAGCTGAACCGCTCCTGGATTTTCCGCAGCATTGGCTATGGCCACGACGAGCTGTTTTGGAAGCAGTTTGTCAGCCAGCTGCGCATGGTAGGTTATGACTACGTGCTGTCCATTGAGCACGAGGACAGCCTGATGAGCCAGAATGAGGGACTGGTAAAAGCCTGTGACATTCTAAAACGCTCCATCACCTTTGAGAACAAAATGACCGAAGCCCGCTGGTTCTAAACCAATCCAGCGCAAGCGCTGGAGCATTCGTCGCGGGCAACGCAAGCGTTGCATCGTTAGTCGCGGAGGCGTTCGCCAGCGCAAGCGCTGGACCATTAGCCGCGGGGGCGTTCGCTTGGGCTCACTCGCCGGTGGTATCTTCTAGCGGAGCCAACACGTTCCTCTGGGGGCTTCCGGCAGCGCAACCGTTGCATCATTAGCCGCAGGGGCGTTCGCCAGCGCAAGCGCTGGACCATTAGCCGCGGGGGCGTTCGCTTGAGCTCACTTGCCGGTGTTAGCTTCTGGCCCAGCCAGCGCGGACAGGGGCCGAAGGAGTGGGGCCCGTATTGGCTAAAGCAAAAAAAGAGGGGCCGCGCCGGGAGTGCCCAGAGGAACGCGCTGGCTCGGCTGACCCATACCACCCAGGGAGGGCGGGGCTTTGCCCGACTCCGCGACTAAAGGTGCAGCGCTTGCGCTGCGCCCAGAGGAACGCGCTGGCTCGGCTGACCCATACCACCCAGGGAGGGCGCAGCTTTGCCCGACTCCGCGACTAAAGGTGCAGCGCTTGCGCTGCGCCCAGAGGAACGCGCTGGCTCGGCTGACCCATACCACCCAGGGAGGGCGCAGCTTTGCCCGACTCCGCGACTAAAGGTCCAGCGCTTGCGTTGGGCGGTATTGAACCTCATAGCAAGGAGACGTGAAAACTCATGAAATTAGGTATCGTCGGCCTGCCCAACGTGGGCAAGAGCACTCTATTTAACGCCATTACCAACGCCGGGGCCCAGTCCGCCAATTACCCCTTTTGCACCATTGAGCCCAACGTGGGCGTGGTGGCCGTGCCGGACCGCCGCCTGGATACGCTGGCCGAAATGTACCAGCCGGAAAAGTTTACCCCTGCCACCATTGAGTTTGTGGACATTGCCGGGCTGGTGCGGGGCGCTTCCAAAGGCGAGGGCCTGGGCAACAAGTTCCTCTCCAATATCCGGGAGGTAGACGCCGTGGTTCACGTGGTGCGCTGCTTTGAGGACGGGGACATTATCCACGTAGAGGGCAGCATTGACCCTGCCCGGGATATTGAGACCATTGACGTGGAGCTGCTTCTTTCAGATATTGAGGTGCTGGACCGGCGCATTGACAAAACCAGGAAGCTCCTAAAGTCTGACAAAAAGTACCAGGCGGAGCTGGACTTTTTCCAAAGGGTCCACGCCGCTTTGGAGGCGGGCCAAAGCGCCCGCAGCGTGGAATGCAACGAGGAAGAGGCGCGGTGGCTGGCCTCGGTTTCCCTGCTTACCAACAAGCCCATTATTTTTGCCGCCAACTTCAGCGAGGCGGACTTTAAAAACGGCATGGAGGATAACCCCTTTTACCAGGCGGTAAAGGACGCCGCCCAAAAGGAACACGCCGCCGTGCTGCCCATCTGCGCCCAAATTGAGGCGGAAATAGCCGGACTGGAGCCAGGGGAAAAGCAGCTGTTTTTGGCCGACCTCGGCCTTAGCGAGTCTGGCCTGGACCGGCTGATTACCGCCTGCTACTCCCTTTTAGGGCTTATCTCCTACCTTACCGCCGGAAAGCCGGAGGTACGGGCCTGGACCATTCTCAAAGGGACCAAGGCCCCCCAGGCGGCGGGAAAAATCCACTCGGACTTTGAGCGGGGCTTTATCCGGGCCGAGGTCATTGGCTTTGACGAGCTGATGGCGTGCGGCACCATGGCCGCTGCCAAGGAAAAGGGCCTGGTGCGGTCAGAGGGCAAAGAGTACGTGATGCGGGACGGGGACATTGTGCTGTTCCGGTTTAACGTTTAAGGCGGCGCGCCCCTGTGTTTTTTCCCAATAGAGACCCCGGCAACACGAAAATACCCCTTAGAAAAGAGAGAATCCACATGAACTACGCCTTTTCAGAACGCGTTAAAAGCTTAAAGCCCTCGGCCATTCGGGAAATTCTCAAGAACTCCTCCGCCCCGGGGATTATCCCCCTCTCGGCGGGAAATCCCGCGCCCGACGCTTTCCCCTATAAGGACATTGAGGCCATCTCCCAAAAGCTGCTGGCCCATACCCCCATGGAGGCCCTGCAATACAGCGTGACCGAGGGCTACGCCCCCCTGCGGCAGCACCTGGCCGAATACATGGAGAACAAGCACCGGGTGGGCGGCCCCGGGGACGATGTGCTGATTACCAGCGGGGCCCAGCAGGTGATGGACCTGCTTACCAAAACCCTGCTTAATGAAGGCGACGGCGTTTTATGCGAGGCCCCCAGCTTTATCGGCTCCCTGAACACCTTTCGCTCTTACCGGGCCAAGCTGTGCGGCATTCCCATGGAGGCGGACGGCGTTAGTATAGAGGGCCTGGAGCGGGCCCTTCGCACAGAGAAAAACGTCAAGTACTTTTATACCATTCCCAATTTCCAGAACCCCTCTGGCATTACCATGAGCCTGGAAAAGCGGAAGCGGGTGTACGAGCTCTGCCGGGACCACGGCGTGGTGGTGCTGGAGGACAACCCCTATGGCGACCTGCGCTTTGCCGGGGAGGACCTGCCCGCCATTAAAAGCTTTGACCAAGAGGGCGTGGTGATGTACGCCGGGTCCTTTTCCAAGGTGGTCTCCCCCGGTATGCGGGTGGGCTACGCCATTGGCCCCAAAGAGCTGATCCAGAAAATGGTGGTGTGCAAGCAGGGCGAGGACGTACACAGCAATATTTGGGCCCAAATAGTCTGCCACCAGTTTATGACCGGCTGCGATTACGAGGCCCACATTCAGCGGCTGCGGGACATCTACCGCCGGAAAAGCGGGGTGCTGCTAAAGGCCATGGAAGAGCATTTTGCGCCGCTAATTACCTGGAACTCCTTTGAGGGCGGGCTGTTTGCCTGGTGCGTGCTGCCGGATGGCATCGACATGCTGGACTTTGTAAAGCGCGGGGCCGAGAGAAAGGTGTGCGTGGTGCCGGGCACGGCCTTTTTGACGGACGAGAGCCAGCCCTGCCAGGCGTTCCGGGTAAACTTTTCCACCCCCACGGATGAACAGCTGCGGGAAGGCGTTAAAATTCTAGGCCAGCTGGCCAAAGAGATGGCGGGCTAAAACCAGCGGAAAAAACATTGGGGCCAGGGGCTTTTCGGAGCCCCCGGCCCGTCCTCATCAATCAAACAAGGAGCGAATCCCAAATGGAAAATACGGAACAAAAAAAGCGCATCCTTAGCATGTACCAGTGCACAGGCACCTTTACCCTGGGCAACTACCTGGGGGCCCTGCGCAACCACCTGCGCTTTCAAGAGGAGGGCTATGACTGCGTCTACGCCCTGGCGGACCTCCACGCCCTTACCGTGCGCCAAAACCCCGCCGAGCTGCGCCGCTACACCAAAGAGGCCTACGCCTTTTTGCTGGCCATGGGCTTTGACGTAAGCCGCACCCTGTTCTTTATCCAAAGCCACGTGCCGGAGCACACCCAGCTGGCCTGGGTTCTTAGCTGCAACACCCAGTTTGGCGAGCTCTCCCGCATGACCCAGTTTAAAGACAAGTCCCAAAAGCACGCAGACAACATCAACGCCGGGCTCTTCACCTACCCCTGCCTGATGGCGGCGGATATTCTGCTGTACCAGGCGGACTTTGTCCCCGTGGGCGCGGACCAGAAACAGCATGTGGAGATTGCCCGGGACATTGCCGAGCGCTTTAACGGCGTGTACGGCCCCACCTTTACCGTGCCCCAGCCGCTGATTCCCCAGCACGGGGCCCGGGTCATGTCCCTGCAAAGCCCCACCAATAAAATGTCCAAGTCTGACGAGAACCAGAACGGCAACATCTCTGTTCTGGACGACCCGGACACCATTATGCGCAAGTTCAAGCGCGCCGTTACCGACAGCGAGAGCCAAGTGCGCTTTGCCCCGGGCAAGGACGGGGTCAACAACCTGATGGGCATTTACGCGGCCATTACGGGCAAGACTATGGAGGAAATTGAGGGCGAATTTGAGGGCAAGGGCTACGGAGACTTCAAGCCCGCTGTGGCCGAGGCGGTCATCAGCGAGCTAAAGCCCATTCAGGACCGGTACAAGGAGATTGTGGCGGACAAGGCCTTTTTGGAAAAGACCTACCACGACAACGCCCCCCGGGCCCAGGCCCTGGCCCAGCGCACCCTGCGGAAGGTGTACCGCAAGGTAGGGCTGGTGGACTAAGAACTTGTACCGATAGGATATTGCACCAGACTTTTCGGCAAATTTAGCCGCAGAATGCGGCAGGAGGTCCGGGGGAAAGGATTTCCCCCGGCGAGGTGGTGGAGCGGCGCTCCACGGTCTTGCCGAAGGGCGCGGCCTGTGCGCCCGGAGGCCTTCCCCTGGCAGACAAAGCGCGCCCTGCGCGCATGATGGGCCCGGAAGGGCCCGGGAGTATTAAACGGCCTTCGTGCCACGCACCGCGGCAAGACCTTGGAGCTCTGCTCCAAACCTCGCAGCTTTTGAAAAGGCTGGCGAAACTTTTCCCGCCGCTTTCACGCCAGCGGTTCCGCCTGGCCCTGCCTCGAAGCCGTTTCGCTGCTCTCAAGACCCATACTTTATTTTCAGGAGGCTTCCCATGGAATCTTTAACCGAACTTTACCGCATTGGCCGGGGGCCTTCCAGCTCCCACACCATGGGGCCGGGCCGGGCGGCCCAGCGCTTTCAGGCCGCGTACCCCCAGGCCGACAGTTTTCAGGTAACTTTATACGGCTCTTTGGCCAAGACAGGCCGGGGCCACCTCACGGACGTGGCGGTAAAAGAGGCCCTGGAGCCCCTGCCAGCCCGTATTCTCTTTGACACAGAGACCGAGAACCTGCCCCACCCCAACACCATGGAGCTGGAGGCTTTCCTACGTGGGGAGCGCCTGGGCTTTTGGCGGGTGTTCAGCGTGGGGGGCGGCAAGATACAGATTGAGGGCCAGGCCCAGGCCGACCCGCCCCAGGTGTACCCCCTGCGCACCTTTAGCGAAATTAAGGACTACTGCCGGGAGAAGGACCTTTACCTGTGGCAGTATGTAGAGCAGTGCGAGGGGCCGAAGATTTGGGAGTACCTCTCCGAAGTGTGGGAGGTGATGAAAGAGGCTGTATACAGGGGCATCCGCAAGGACGGCGAGCTGGCCGGGGGCCTGGGGGTGCAGCGCAAGGCCATGTACCTGAACCGCCAGCGCCACATGGACGAGAGCAAAGAGACCCGGGAAAACCGCAAGGTGTGCGCCTACGCCTTTGCCGTCAGCGAAGAGAACGCTGGGGGCGGCACCATTGTTACAGCCCCCACCTGCGGGGCCTGCGGGGTGCTGCCCGCCGTGATGCTGTATAAACAGGAGCAGCAGGGCTTTTCTGACCGGGACATGTTAAAGGGCCTGGCTGTGGCCGGGCTTGTGGGCAATGTGATCAAGACCAACGCCTCTATTTCCGGGGCGGAGTGCGGGTGCCAGGCAGAGATTGGCAGCGCCTGCTCCATGGCGGCGGCGGGCTTGGCCGAGGTGTATCACATGGACCTGGACCAGATTGAATACGCGGCCGAGGTGGCTATGGAGCACCACCTGGGCCTGACCTGCGACCCCATTGGGGGGCTGGTGCAGATCCCCTGCATCGAGCGCAACGCCGTGGCGGGTATGCGGGCCATCAATGCCTTAAGTTTGGCAAATTTTTTGACCTATACCCGGAAGATCAGCTTTGACATGGTAATAAAGACCATGTATGAGACCGGGCGGGACCTGTTTAGTAAATACCGGGAGACCAGCGAGGGCGGGCTGGCGAAAAATTACCGGGAATAGAGGAAAAGAGCGCGGGCGGCGCTCTTTTTTTCAGAATGAGCTTACCTGGCGGAGCGGGAAACCGTCTAATTCACAGGAGTATAGTTAACGCGGTTCAAAAGAGGTATGTACCGATTTTCAAGGGCGTTTACTATGCGTTCATGCGGCGCTAAAGCGGTCCATTCCTTTAGAGGCTTTCACCCTTTTGTTCCTTGAACCGCGGTTATCTACTGATTTCAAGCGCGTTTACAATATTGCAATGGAAGGAGACCACCGGGGGCTCTTATCCATAAAAACAGGTATTGCAAGTATTATTTGGAAGAATGCCGTCTTTCCCGGGTTTTCCGGCCTTTTTCCTTTCTTCTTTTCATTACACCACTTGAAAGCGGTGAGAACCATTATAGAACGTTGGGTCAGAAAAGCCCAGAACGGCGACAAGGAGGCCTTTGTCCGCCTGATGGGCGAGTACGAAACCGCCATGTACGGCACCGCCAAGGCCATTCTGCACAACGAGGCCGACGTGCAGGACGCTGTGCAAGAGGCCCTGTGCCGGGCTTTTTATAAACTACATACCCTGCGCCAGCCCAAATTTTTTAAGACCTGGCTTACCCGGGTGGTCATTAACTGCTGTTACGACCTGCTCCGCCAGCAGCGGGGCCTGGTGCCCCTGGACCTTCTCCCTGAAGAAGGCCAAGAGGAGGACCGGGACCTCTCTTTGGACGTGCGCCGCGCGCTGGCCGCCCTGGGAGAAAACGACCGGCTGATCCTTACCCTATACTATTTGAACGACATCCCGGTAAAGGAGATCGCAAAGCTTTTGGGCATTACAGAGGGTGCGGCAAAAATGCGCCTTTATCATGGGCGAAAGAAGTTTAAGGAAACCTTTGGAGCTAACGGAAAGGAGGCAGGGCTATGAAAACTGGCAAACACGGACCTGGCCGGCCCCCGCGTCCGCCGCTGCGGCGGGACCGGGCCTTTCGGGCCCAGCTGGCCCGGCAGCTGGGGGTGGAAAAGCCCCCCCAGGCATTTCACGCCGCGATGCAAAAGACCCTGCTGGAGCTGCCCGAAGAGCTGCCCGTCCGCTACCGCCCGGTGCGGGAGCTGCTGCGGCGCACCACCATGGCGGCCGCTGTTTTGGCTCTGGTGTTTTTGGGGCTGCTGGGGGTAAACTCCACCTACCCCCAAATTACCGAGGCCCTGCCTGGCCTGGGCTTTGTGTTCCGGTCTATAAACGGCGGACAGGAGGCCCCCCCCCCTCCGGTGGCGGAGGCCACGCCCTCTCCTACCCCCACGCCAGAGGCGGCGCCTGTTTTTCTGCCGGTCACCGCGCAGCCCCTTGGGGAGTTCCCTGGGGATCTGACCGTTGACGCGGCCTGGACCGACGGCAAGACCCTATACCTGGATTTAAGCATTGGCTTTGGCATGGATATGAACCTGGCCGAAACCTTTAAGCAGCGGGAAGGAGACCTTGAGGAAAAAACCGGCTACCAGCTGCTGACAGGGATACCGGAATACGCTAACGAATATGACTATGTGCTCCCCAGCGCCCATGTGGTGGTAGAAGGAGCCCTTGTTAATGAGAATGAAACCCTTAGCTTTGAAAGCAATGGCGCCGGCCGGGCGGAAAGCTCCTTGTCCCTGGATCTGACCCAGCTGAAAGAACCGATAGACGGCGCTGTGGAAGTACAGATCTTTATTCCGGAACTGACCCTAACCTTTTATGGTGAGCAGGGGATGGAGCATATAGCAAGTTGGACCCCTAGCTTTGAGCTTTCGTGTAAGGTGGAGATAGACAACACCCAAAACCACACCATCCTCTCCCCTGCCACGGATAACCAGGCCACCCTGGAGCGGGTGGAATATACCCCCAGTTATGTACAGGTGGAGGCCACCCTGCCCAATATTGGCTTCTGTGGCGACCTGCTGCTTATGGAAGAATCCATGCCCCTGGGGATCTACGCCCAACTCTGGCAAGAGGAAGCCGCCCCCGCCGCCCCCAAAACCCCAGAGGACCCGTGGCGGAACGGCTACACAATGAGCGAGGTCCAGCTGGCGGATGGCACAGAAATTGATTTGGAGTTAGGCCCAGAACAGTTTGGAGATAAGAACACCTTCCGGTTCACATTTTGCTCTCAAGGTCAGCCCGTACGTCTGGACGCGCCGCTGGTGCTTACCTTTTACGAGACCCCGGAGGAGGCCGGAGAGTTCGCCTGCCGCCGGGTGCTGGCAGAGTTTAGCATTGACCTGGAGAAAAACCAGGTGTTTGCCAGCGAAAACTACAAGAAAACCGGCAACGAAAAGCTGGACCCGGACCGAAAGGCCCCGCCCCTGGGATCTTTTCTGAATGACTTCCTCTGTATTGATATAAGCCTCCAGCCCATGGAAGCCTCCCCCACAGGTATGGGCGAGTACGTTTCCCTGTTCACGCCCTATCCCATGGTGGGCCGGAGCCTGGCCATTCAGGCCTATTACGATGACGTGCTGGTGCAGCAATTACCTGTAACCACCGGCTTGCCGGAAGGGGAACGTTTTACGGGCGAAAACGGCTCGTATATGGAGAGCAGCTATTCTCTGCCCAGCACAGGAGAGACCTATAGGGTCATGTCTTTTTGGATATACTATCTCTACGACCGTCAGGACTCCACTGGAGGCCTACAGCGCTACACCCGCCTGGAGCTAGTGGACCTGGAGACGGGAAAAACCCTTATTTCCGATTTAAACGAGGAAATGATGCGCAGCCGGGTGGAGACTCTGGGAGATTTTGTAGCCTACTACGCACAGCAGAAGACCCCCGAGAACTGGCCCCAAGCCCCGGCCCCGTCTTCTTTTGGGGCAGAGAGCGACCTGTACGGGGGCAGGAGCGACACACAGCCCTAGAGTCTGGAAGGAAAAGAATGCATGCGGCCCAGGGGCGCTTATCCCCGGGCCGCTTTCTTTTCATCCTCTTGATTCGCCAGCTCTGCCAGCCCTTCCGTGATTTTCCGAAACACCCGGGCGGTGGCGCCCTGATCCTCTGCCACAGATTCCCGCAGCACGGTGACGCAGTACCGGGGAGCGCCGGTTTTGTCGCAGATAAAGCCGCAGTAGATAAAGTGGGAGAGCTCCTTGCCTCCTTCATAGGCCCCGGTCTGGGATGTGCCGGTCTTTATGCCGCTGGCGCAGTTTCCCGGCGCGCCTGCCGAGCCAGTTCCCCGTTTGGCGGCGCTAATCAGGTAGTCCCGCAGAGTCTTGGCTGTGGCGGGAGACATGGCCTGCACGGTCTGGTCTGTTACGGGCTGATAAGGGCTTAGCTCCTGCTGGGCGTTGACCTGCCCGGCTATCAACTTGGGCGAGCTATACTGCCCCCCGGCCGCAATGGCGTTCATCATGCCGCACAGCTGTACAGGCGTAACCGCCAAATCCCCCTGCCCAAAGGAGAAGTTGGCCAGAGCCCGGGCGTTTTCCAGGTCAGACGCCTCGGGCAGAATTCCCGGCGAGGAAAACAGCCCACGGCCAAACTCTTGGCGCTGGCCCAGCCCCAGGTTATAGGCCATGGCCAGCACGGTCTGCCCTCCCAGGGCCCGGGCCGCGCTGATAAAGTAACCGTTACAGGACTTTTCCAGAGCGGCTTTCAGGTCCACCACTCCATGGGCCGTGCCGTCAAAGCAATGAAACAGCATTCCCCCAGCGTTTAGCGCGCCGTTGCAGGTAAAAAGGGGGCCCACGGGGCTTTCCGCAGGGGTGGTTCCGCTGTTTGCCGGCTCTTGGGTTTTCTGCTGGCTTTCCAGCTGGGCGGCGGCGGTAGCCAGCTTAAACACCGAGCCCGGCGGGTAGGCGCAGAAGGCCCTGTTAATAAGGGGCGAGTCCTGGCCCTGGGCCGCTGTTCCAATATCGCCTGGGTCAAAGTCCGGCAGGCTTACCAGGGCGCGTATCTCGCAGTTTGGCACCTCTGTAACTACCACGGCCCCACGGCCCAGCTCCCCGGCGTTTTCCTCTGCCAGGCGCTGTATCTCCGCGTCTATGGTCACCGCCACGCCGCCCCCAGCCGGCTCCAGCGTGTCCACCACCATCCGGCTGGCCCCGGCAATGGCCCGGCCCAGGCCATCCACCTGGTAGTAAACCGTGATCTCCCCTCCATGGTTCTCCAGCGCGTCGTTCATGGCCAGCTCCACCCCGGCCGCACCGCTGCCGGTGCTGTCCAGGTATCCTACCACATGAGGGGCCAGCTGATCTTCCTGATAGCGCCTGGGCACACTGAACAGGTCCACACAGTCGTGCTCAAGATAGCGGTCCAGCTCCATTACAAAGGGTTTACCATCCTCCAGGGCTGTGGCCAGCCGCTGCCGGTAGCGCCCCTTGGTAACAGACTCCAGCGCCCCCACAGCCTCGATTGTGGGGGCTACCGCCGCCACCAGCCGGGTGGTCTGGCCCGTAAGAGGCGTCAGGTTGCAGTCATAGATGGTACCCCGGCTTTTGGCCACATCCAGCCGGTAGACGCTCTGCTGGCCAGCGGCAGCCACGTACTCCGCGTCCCCGGATATATTTGCCAAAGATCGCCCGGCAGCCCCCATCAGGCAAAAGAGTCCAAGCAAAAGGGCATAGGCTTTTATTTTTACGGTTTTTCGTTTCATAAGCTCCCCCACTACCGGCGGCTGGCCCCAGGACCGGCCGCCACGACATTTCCCTTTCAGTATGCGGAATTTTCCCGGGAAAATTCGCATTTTCCCGCCAAAATCGGAGAAGCTTTGATAAGAAGGGGCCGGAAAAGGCCCGAGAGGGAGGCGCTTCATGAAACATTCCGTCAAGGTAAAATACGCCCTCACCGGGGGATTAGCCGGTCTGGCCAACGGCCTTTTTGGCGCGGGCGGGGGGCTTTTTCTGGTGCCGCTGCTGGCCGGGTGGGCCCGGCTGCCCCAGCGCAAGGCTTTTGCCACCTCGGTGGCCGTTATTCTGCCCCTGTCCCTGGTCTCGGCAGCCATTTATTTTTTTAAAGGCAGCTTGGACCTTAACGCCGCCTGGCCCTTTTTGGCCGGGGGATTCTTAGGGGGCCTGGTCTCCGGGCGGGTGTTCCGGCGGGTGCCGGTAAAATGGCTGCATAGGGCCTTTGGGCTGCTAATCCTCTACGGAGGCGTAAGGGCGGTGTTGAACCTATGAGCTGGTTTTTTGGCATGCTCGTGGGCTTTTCCACTGGGGTGATCTCCGGTTTTGGGGTGGGGGGCGGCACCCTGCTGGTCCTCTGGCTAACCCTGGTGGAACACATGGACCAGCTGCGGGCCGGGGGCGTGAACCTGGTGTATTTTGCCGCCTGTGGACTTCCGGCCCTTTTGGGACACATAAAAAACGGCCTGGTAGAGGGCCAGGCCGTTCTATGGTGTGTGCTTTTGGGCATACCCGCCTGCTTGGCAGGTTCCCTAGCTGCGGCAGGGATGGATGTGGGGCTGCTGCGGCGGGGCTTTGGGGTCTTGCTTTTGGTTGTGGGGGTGAAGGAGCTGTTCTATTCTGACCGCTGACTAGGGCTTGTTTGAAGCATCGAAAACGGCGTTTTTTATTTTGCTTTATAGATTCGGTCCGCTGCCACTGTATTGGCCAGGGTGTACACGCCGTCGAATACAAAACTCACGCCAATAAATACCACCAGGTGGCTCATCAGCGAGAAGGGCCGCAGAACCATTACCAGCCCCAGCAGGGAAAGAACCAGTGCCGCCGTCAGCGAAATCCACCATTTCTCAAAGCCCAGGGCCTTCATGTCCAGGGCTTTTTTGATGGAGGAAACCCCGTCCACCAGAATATAGACCCCCAGCGTCACCGGAATGACCGAGGCCAAAAACTGCGGACTCACCATCAGGAACACCCCCAACAGGGCCAGGATCATCCCTAAAAACAGGTCAAACCGGCTCTGGTAGCCGCCTCCCGCCTTCCAGTAGGAGTACAGCCGCACCGCCCCATAGCACAGGGTCACCCCGCCAATTACAATGCTGGCCCACTGAAGGGCCGAGCCGGGAAAAAGGATGAGCACCACCCCCAGGGCCGTGTACAAAACAGATGTAAGCACCAAACTGTTTCGAATACTTTTCAACATCGCGGTCACTCTCCTAACATCCAATCTTTCGAATCATAATATATTCGTTGCGCATGCTTCCGTCTTTTAGACGGAAGGCGTCGGGCCGCACGCCCACAATGCGAAAGCCCATTTTTTCATACAGGGCCCGGGCCCGAAAGTTTCCCTCTAAAAATTCCAGCTCCAGCTGGGTGAGGCCTTGCCAGCTTTCCGCAATGCGGATGAGCTCCTGGAACATCGCTGTACCAATACCCTGGCCCCAGAATTCCTTTAAGAGGGCAATGCCCACATTGGCCCGGTGGCGTATCTTGGCCATATTGCTTCTGCTCACCTCGCAGTTTCCCGCGATTTTGCCCTCCACCTGGCAGACCAGCGTGGCCGCGTTCTCTGCGGCGTTCATGTTCTCTATCCACTTGGCCTCATTCTCCGGGGTGTATTTTTTGCAGTCCTCCGGACCGCGCAAGATGAATTCCGACTCTTCGGCGGACTTTACCAGATAGTCCAGCAGGCCGGGCACATCCTCCTGCCGGGGGCTGCGCAGTAAGGCTTTCCGGCCGTCCTTCAGCAGAAACGGCGTCTCGTTTGTAAGCATTATTTTTCCTCCTCCCGCAGCTGCACCCGCCTGATCTTGCCGCTGATGGTCTTGGGCAGTTCCTCCCGGAACTCCACGATGCGGGGGTACTTATAGGGAGCTGTGTGCTTCTTTACATAGGTCTGTATCTCTTTCTTCAGTTGGTCGGTGCCCTCTGTGCCCCGGGTCAGCACAATGGTGGCCTTGACCACCTGGCCCCGCACCGGGTCCGGCACGGCGGTAACGGCGCATTCCAGCACATAGGGCAGCTCCATGATCACGCTTTCGATCTCGAAGGGCCCAATGCGGTAACCAGAGGACTTGATCACATCGTCCGTGCGGCCCACGTACCAGAAGAAGCCGTCCTCGTCCCGCCAGGCCGTATCGCCAGTGTGGTACATGCCGTCATACCAGGACTCCCTGGTTTGCTTCTCATCCTGGTAGTAGCCCATAAACAGGCCGCAGGGCGCGCCCTTATCGGTACGTATCACAATCTCTCCTGTCTCGCCCACCGGGGCGCTGCTGCCGTCGGGCAGCACAATATCCACATCATACAGGGGGCTGGGCACACCCATAGAGCCCGTTTTGGGGATGGCGCCCACCGGGTTATAAATCACACAGGTGGTCTCTGTTTGACCAAAGCCCTCCATCAGCATAAGGCCCGTGGCCCGCTTCCACTGCTGGTAGACCTCTGGGTTCAGGGCCTCGCCGGCCGTGGTGGAGTACTCGATTCCAGAAAGGTCATATTTCGAGAGGTCCTCCTTGATAAAGAACCGGTACATGGTGGGCGGCGCACAGAAGGTGGTGATATGGTACTTAGCGAACATAGGCAGAATGTCGTGGGCGTCGAACTTGTCAAAATCATAGGTAAACAGCGCCGCCTCGCACATCCACTGGCCGTAGTACTTACCCCACATAGCCTTGCCCCAGCCCGTGTCAGAAATGGTAAAGTGCAGGCCGTCTGGGTTCACATTGTGCCAGTACCGGGCGGTGATATAGTGGCCAAGGGCATACTTATAGCTGTGCATCGCAATTTTCGGATAACCTGTGGTACCGGAGGTGAAGTACATTAGCATCAGGTCGCTGCCACAGGGAGAGTCTGGCTTTCGGTCATACACATCCGGGAAAAGAGCCATCTCCTTGTCAAAGTCATGCCAGCCGGTCAGCCCCCGCTCGGGCCGGTTCTCTCCAACCAGAATCTTCACCTGCACCCCAGGGCAGTTTTGGGCAGCCCGGTGGGCCTCGTCGGCGGTTTGGTCGTCGCTGGTACACAAAATAGCCTTTACCCCCGCCGCTTTAAAGCGGTAGTCAAAGTCGTGCTCCATCAAAAGATGGGTGGCCGGGATAATCACCGCGCCCATTTTATGCAGGGCCGTGATCACAAACCAGAACTGATAGTGGCGCTTGAGCACCACCAGCACCTTGTCTCCCCGCTGAATGCCCAGGCTCTCCAGGTAGTTGGCGGTTTTGTTGGACATGCGGCGGATGTCGCCAAAGGTAAAGCGGCGCTCTACCTTGTGCTTATCCACATGGAGCATCGCCAGGCGTTCTGGCTCCCGGCGGGCGATTTCGTCCACAATGTCGAAGCCAAAGTTAAAGTTCTCTTCGTTTTTAAACTGAATCTCTTTTAAGATGCCGTTCTCGTCCAGAGTGGTCTCGATAAAGGGATCGGCCACGCTCTCCCGGTTCTGCCGGGCCAGCTTGCGCTGGATGAGGGTCTGAAACCGGTCTGGCTGGTGGGGCAGGTCCTCCGTACCTTTCATCACCATGGCGTACAGCTGGCAGTCGGCTCCGCCGGTGGCGATCATCCCGTGGGGGGTGCCGGAGTTGTAGTAGATGGAGTCGCCCTCGTTGAGGGTTTCGATGTGGCTGCCGATCTGCATCTTCATGGAGCCCTTTACCACAATATCGAACTCCTGGCCCGTGTGGGCGGCCAGCTTAATGGCCACGTGCTGCTCGGCCTCGGAATAGGGCATGGTAACAAAAAACGGCTCCGCGGTCTTATCTTTAAACAGGGGGGCCAGGTTCAAATATTTGAAACCGTGGCGGCGGGCAATGGGCAGGCCGTCCCCGTGGCGGACAATGGTGTAGCTGGACAACGTGGGGCTGACGCCGCGGATCAGGTCCGTGGGGTCCACGCCAAAGCGCTTGGCGCACTTGTAGATAAAGGTAAAGCTAAAGTCCTGCTCGCCCAGTTCGCAATGCTGGTATTCCTCTTTTGTAACGCCCGTGCACTTGGCCATCTCCTCTTCCGAAAGGCCGGTAATCTCCCGCATAGTGCGGATGCGCTGGGCCACCTCGGCCAGCTGGGTTTTTAGGTCTGTTTTTTCCATTGGGTCGTCCCCCTTTGATAAGAGTAGTATATCGAAATTTTACCAGTTAACACGTTATGTCAAAACAAATTCTGCCGTCTTTTTCTCGGATATAGGGCTTGCGCTCTTTGATATAGGCGTACTGGGGGTAGCGGGCGGCACTGTTCCGCAGCAGATACATCAGCGTGGGGTGTACCGCCACGTCATGGTTGCTGTGCATCACCATCCCCTTGTGCTCCAGCCACTTCAGCATTTCCGGCAGGTGCGGGTCCGTATAAGGCTTTGCCAGAGAAAAGGGCAACTCGCTAAGGCAGAGCCAGTAGTACCAGAGGCAAAACCAGGGGCGCTTTTTCTCTCCATAGTGCTGGTTGAAGTTGTCCAGCCTGCTCTGTATCCAGGCCTCCTCTTCCGGGGCGGCCGCCGCCAGGAACCGCAGGACCACCAGCGAAGCGTCGAAGCACTCCCCCACCCCGTCGTCCTGATAGCCAAAGCAGGTGGTGCGCAGCCGCGCCAGGGTCTGCTGCCGCATAGCCTCCACCTCCGGCAGCTCTGGCCCCAGCAGGCACAGCAGCCGCAGGATCTCCAGCTCATATAGGTTGCTGGCAAACAGCTGGGTCTTTGGGGTCTGGTTCATCAGGGTCTTGTACTTTTCACCCTGGTTGTAGGCTGGAATAAAGCATTCTGGGTACATCCTGCGGCCTTCCCGGTCTCGGTTCCCCGGGCAGCGGACCCCACGGTAAAACCGTTCCGCCTCCTCTGGGGTACTTCGCGCGGCCAGCAGCTGGCCAAGGATCTGGTCTTTCTGTTTTTCGGTCAGCGTTCCATCCCGCAATAGGAAGTGGTTGGTTTTTAACGTCAGTTCGTACGCTTTCATGGACTTTCCTCCTTCGCGACCCATAAAAAAAACCGTCTCACAGGGATTTCTCCCCATGAGACGGAATTGCTCCGCGGTACCACTCATCTTGCAAAAGCAAAACGCCCCTATGGCGCTAGCCTCTGCCTCCTCTGCGGACTCTAACAAGCCCTTTGCCCTAACGCGGCTTTACGGAGGACATCTACTTCCCCAAAAACTCCACACAGCTCTTGTTAAGCTCCCGGTTGCTGGCGCGTCTCGGGTTTCGGGTCCCCGGCTCAGAAGGGATGGACATTTTCGGCCGTACCCCATTGGCTTGCAGCAACCGCCAACTCTCTGAAAGGGTCGCAACCATGTCTTCTTCGTCATTGCCTTTACTTATACAATTACATCTTACTTAAAGAGTATTATACACCCAAGTCCCAAAAAGTCAATAGTTTCCAAAAAATTTTTCCTTATACAGCGTTCTGTTTCCTCTATAAGAATGTCCTGCTGGCAGAGCGCAATATCTGTTTTTAAGCAAGCGCCAGGTTAAATGCCCATTTCTTCTTTCACTGCCTTAAAGCATTCCACCGCGAAATCCAGGTCCTCCCGGCTGTGCCCCGCAGAAACCTGGGTGCGAATACGCGCCCGGCCCTTTGGCACCACGGGATAGCTGAAGCCCACCACATACACACCTTTTTCCAGCATTCGAACCGCAAACTCTGCCGCCACTTTGGCGTCGTACAGCATTACTGCCACAATGGGGTGGCTGCCCTCCAGCACGTCAAAGCCCAAACGGCTTAGCTTCTCCCGGAAGTAGGCAGTATTCTCGTGCACCCGGTCCCGCAGCTCCGTAGAGGCTGTCAGCAGCTCCAGGGTCTTTAGACTGGCGGCGCATACAGCAGGAGCCAAGGTATTAGAGAACAGATACGGACGGCTGCGCTGGCGCAGAAGCTCTACAATTTCCTGGCGGGCCGCGGTATAGCCGCCGCTGGCCCCGCCCAGGGCCTTGCCAAAGGTGCCTGTAATAATATCCACCCGGCCCTGTACCCCGCAGAACTCCGGCGTGCCCCGGCCTGTGTCCCCCATAAAGCCCACGGCGTGGCTGTCGTCTACCATCACTAGAGCGTCAAACTCGTCTGCCAGGTCGCAGATACCTTTTAGATTGGCAATGTAGCCATCCATAGAGAACACGCCGTCTGTGGCAATGAGCTTCACCTGGCAGCCCGCCTCTTCGGCAGCCTCCAGCTGGGCCCGCAGGTCCTCCATATTGTTGTTTTTATAGCGAAAGCGCTTGGCTTTGCACAGACGCACCCCATCAATAATAGAGGCATGGTTCAGCTCGTCAGAGATAATGGCGTCCTCGGGCCCCAGCAGGGTCTCAAATAGGCCTCCGTTGGCGTCAAAGCAGGAGGAGTACAGAATCACGTCATCTGTGCCCAAGAACTCCGAGAGCTTTTGCTCCAGCTGTTTGTGAACGCTTTGGGTGCCGCAGATAAACCGCACCGACGAGAGACCAAAGCCCCATTGATCGTAGCTCTCTTTGGCCGCGGCAATCAACTCCGGATTATTGGCAAGGCCCAGGTAGTTGTTGGCGCACATATTCACCACGCGGCTGGCCTCTGTGGTGTCAATCCGGGACCGCTGGGGGGTGGTGATGACCCGTTCCCCCTTCCAGGTGCCTGCCTCACGGATCGCTTCTAGCTCATTTTTATACTTCTCTAAAGCTTTTTTCATAAAATGACCTCCCAAATAAAAACACAAGCCTTGCCAAATACATACCAGACTATACGCCGCAGCGCAAAGTTCAATAAACCGTTTCGACCGTCTTTCAAGACCGCAAGACGTGAAAGCGGGGGCCGCAAGCGGCAGACAAGCCCCAGCCCTTCACAAATCTTTCCCGTAAAGAAGAAACCGCTTGTAAAGAGCGGGTCCCGCCTGCGGAAAAGGGGTGCTTACAAGAAAAAAGCACCCCTCCCGTTCCTCTTTCCTGCCGTCCCGGCTTAAAGACACAAACGCAAAATGAAACGCTCACTCAGTCCAGTCCAAAATCACCTTCCCAGACTTTCCGCTATTCATGGCGGCAAATCCCTGCTCAAACTGGGTGTAGTGGAACCGGTGGGTGATTACCGGCGTCAGATCCAGGCCGCCCTGCACCATGTAGCTCATCTGGTGCCAGTTATCCATCTTCCGACCGTAAATCCCCTGTAAAGTAAGCCCTTTGCCAATAATACCGTTCATGTTCATAGGCACGGGTTCGTTGGAAATTCCCAAAAGGCTAATCTTGCCGCCGTTTCGCATCACAGAAATCATCTGGGTCAAGGCCGCGCCGTTTCCGCTCATCTCCAGACCAATGTCAAAGCCCTCTACCAGGCCCTGCTTGCTCATCACACTGGGCAGGTCCTCGGTCTTTACGTTCACCGCCGCGTCCGCGCCCATCTTTCGGGCCAGGTCCAGCCGGTAGTCGTTTATATCTGTAATCACCACCCGGCGGGCCCCGGCGTACTTGCACACCCCAGCGGCAATGATTCCAATGGGCCCCGCGCCGGTAATCAGTACGTCCTCTCCCACCAAGTCCCACATCAGGGCTGTATGGGTGGCATTGCCAAAAGCGTCGAAGAAAGCTACCACCTCTTCGGGCAGGCTCTCGTCAATGATAATTACATTGCTCTGGGGAATGCATACATACTGGGCAAAGGCCCCGTCCCGGTCCACGCCCACACCCTGGGTGTCTTTGCACCACTGGATGTTGCCGGTATGGCAGTTCCGGCAGCGGCCGCAGGTAATATGACCCTCGCCACTGACCCGCTGGCCCACGTGCAGCCCCTCTACCCCTGCGCCCAGCTGGGCCACCTCGCCCACATACTCGTGGCCGATGACCATGGGGGGCCGGATGTGCTCCCGGGCCCAGGGGTCCCAGTTGTAAATGTGGACATCCGTGCCGCAGATAGCGGTTTTGTGCACTTTAATCAGGACCTGCCCTGGCCCTGGCAGGGGCACCGGTACCTGGCGAAGCTCCAGTCCTGGGCCCGCAGCGGGCTTTACCAGGGCGTCCATCATTTGAGACATCGATCGATCTCCTCCTATCTTTAAGCATCCTTTGCCCTTAAGCGTCTGTTTTTTGGTCCGCGAAAGCCGGTATTGGCGGGTATAAAGCGCGCTCTTCCCGCTTTTTTATTTCTTCATCCGGAACTTGCTGACCTCGCCCTTTAGCAAATTGGCCTGGCTGAACAGCTCTGTGCTAACGGCCGCGGACTCCTCGCTGCTGGCCGAGTTGGTCTGCACCACCGCGGAGATCTGGCCAATGCCCTCGGTGACCTGCATAATGGACTCAGCTTCGCCCCGCACAGCGTCGGCAATCACGCCGATGTCCTCGTTGGAACGGGTCACCAGCTCCAGGGTCTTTTGCAGCTCGGCAGAGACCCCGCCCACAATCTGGCTGCCGCGCCCAGCGGCCTCCACGCAGTTGTCAATCAGTTCCTTGGTGGCCTTGGCCGCCTGGTCGGACTGGGCCGCCAGGTTACGTACCTCGCCGGCTACCACAGCAAAGCCCTTTCCGGCCTCGCCAGCCCGCGCCGCCTCTACCGCCGCATTCAAGGCCAGAATGTTTGTCTGGAAGGAAATATTTTCGATGGTGGCAATGATTTGCCCAATCTGCTGGGAAGTACCGCTGATGTCCTCCATGGCAGCCACCATTTGTTTCATCTGCTCGCTGCTGGCAGCCACCTGCTGGCCGGTCATCGTGGCGCGGGCCTGGGCTTCCCCGGCGGTCTGCACGTTCTGCTTGGCGCTCTTGGAAAGGTCATCCAAGGTGGCATACAGCTCCTGTACCGAGCTGGCCTGTTCCGTAGCCCCCTGAGCCAGAGACTGAGAGCTGCTGGCCAGCTGGTCGGCGTTGGCAGAAATGCGCTGCTCCGCCTGGGCAATGGCGCCTAAAGCCCCGGAAAGGGTGCTGGTAAAGCTGTCGATAGAAGCCTGAATCGAGCGAAAATCTCCTATGTAGTCCGCGCTGGTACTCACATCAAAATCTCCCTGAGAGACCCGGTCCAGAATGCTGTTGATGTCTGTTACATAGCTCTCAATCAGTCCCATAGAATGCTCCAGGGTGCTGGCCAGCTGGCCCAGCTCATCCTTGGAGCTGTAGTTAAACTTTAGCTCCAGCTTACCCTCTTGCAGCACCTTGCTGCTCTCGGTAATGCTAAGGATGGGCTCCACCACCCGCTTGATCACATAGAGGATCAGGCCAATCAGGCAGAACAGCGCCAGCGCCAGACACACCCCCGAAGTGATGTGCATGGTTACGGCTGTATTCTCCATCTCGGCGGCGCTTTCTTGGCTAAGGGCGCTGCTGCGCTCGATCACTTGATCTAAAAGACCCACTAAGGTGCCCAAATTGCCATGAATGGTCTCTTGAAAATAGCTGGTGGCTGCCTGGGGGTCTGTCTTCAGCAAATCCAGTACGTAGGTGGCGGACTCATGCAGTTCCTTGTGCAGGGGCTCCAGCTGAGAACGCAGAGCCAGAATATCCTGGTCGTCGGTTCCCGCTTCGCCGTACAGCCACTGGCCCAAAACACAAGTAGAGGGGTCGATACTGCCGGTAAACTCTGTGCCGGCATACAGGGCGTTACTTAGGTTTGTTACCCACTTGTAGTGGGCAGTTTCCGCCTTTTCCGCCCGGTCCAGCAGGGCGTTGGCCTGAGATGCCATTGCCTGGGTGGCCTGTATCCTGAAAATATTAAAGGTGGTCATGAAACTGAACAGCAGTGTAGAAACCAGTACTGCCACCACCCGAATGGCAACGGTTCTCTTAATACTTTTTTGCATTGGAACACACATCCTTCCTCGTTATCCGCGGCAAAGCTAAAAAGCCGACGATTACTTATGCTAATAATACACTACGCGGCGTGGTTTTGCAAGTCCAAAATTTTGCACAAAAGAGGCGGCGCGCCCCGCATTGACTTTCCACCCGTTCTCTGGTACTATAATTCTAAAGCATATTCCCCAGGAGGCTTTTTTATGGCTATGGACATGACCCGGGGGCCGGCGGTACGCTCTATGCTGCGTTTTGCCGTGCCCATGGTGTTGGGCAACCTTTTGCAGCAGTGCTATAACATCGCGGACACCCTAATTGTCGGCAAATTCTTGGGGCCCGATACCCTGGCGGCGGTGGGCTCCTCTTTTACGCTGATGACCTTTCTCACCTCCATTCTTCTGGGCCTTTGCATGGGCAGCGGGACTCTTTTTTCTATCCGTTTTGGCCAGCGGGACCAGCGAGGACTGCAAGAGGCCGTATGCGCCTCTTTTCTGCTTATTTTAGCCCTCACGCTGGTCTTGAATCTGGCGGTGTTTCTGTGTCTAGACGGCATAAAGTGGTTTATGCGGGTGCCAGACCCGGTTTGGGGCCACATGCGGGCCTATCTCTGGGTAATTTTCTGCGGCATTTTCGCCACCTTTTTATATAATTACTTTGCCTCTTTGCTGCGTGCCCTGGGAAACTCGGTAACGCCCCTAGTGTTTTTAGGGGCCTCCGCCTTATTGAACATTGGCCTGGACCTCTGGTTTGTTCTTGGGCTGCGGTGGGGACCGGCCGGAGCGGCCTGGGCCACAGTGATTGCCCAATATGTGTCTGGGGTGGGCATTGCCATTTATTCTCTGCTGCGGCTGCCCTGCCTGAAAATGACCCGGGCCCAGCGCCGGGTCGGCTGGAACTGCGTGCGGCAAATCGCCAGCTTTTCAGTGCTCACCTGCCTACAGCAGTCGGTGATGAACCTGGGCATTCTGCTGGTACAGGGCATTGTCAACAGCTTTGGTCCAGCGGTGATGGCGGCTTTTGCCGCGGCTGTGAAGATCGACGCCTTTGCCTACATGCCTGTGCAGGACTTTGGCAACGCCTTTTCCACCTATACTGCCCAAAACTACGGAGCCGGCCAGCGCCGGCGTATTCAGGCCGGGTTTCGGGGGGCGGCGCTGGCCGCCCTGGTCTTTTGCCTGGGGGTCTCGGGGCTGGTTTGTCTGTTTGCCCCACAGCTGATGGGGCTCTTTGTGGACCCGGCGGAGACAGAGATCATCGCCCAGGGAGTGCGGTACCTTCGCATTGAGGGAGCCTTCTACTGGGGCATTGGGTTCCTCTTTTTGCTGTACGGCCTCTACCGGGCCCTGGGCCGCCCAGGCATGTCTGTGGTGCTAACCGTAGTCTCCCTGGGCCTGCGGGTGGCCCTGGCCCACAGCCTCTCGGCCGTGACGTCCATTGGCGTAACCGGCATCTGGTGGTCTGTGCCCATTGGCTGGGTGCTGGCAGACCTGGCGGGCTTTGGGTATTACTTTATCCGGCGGAAGAAACTGCTGCCCGGCTTTTTCCAGGAATAGCCGAAAACGGGCCCCTTGGCCGGCCTCTGCCTCTCAAAGCCGCCCAGCGTCTTTTTTACTCCGAAACGCCGTTTATTCTGACCAGAAGCCGTCCTTTTTGTGTCCCCCCTAAAAAAGGCGACCGTTTTTCCGGGGGCTTTTTCTTGTACTACAAAATCATGCAAAGTCTGGCAGACGCCTATTTTAATTGGAGTGAAACGCTGCTCAAAAAAAGGGTGCGTAAGATCCCCTTTTAAACCATCGGTAGAGCGGCCACGCCGATTCTCACGCACATTCACTACAAAAAAGGCCGGCGTTTCCCTTTTGGGGAAGAACGCCGGTCTTTTCTTATTCGCTAAAGTCCTCTATGTAGTGCTGCGGGTGTTGGTTCCAGTACCCCCTGTATACCCGGCTGTCGTTGCCATCCAGGTTCATCTGGTACATGCGGAACAGCACCCAGATATCTTTGGGCTGCCATTGCTCCATGTAGGAGTACTTATAGGTCATGCCCAGGCGGCGCATCACCCGGCCGCTGCGGGGATTGTCGGTGTCGTGGGTCGCCGTTACATACTGCACGCCATCTGCCCGCAGCTGGTCCATCACCGCCCGGCAGGCCTCGGTGGCAATGCCCTGCCGCCAGAACTCCCGCCGCAGCCCATAGCCCATGTCGTGGCCTTCACCAGCGCTCACCTCCACATAGCCCACCGGCCGGTCGTCGGCTTTCATGCACACCGCATAGCCATAGCCCTTTGGCTGGCTATACAGCTGGGCGTAGCGCCGAACGTACAGCTCCTGGGCCTGCTCCATGGTCTCCACTGGATACCAGGGCAGATAGGTGTTCGCTTCCTTGTCGCTAAAAATGCTGAAAATCGCCTCCAGGTCATCCTCCGTAAACCTTCTTAGTATCAGCCGCTCCGTCTCCAAGCGGGGCGTATTTTTGGTATTCATAAGTCCTCCATTCACGGCCCTATGCCGCCTATACCATCCTCCACAGCATACGGCCCCCGGCAAACCACACTGTTAGCCTTCCCTGGTCCTTTAACCAGAACAAAAACAAGCGCACCGTGCTGCCCACCAGGGCGTACCGCTGAACGTTCAGCTCTATGCTAAGCAGCCCACATAGCTTTGACAAAACTTCCTCAAAGCTGCCGGGCTCTTTACAAAGACCCGCGATGGTCTCCCCCAATTCCGTGGTTTTGTCCATGTTGTACTGGGCCGGCTCCCGAATATTCTCTGTTACCGGAGCGTGGGATGGTACAAACAGGGACGCTTTCATGGCTTTCACCTGTTCCAAGGTATCCAGGTAAGCAGCCACATCATAAATAAAGTTGACCTTGCACTTTTCCCGCGTCTCCCGGGTGGAAAGGCAGTCGGCCAAATACATCACATGGTCCCGGGTGGTAAAGCTCACCATATGAAAAAATATCCGGGCAGGGACACAGCCCGCAGGCCCCCCGGGCAGCCGCTCTGGGTCCAGGGGGCGGGCGCGGCTCTCCTGGGCCATAAGAAATTTGTGCCGCAGCTCCTTCATAGGGAAGCCGCCGTACAAAAAAGCCGGCTCCAGCACCGGGTGGCAGGTAAAAGCGCACTCAATGCCCGGCGCAAAGCTCTGGCACCCCCGGGACTCCTCCAGCCGCACAAGCCCCACCCTGGCGGGGCTCTCCAAATAAAAACCATCCGCACCGGTCTGGCGCAGCTCATCCATATGCCGCCGCCCCCTTTTTATTTAGAGCTCTTGTGGAATAAAACACATTCGACGCCCCTGGGGATTTGCCTCCGGAACTCTCCCGCCATTTTTACAAAACCCCTTTTGCGCAGAAGTCTGTTGGAATAAGCCGAAAGGCAGCACCCTATGGCACTGCCTTCAACATACCACGTACCCTTTCATTTGTCAAGAGCCGGCAGGAATTATACGCAACTAAATTTTTATTCGTATATATAGTAATGTTTCTTATTATATTATACGAATATAGGCTGTAGCTGCCGGCCCGCCAGGGCAGCGGCCACAGTCTCTTTTAGCAGGGAAAAGTCCGCCACCAGAGAAAAGGGTTTTTTCACTGGGTCATCCTGACGCAAGGGCACAAAGTACACGTTTTTGGTATTCATCAGCCGGGCGGCGTTCTGCCCCGATGCCGCCAGGGCGTCGTTGCTGGCCAGGCAAATAACCACCGGCAGCCCCACCCGCAGGGAGGACTTTACCGCCATGGTCACCGGCGTGTCGGTAATCCCCAGCGCCAGCTTTGACAAGGTGTTCCCTGTGCATGGGCACACCACCATAGCGTCTACCAGTCCCTTAGGGCCCAGGGGCTCCACCTCCACAATGGTGTGCAGCACCTTTCGGCCTGTGGTTTTCTCCCCTTGGCGAATAAAGTCCGCGGCTTTGCCAAACCGGGTATCTGTGGTATAGACGTTTTCCGACATAATGGGCAGCAGGGCATAGTCCCCGCTTAGCTCTGCCATTTGCTCCATGGCTCTGTCCAGGGTGCAGAAAGAACCGCACATGGCAAACCCCAGCGTTTGCATAGTATACCATCTCCTTTCGTAAATGCTCTACTCCTCCCGCAGCATATGATAGACCGCTTCCTGAATCAGCTCTCCCGAGGCCTTGGGCGACATCCGTCCCGGCAGAGACGGGGCTAACAGCACCCGCACCCCGGCGGCTTCGGCGGCCTCCAGATCAATGCCGCCGGGAGCCGAGGCCAGTTCAACGGCCAATGCGTCCTGGCTCTGGCAGGCCAGGGCCTCTTCGCCAATGACCCGGGCGGGCACAGTATTGAAAATCAGATCAAAGGGCCGGGCAATCTCCCCATAACGAAGGGCCTGGTATCCCGCGGCCCGGATACAGGTAAGGTCGCTGTCCTTTCGGGCGCCGCAAAACACCTGGGCCCCCATGCCCCGCAGCATGCCGCACAGGGCCTTTCCAATGCGCCCATAGCCTGTTACCAGGCACCGGGCGCCGCCCAGGGTGCCCGGGTGCTCCTGTACCGCCAGAGCCACCGCGCCCTCGGCGGTCAGATAGGCGTTGCCGGCTACCAGCTCCTCCCGGGCGTAATAATCACCGTAGCGCACCTGCTGCCATAAGGACGACGAGGCCACCAGCTTCGCCATCATGCCCCCAAAGACCCGTCTGCCCCCGAACATCCGGGCAAAGCTGTCATCCAGCCGGATCTCCATGTTGGAAAGGGGCGTATTCAGGTAAAGCCCGTCCCGGGTGGCAGGCAGAGGCAGCAGAACGGCTTCGCATTTTTCCGCCAGCAGAGAAAGCCCCACCTGGGGAAACCCCTCCCGGCCAGGGGCATTTTCCAGGCAGCTAAGGTAGACCCGGCAGCCATCGTTAGCTAGGGCCCTAGCCAAGTAGATCTGCCGCAGGTCCCCGCCTGCTATGCCAAAGGCACTGATCATATCAGACCCATCCTTTCGGTTGATGAAGATAGTTATAGGAAACGCACTTAATAAAAAACCGGTATTTACCGTTTTTTTAAGCGGAGTAGCGAAGCTGCCCGGTTCAAAACAAGTGGAATACCTTATTTTGAACCGCGTTAACTATACCATAGGGCTTGCCCCGCCCCTGGGGGATATTCCATAGTATGGCAGAGGCGGGGTTTTGGTGAAATATAGTAAGCCCCCTTGAAAATCGGCTTTGCCGCCCAAGTTCAAAAGATTCGCTCTCCTTCTTTTGAATCCTGCTAACAAAACAAAGAGAGCCGCAAAGCGGCCCTCTCTCAAAATACCATGCGATTGTATCCGGCAGCTGGTGGGGGTATATGCACAGCCCGTCGGCACGGGTCTCCAAAACCTCCAGGGCCCAGGGTTCCATACCGGCCGCTCTTCCAATCAGCCTAGAACGCGTCCCGAATCAGGGGCCCATTTCTCTTCTCCATGGTCTTCTCCTTATGTGACGCTGAACTGACTATTATACAGCTGGGCGTAGAAGCCTCCCTTTTCCAGCAGCTCCTGGTGGTTACCCTGCTCGATGATATGTCCATCCTTCATCACCAAAATGGTGTCCGCGTCTCGGATGGTGGAAAGCCGGTGGGCAACCACAAAGCTGGTGCGGCCCTTCATCATTTTGGCAAAGGCCCGCTGAATGCGGATCTCCGTGCGGGTGTCAATAGAGGAGGTCGCTTCATCCAGAATCAGCATGGGCGGCAGGCTTAGCATGACCCGGGCAATGCACAGCAGCTGCTTCTGTCCCTGGCTTAGGCCCCCCAGGTCCTCCCCGATGACCGTGTCGTAGCCCTTTGGCAGCCGCTGGATAAAGCTGTGGGCGTGGGCGCTCTTGGCGGCGGCCACCACCTCTTCGGGGCTGGCCTCCGGCCGGCTGTAGGCAATGTTCTCCCGCACTGTGCCCTGCTTCAGCCAGGTGTCTTGCAGCACCATACCGAAATTGCGGCGCAGGCTGTGGCGGGTGATCTGCCGGACGTCTGTGCCGTCTACCAAAATAGCTCCGCTGTTCACATCGTAAAAGCGCATCAGAAGGTTGATCACCGTGGTCTTGCCGCAGCCAGTGGGGCCCACCAGGGCCACCCGGCTGCCCGGGGCCACCTGTAGGTTAAAATCCTCGATGAGCCGCTGGCCGGGCCGGTAGGCAAAGTCTACCTGGTCCACCGCCACCCGGCCCTGAGCCGTGCCTAGAACCAGGGCGTCGGGGGCGTCGGGGGCCTGGGGCTCCTCCTCTATGAGCTCGAACACCCGGGCGGCACAGGCCAGGGCGTTTTGCAGCTCGGTGACCACCCCGGAGATCTCGTTGAAGGGCTTGGTGTACTGGTTGGCATAGCTTAAAAAGCAGGAGAGCTGTCCCACGGTGAGCCCCCCGCCCACCACAGACAGGGCCCCCACAATGCCCACCCCGGTATACACCAGGGAATTGACAAAACGGGTGGAGGGGTTTGTGATGGAGGAAAAGAAGATGGCCTTTAGGGAGCAGCGGCGCAGGCGCTCGTTGATCTCGCCAAAGCGTTCCATGGCATTTTTCTCTTGGCCAAAGGCCCGCACCACCTTTTGGCTGCCCACCATCTCCTCTACAAAGCCGGTCTGCTCCCCCCGCACCTGAGACTGCTGGCGGAACATATTGTAGGTACTTTTGGCAATAAAGGCCGCTACCACCAGAGAGACCGGGGTAATGAGCACTACCACCAGGGTGATGGTCACGTTCACCGAAAGCATGAAGCCCAGGGTGCCCAAAATGGTAATGACACCGGTAAACAGCTGGGTAAAGCCCATCAAAAGGCCATCGGCAAACTGGTCCACGTCCGCGATCACCCGGCTGACCACCTCCCCAGCGGGGTGGGCGTCAATATATTTCAGGGGCAGGCGCTGAAGCCTTTGAAACGCCTCGTTACGGATGTCTCGAACCACCCGGTAGGTGACCCGGTTATTGATTACGCTCATCACCCACTGAGCCAGGGCCGCCGCGGCAATGACCACGCCGATTTGGACCAGAATGGAGAAAACCGCCCCAAAGTCCACCTGGCCCGGGCCCACAATCTGGTCCACCGCATGGCCGGTGAGGATGGGAATATATAGGGAAGCGGCCACCGAAACCGCCGCCAGTAAAACAGACAACCCCACCAGCAGCCAGTAGCGCCGGATATATTGCAGCACTTTTTTTAACGTGCCCTTTTTGGCCCTCTGCCTCATGTCCGCTTCCCTCCCTTCTCAAACTGGGACTCGTAAATCTCCCGGTAAACTCCGCAGTTTTCTAAAAGTTGGTCATGGGTGCCCAGCCCAACGGCCCGGCCCTCGTCCAGCACGATAATCAGATCAGCGTGGCGGATGGAAGAGGCCCGCTGGCTGACAATAAACACCGTGGGCCGGCCTGGCAGGCCAGCAAGGGCCTGCCGAAGCCTGGCGTCTGTGGCAAAGTCCAGGGCACTGGCACTATCGTCCAAAATCAGGATCTCCGGCCCTCTTACCAGGGCTCTGGCAATGGTCAGCCGCTGGCGCTGGCCCCCGGAAAAGTTCCGGCCCCCTTGCTCCACCGGCTCTTCCAGGCCCTTGGGCTTTTGCTCCATAAACTCCCTGGCCTGGGCGGTCTCCAGGGCCTGCCACAGCTCCTGGTCCGAGGCGTCCCCCCGGCCCCACAGCAGGTTCTGCCGCACCGTGCCCCCAAAGAGCACGGCCTTTTGGGGCACCACGCCGATTTTCTGCCGCAGCTCCTCCAGGGGCTGCTGGCGGACGTCCACGCCGCCCACCAGCACCTGGCCTTCTGTTGCTTCATAAAACCGGGGAATCAGGTTGACCAAAGAGGTCTTTCCGCTGCCGGTACTCCCGATAATCCCCACCGTCTGGCCAGGCTTCACGGTAAAGCTGAGACCCGTTAGGGTGGGGGCGCCCGCCCCCTGGTAGGTGAGGGACACTTCCCGGAACTCTACCCCCGCGCCACTGCCAGAAACGCCCTTTTCCGGAGAGCAAAGGCCTGGCTGGATCTCCAGCACGGCAGCGACCCGGTTGGCGCAAGCCAGGGCCTTGGTAATATTAATAATCAGGTTAGCCAGCTTTACCAGCTCCACCAGGATTTGAGACATGTAGTTTAGCAGGGCCACCACCGCCCCCTGGGTAATCATGCCTGTGTCCACCCGCAGGGCCCCCACCCAGACCAGGACCACGGCCCCCAGGTTGATGAGCACATAGGTCACCGGATTCATAAGAGCGGAAACCTTGCCCACAAACTCCTGTAAATGGGTCAGGGCGTTGTTCTCTGCCTGGAAAGCCGCGGCTTCATCCTCCTCCCGGCCAAAGGCCCGGACCACCCGCACACCGGTAAGGTTTTCCCGGGTGATGCCCAGCACCTTGTCCAGCCCCTGCTGCACCTGCTTATAGCGGGGCATGGTCCACAGCATTACCCCAAACACCACAATGGACAGCAGGGGAATCACCGCCACAAAAATAAGGGCCGCCTTCCAGTCAATGGCAAAGGCCATGACCATTGCCCCGAACACCACAAAGGGCGAGCGCAGAAGCAGGCGTAGGGTAAGGTTCATGCCGTTCTGCACCTGGTTAATGTCGCTGGTCATACGGGTGATCAGGGTGGCGGGCCCCTCGCGGTCCATCTCGGCAAAGCCCAGGCTTTGGATGTGCCCAAACAGGGCTGCCCGAACCTTGGCCGCGAAGCCCACCGAGGCCTTAGCCGCGAAGAACTGGGCGGTAATGGAACAGACCAGCCCCACCACGCCCAGGGCCACCAGCACCAGGCACATGCGGATAATGTAGTTTTGGTCCTGGTGGGCAATGCCAGTATCAATGACAGCCCGCATCACCAGGGGCACCATGAGCTCGAAAGAGGCCTCCAGCAGCTTGAACAAGGGCCCCAGGACGCATTCTTTTCGGTACTCCTTTAAATAGAATAGGAGCTTTTTCATTCTATTTCACTTCCATAATATAAATCTGGCAGGGGTTGGCCTCATCCCAAAGGGTGGGAAAGCACTCCAAAGGCAAAAACCCCAGGCTCTGGTAAAAGCGGTTGGTCCCGTCGTAACTTTCATAGCGCCCCGGCTCCACTGTTTTCACCGTGAGGAACCGGCAGCCCCGCTCCTGGGCATAGGCGTACAGGGCCCGGAACAACCCTCGACCCAGCCCCCGCCGGTGGAGCGCCCCTTCTACCGCCATAACGTAGACCTCCCCCGCCCAGAGACTGGTGGGCCGGTAGGCGATGAACCCCCGAGCCCGCCCCTGTTCCAGGTCTGCCCACAGGGGCAGCTGGCGGCAGGCGGCAGCGTACTCCTCTATAGCTTCCGAAATGCCGAACCACTGGGGCAGGCCCTTTAAAATCTCCCGGCAGAGGGCCTCCTTTTGGTCTTTATTCTCTATCTTTGTGATGATATTTATTCCTCCTTACACAGGGGAACGAACAGTTCCGGCCTGCGGTCCGCGAAGTAGCCAATAGGCCGCTGGGGACCCAGGTCTACCTCCACCGAAAAAGCCCCCCGCACCCCTGCCTTTTCCAGCAGGGGCTCCCCGTCTCCGCCAAAGGCAAAGGCCAGGGGGATCTCCCCGCAGAAATGGCAGCAGCCCGCCACAGGGGTCTCGTTCTCAATGGCCCGGGCTCGGGCCAGGGCCCGCCACTGCTCATACTGTAGACGGTGGTACATCCCTGTGCCGATGATGTTCACCATCAGCACGGGGGCCTCTAAAGCCATGATCCGGCAGACTTCGGGAAAGTGGAGCTCATAGCAGATGGGCACGGCCAGTCTGCCCCACTGGGTGTTCAGGCAGCGAATACGCTCCCCCGGCCGCTTGCCCTTCTCCCTCTCTCCGGCAGTGAGGACGCACTTGGCGTACTGGTCCGCCACCCGACCCCCTTCTAAGATCAGAGCCAATTCCCTGCCGCCCCGTTGGCATCCGGTAATGATGGTGCCCTCTATCTGCCCGCTAAGCTCAAGGGCCAGGGACAGCTCGTCCTCGTTCCGCAGGAAGCCCTCGGGGAACAGGTACAGGTCCGCATCCCCCTCCCCCAAGAGCCTGATAAGCTCCTCCTTTGCCGCAAACCGCCTGGGCACGGCCAGCACCAGCTTTGCCATGGGACTACAGCTTTTCCAGCCGGGCGAAGTTTGCCATCAGCTTTTTGGTGCCCACTTTGTCAAAGGCAATTTCCAGCAGGGTATCATTGGCCATGGGCTTGGCCGTTAGAATCATGCCCGTGCCAAAGGTCTTATGCTGTACCATATCCCCAGGCCTATATGTGCCCGCCGGAGAGGGCGCGTGGGGCTTGGGCCGGTAGCTGGGCAGGCCCCCCGCGGGCCGCTGGCTCCCCTGTAGGCCTGGACTCTGTAGACCCTGCGCCCCCCCAAGAGGCGTCTGGCCCAAAGACTCCGGCCGGTAGGCATACTCCCGGGAACGGCTGCGCTCGGTAAGCTCTTCGGGTACCTCCTGGGCGAAGCGGGAGAGCCGGTTGCGATTGGTGGAGCCGAAGATCATCCGGCTCTCGGCGTTGTAGATGTACAGCTCCTCCCGGGCCCGGGTGATGGCCACATAGGCCAGGCGGCGCTCCTCCTCGACCTGAGAGGGGTCGTACAGCACCGCGTTGCCAGGAAATACCCCCTCCTCCCAGCCAGGCAGGAACACCACCGGGAACTCCAGTCCCTTGGCAGAGTGGACGGTCATAAGCACCACCGAGTCCGCCGCCGCGTCGTAATTGTCAATGTCCGTGAACAGGGAGACTTCCTCCAAAAACCCGGAGAGGCTGGCCTCTTCCCCATTTTCCTGCTCGTAGCGCTGGAGCATGGTAGAGAGCTCCTGCACGTTCTCCGCCCGGTCCTCTGCCGAAGCCGGCTCATCGGTTTTTAAGAACATCAGGTAGCCGGTGTCCTCCAGCAGCTGGGCATACAGCTCGCTGGGCGCCATGCCCCCCTCGTTCTTTTCCATCAGGCTGTTCATCATGGCCACAAAGGGCAGCAGCTTGTTCCCGGCCCGGGAGATGGCCGGGTAGTCTCCCGGGTGGGAGATCACCTGGAACAGGCTTTTCCCCACCTGCTGGCCAATCTGGGCGGCGGTGTCCACCGTCTTTTCCCCCACCCCCCGCTTGGGGGTGTTGATAATGCGCCGCAGCCGTACCTCGTCCCCGGGGTTGTTGATCACGCTTAGATAGGCAATCATATCCCGCACCTCTTTGCGGTCAAAGAACCGGGTGCCGCCCAGGATGCGGTGGGGCACGCCCTGCTTGGCAAACATTCTCTCAAAGCTTAGGGACTGGCTGTTCATCCGGTAGAGAATGGCGTAGTCCGAAAATTTCCGGCCCCCTGCCACCCCGTCCAGAATGGTTTTCGCCACCCGCTGGGCCTCGTCCTGCTCGTTTTCCGCGGTGTGCAGGCGGATCTTCTCCCCGGCCCCAGCGGCGGTCCACAGGGTCTTGCCCTTGCGCTCCCGGTTGTTGGCGATCACCGCGTTAGCCGCGTCCAAGATATTCTGGGTAGAGCGGTAGTTCTGCTCTAAGCGCACCACCTTGGCCCCAGGAAAATCCTGCTCGAAGTTTAGGATATTCTCAATGGTCGCCCCCCGGAACCCGTAAATACTCTGGTCGTCGTCGCCCACCACACACAGGTTATTGTGCTTTTTGGCCAAAAGACTGACAAACTCGTACTGGGCGTGGTTGGTGTCCTGGTACTCGTCCACCATGATATAGCGGAAGCGGTCCTGGTAATATTCCAGCACGTCGGGGCATTTTTTAAAGAGGCGCACCGTGTTTGCCAGCAGGTCGTCAAAGTCCATGGCGTCGTTGTTCTCCAGCCTGTGCTGGTAGGCCTTGTAGGCCCTGGCCACCACCTTTAGCCGGAAGTCATTGCCCGCCTGGTCCTCGAACTCCTCCGGAGAGATCAGGCTGTCCTTTGCCCGGGAGATCTCCCCCAGAATCGCCTTATGGGAGAGGGACTTCTCGTTAATCTCCAGGTCCCGCATCACATCCTTCATCAGCCGGCGGCTGTCGTCGGTATCATAAATGGTAAAGTGGCTGGTGTAGCCCAGCCGGTCCCCGTCCCGGCGGAGCATTCGAGCGCAGCCAGAGTGGAAGGTGGAGGCGAAAATATCCTCTCCTTCGCTGCCCAGCATGGCGCACAGGCGGTCTTTCAGCTCCCCCGCCGCTTTATTGGTAAAGGTGATGGCCATAATCTTCCAGGGCCGGCAGGCTGAAACCGAAAGCCGCGCCCGGGTAATCTCGGAGAGCTGCCCCCCCCGTAGGTAGTTCTGGCAGGCGGCGGCGTCCTCTTCGGAAAATTCCGGCTGAACAAAGGCGTTATTGTAGGCCTTGCCATAGCGCACCAGGTTGGCAATGCGGTTTACCAGCACCGTGGTTTTACCGCTGCCGGCTCCGGCCAAAATCAGCAGGGGACCGTCCGTCCAAAACACCGCCTCCTGCTGGCGCTGGTTCATACGGGAAAAGTCCTTTTCCAGCACCCGGCGGCGCAGCTCTATGATTTCCTCTTTCTCATATGCCATAAGGTTTGCCCTGTCCTCTCTTATATAATAGTCTCCGGATAATTTTACCATAATGGGCGGCGAAAGGCAACGGCCGGTGAAAAAATTTGACAAATCCCCCGCTAAGCTTTAGAATAGAAGAGAACCGGAAACCGGCAAGCCAAAACCGTTTCGCCGTGCCGCCTGGCGGTTGGGCCAGGGCTTAACGATCCCTTTACCTGGCTTTGCCAAGCAAAGAGGGCCAGGGAACTTTGTAATGTATCCCATCCCCCTTTGCTATTGTCTAAAAACAAGAAAGGACCTTCCCCATGGAAAAACTCAAACATATCAAAGGCATTTTTTTCGACCTGGGCGGCACCCTGTTGTATCCGCCCTCGGGCAGCTGGATGTTCTCAGATCTGGCCTACCGCTATTTCCCCCGGGAAGCCCTGGGCAGCCCCCAGGCCGCCCCTATGATGGAGGAGGCCGGCCGGGTGCTGCACAGCGACCACCTGCTGACCGGTCTGGATGAGGAATACCAGCGCTTTCTACAGTATTACACCACCGTGGCAAAGGGGCTGGGCCTATCCCTGACCCAAGAAGAGCTTGGTCTGGTGACCCGGGACAAGCTGGACAAGAGGGGAAATTACCGGCTTTTTGACGATACCAAAGCCACCCTGAAGGCCCTGCGGGGCCGGTACCGGCTGGGCATTATTTCAGACACCTGGCCCTCCATTGTGCCCCAGCTGGAATATATGGATATTTTGCGGTACTTTGACTGCGCCACCTACAGCTTTGCCCTGGGAACCCTGAAGCCGGACCCCAGGATGTATGAGGACGCCCTAGAAAAAATGGGCCTGCCCGCTGAAGAAACCCTCTTTGTGGACGATCTGCCCAAGAATCTGGAAGGCGCCCGGGCCGCGGGCATTCATCCTGTGCTGATACGGGCTCTGCCGGGCGCCCCAGTGGCCCCGGAGGGCGTTCCTGTGATCGAAACAATCTCCGGCCTGCTGGACCTGCTGGACTGAAAGGGGGAAACACATTGGACGCCAACGAAAAGATTATCCACTGGGCGGAAGAAGGGGCCCGCCTGTCTCCCCCAGATTGGGACCAGCTGCCCACCATCCCCCTGTATGTGGACCAAGTGCTCTTATACCTGCGGGATAGTCTGCACTTTTTTGAACGGGACGAGGATGATCTTCTTTTGACCAACTCCATGATCAACAACTATGTAAAGACCGGCGTGCTGGCTCACCCAGAAAAGAAAAAATACAGCCGCCAGCACCTAGCGGCACTTATAACCATCTGTATGCTGAAACAAGTGCTGGCCCTACAGGATATTGTCACCCTGCTGGACGGCGAAGATCTGGGACCCGAGCTGTACGAGCTTTTCCTTTCTGCCCATACCGGCGCGGTGCGGGAAACCTGCCAAGAGCTGGCCCAGCGCTGCCAGGCTGGAGAAAGCCCCCGGCGGCAGGCCCTGCGCCTGGCGGCGGAGGCCAACGCAAAACGGGCTGCGGCAGAGCGTATTCTGTGTGAGCTGGCCAAGGAGAAGCAGCCGGAAAAGAAATAGCCCGAAAAAAATGCCGGAGCCCCCGACCAATGGATGATGCGGGGCCCGGCGTTTTGTTTTCTTGTCTTATGGCAATCCCGCAGAATTCTAAGTACCGTATTGGGCAGTCAGATTTTTCTTCAGAGTGTACAGATTGAGCGCCGTCCATCTCACCATTGACCAGCGAAAGCTGTGCCCTATCACGGAAAATCTGCAAGCAAGACGGTGCTTAAGGCGCCACCCGCGAATGGTGCGGGGTTGCCTTATAGCTTAAAGTCCTCTGGGTCAAAGTCCCTCGTGCGCAGAGGCGGCGCTGGGAGGGGCTCCCGCTTTAGAGGGTCGTATCGGTACGCCTTGCAGCGGGCTGCCTCTGTCTTTTTATGCAGCGTACACGCCGGGCTACCCGCTGGCCCGCCATTGTACGTGCAGTACTGGCAGTCCGGAGGAATCTCCCCGCCAAACAGGGGGGCTTTTTTCTTTTTGAACATCCTTTTCACCTCATGATAACTTCTTTTACTCACTTAAAAAAGCGAAAATCCGGCGCAGCATGTGGTGGTTCTTTCGCAGGATGACTGCGTACCGGCGGCAAGTGGCCAAGCTGGCAAACGAGCCGCTTTTTGCGCCAAAGACCGGCTCCATTGAACCTGGTCCCATGGAGCTGCGATGATGCAAGCCGCGCAAAAGCTCCCTGCCTTTTTACAGGCGGCTGTACGCCAGGTATGCTCCGGCCTTTAGCAAAACGGTCGCCGCCAGAGCTGCCAGGGACATATAAAACGCCGGCATATTATACAGCGCTGTAGCCGTGGTGGTGAACAAAAGGAACAGCAAAAGTACATCCACCACCAGCCCGCCGCTTTTGTCGTGGAGGTACTGCCTGCGCTCGTCCTGTTCCTCCAGCATTTTCTCTTCCAGCAGAAGCCGGTTTTTCAGCAGGGCCTTATTATGATGAATGCGAACGCCCACCCAGATCATCCCGCCAAAATAAATGACCCGGTACGTCAGGTTTGCCAGGTCTGTCATCATCCGGCTGTCGCCCCCGCCGGTTTCGCCCACTACCACCATAAAGGCCAGCATCAGCGCCAGAAGCAGCCAAAGGGCCCGGTTCCGCCACCGGATTTTTTCCGTATAGGTCGTGCTTTTCCTCTCTTTCATCGGTGCGTTCCCCTTTCCAGAGCCCGCTTTCGCGGCTCTATTTCTTTTCCCGTTCCAGGCGGTCATTTTCCAGCAGCAAGTTCTCCTTTAAGCAGCAGACTTCCTCTATGGTGGCGCCAAAAACCTGGGCCAGCCGGTAGGCAAGCATCAGCGAGGGGCTGTACTGGCCCTTCTCAATAGAAATAATGGTTCGAGCAGACACATGCACCCGCTGGGCCAGTTGCTGCTGGGTTAACCCCCCAGCGGTGCGCAGCTCTTTTACACGGTTTTTGATCTTCACCACCCCTTTCATATGAAGCCCGCTTCCTGTGAAGTTTACTTCATGTTATCATATTTTCTGGGGTTTGTCAAGCGTTTTTTCCAACGCCTTTTTGAGAAGAGAAGGCCCCTGTGCCGCCGGGACCTATACCGTATTACTCATTTATTTTGCGTCTCCTTTTGCCCCAGCATCAGTAAAAAGGCCCCGCACATCAACAGCACCGAAGCGCCCCCTGCCGCTGTTCCCGAGAATGCCCGCACCCCCTGGGTTCCGGCAGGAGCCCAGGCAGCCAAAGCCCCGTGGGGCAAAAAGGTCTGAAGCAGCAGGCAGCACCCTGCTGAAAGCAGGCCGTGCATCAACCGGAACAAAAAGTACTTCCAACGTTTTACCGGCAGTTGGGGGAAAAACGCGAACACCTGCATGTGCACGCAAAGCCCCCCAAACCCCAGCCCAAAGGCATAGACCGCCGGCCCCGCCCCCGCCTGGAGCGCGTCGCCCACGCCGCCGGTGACTTCCAGCCCAAAAGACAGCACGGCCCCCCACTGAAAGGGGCTTAACCCTCCCATACGGCTGAGCTGCCGCACCAAAAAGCCATAAACTCCGCTGCCGTGGAGCAGCGCGGTAAAACCGGAAAACAGCACCACACATGCACACATCAAAAGCACACTGCGGGCCCCTTCATTGACCGAGCGTATCAGTGCGCCTCCCCCCGGGGCCTCCTCCCGGAGAATCTCCTCCTCCGGCCGGGGGGCTTTCCACGCCGCCAGAACCCCCAGCAGAATCCCCGTCAGCGTAACCGAGACAAACAGCAGCAGCCCCAGCCGCCCACTGCCCAGCATCCCCCAACCCAAAAAGGTGATAACAAAGGCCACCCCGGGGTTTACACAGAATAACAGCATACGTCCGGCCTGCTCCTGGGTGATGCGGCCCTGCTCCAGCAAAAGAGAGATCCCCCGGGCCCCGGCAGGGTATCCCCCCAGAAAGCTCATAAGCACTGGTGCGGCACAGTGGCCGGGTAAGCGGAACAACTTTCGGGTAAGCCCCCCCAGAGGACCACCCAGGGCAGCGGCGGCCGGGGAAACCACCGCAAAGCTGGAGAGCACCATAAAGGGGAACAACGAGGGGGTCAATACCGTTAAGCATTGACTGATACTGGCCGCCACGCTTTGGCGTACTTGCTGGGGATAGCGCAGCAGAGCCAGAAGGACCGTTAAAAAACCCAGGGCGCACAGCCCCGCCCGAAAGCTGGGCAGGGCTGGCAGATATTTCCGGCGTTCCAAAAGAACCACGACCTTTCGCCATAATAATGCCAGTATATGAGCCCTGGAGGTGATACATTCTGGGGACCGCGCATATTACTTTCACAGGGCGGCTAGGCTTTGACGCCGTGGCAGGCAGACTTGGCAGACGCTTCTCCACAGCGCCTTGCGCTTTATTTCCTCTGTTCTTGGCCAGCGTCTGTTTTGACCAGAAAGGGAGCTTTCGGTGTCAAAAGCTCCCGAAAGGCGGCAAGCCCTTCTTGGTTTTTTCCTTAAATCCTCTGGTTCCTGGCCAAAAATCCAGCATTTTTCCGGTTTTCAAACAGACTCTAGGCTATCAGTTTTTAAGGAGGCGCACTATGGAGCTGAAGTCAAAATGCGGGGCCGTACTCTCTATCACAGGCAACCACAGCGCCGTGGTGGATGGCTGCGATGGGGTGATGGACTATGACGAAGAAAAGGTCATCCTGCGCACCGGACGGCTCACGATACACATTACCGGCCGCCAGCTGCGGCTGCGGCGGCTGACCGAAAACTCGGCCATGATTACAGGCATGATCGACCGAGTGGAATACAGCTATTAGGGAGGCGGTCATGGTGTTAGAGAGAATCTTTCACCTGCTTTCGGGTTATGTCGAGTTTCAGGTACGGGGGGACGGGGCGCGCTTTTTCTCCATCGCGGCCAAAAGGGGCTTCGGCTTTTGGGGGTTCCGCCGGGCGGATGGCAAAGCCGTGGCTCGGGTAAAGCCCAGCGCGTACAAAAAAATACGGCCGGTCTGCCGGCGCTGCCAGGTAAGCACCCGCGTTCTTCGCCGGCGGGGGCTCCCCTTTCATCTGCGGCGGCTGGGGCGTCGGAAAGGGCTGCTGGCAGGAGCCTTAGCCGGCGCAGCTTTATACTGGTTTTTGTCCGGGTTCATCTGGGGAGTAAGCGTTAGCGGCCAAGAATTTGTCACGCCGCGAGAGATTCTGGACGCGGCCCAAGCCCAAGGAGTCTTTGTGGGCGCCAGCCGGGAGTCCTTTTCCCCCAAAAACGCGGGCAGCGGAATCATTGCCCAGGTGCCCAAGCTCAGCTGGGCTGCTGTGAACACCGATGGCTGTTTTGTGGAAATTGCCGTAAAGGAGGGTACCGCAAAGCCCCAGGTGGAGGACGCCGGGGAATTTTCCAACATTGTAGCCTCCCGGGAAGGACAGATTGTGGCAGTAGAGGCCCAGGAAGGACGTCCTGAGGTAAAGCCCGGGGATATTGTGACCAAGGGGCAGCTGCTGATTGCGGGATTATATCAGGAGGTCCCAGACCCCTATGGTCCCCAGCCGGAAAAACTTTACCAGCGGGCGGGTCCCGCCCGGGGCCGAGTGGTGGCAGAGACCTACCGGGAATTTACCGTACAGGTCGGGGCCACCGCCACCCAGGAGATAGAGGGGCCGCGCCAGCAGCGGTACTGGCTGGAGCTATTTGGCCTGCGGATTCCTCTGGGGATCTGGAGTACTCCAGCGGGTAAAATCCGGTCTTATACAGAAGTGACCCGCGCCCAGGCTTTGGACGTGGAACTGCCCCTGGCCTTTGAGCGGCAGGTGGTTATCTCATTAACAGAAGAACAGCGGGCCTTGACAAAAAAGGAGCAGCAGGCCGCGGCACTGCAAAAGCTGCGGGCGGCCCAAAAGGCCGCTTTGCCAAAAGGCAGCAGCGTGGTGGAGGAAACGTTGGAATATCGTTGGACTGGGGACATGTGCCTGCTAAGCGCCCGGTGCCGCTGTCGGGAGGAGATTGGGGAGCTTCGGGTAATTTCGGTTAAATAGCCCAACGAATCCCAAAAAAATTTGGCAATATTTCATATGTTTTGGGCTTGAATCTAACGGGTAATATATGGTATAATTTGACTGGTATCAGTCCGGTATTTCAAGATGCCGTTCCCCTTTTGGGTATTACAATTCGGAATCTTGCAAAGCGCCGGGGCTATAATAAAGATTGACTGGGTACAATAGCAGCGGAACGCCCCCTGTTGCCCACGCAAATCCCCTTTGTAAAACTTAGAAAAACAAACCATCCTGTGGTAATATGAATTTTTAGGAGATACTTTGGAAGTAAAAATCAGTGTTGACAGAATGGAACAGGCCGCCGAGCTTTTCGGCAATTTTGACAGCAACATCCGCCTAATTGAGCAAGAATACGGCGTTAGTATGGTCTTTCGGGACTCTCAGCTAAAGATTTCCGGCGAGGACCCCGAAGGGGTGGACCGGGCCGCCCGGGCAGTGCGCAGCCTTATCACTCTCATTGGCGGAGGAGAGGCCCTTAGCGAACAAAATGTGCGTTACTGCATCCGCATGGTGGCGGAGGACAGTGAACAAAAGGTGGCCAAGCTGGCCGGGGACTGCATTTGCGTTACCAGCAAAGGCAAGCCTATTAAGCCAAAAACCGTGGGCCAACGTACCTATTGTGACAATATTAAAGAGAACACTGTCACCATCGGGGTGGGGCCTGCCGGTACCGGCAAAACCTACCTGGCGGTAGCTATGGCTGTTACAGCCTTTCGGGCCCAGCAGGTGAACCGCATTATCCTAACCCGTCCGGCCGTGGAGGCAGGAGAAAAGCTGGGGTTTCTTCCTGGTGATTTGCAGCAAAAGGTGGATCCCTACCTGCGGCCCCTGTACGATGCCCTATTCGACATGCTGGGGGCCGAAACCTACCAGCGCTATGTAGAGCGGGGAAATATTGAGGTGGCTCCCCTGGCCTATATGCGTGGCCGCACGTTAGACGACAGCTTTATCATTTTGGATGAGGCCCAGAACACCACGGGTGAACAGATGAAAATGTTCCTTACCCGGCTGGGCTTTAACTCTAAAATGGTTATTACTGGTGATGTGACCCAGATAGACCTGCCTGACGGCAAGCGCAGCGGCCTGAAAGAGGCAGTGCGAGTGCTGCGGGGCGTGGATGATATTGCCATTTTCCGTTTTACGGAGAAAGACGTAGTACGCCACAAACTGGTGCAGGACATCATCCGGGCTTACGAGCGGGCCAGCCGGGCAGGCGACCGGCGCTCCGCTTCCGTATAAGATAAGAAACTTGTAAGCATAGCCCAAAGGGCTTAACTGGTTGCGTTTTTTGTGGGACAGAGCGGCTTTTTAAGAAATATTTCATGTGTTTTCAGAAAATCCCATGTGGACCGACGGAAAAAGGCCTGGCCAGAGACGGCCTTTGACGCTAATAAATACAAGTTTTCAGTCAAAGCAACGCAGGACTTGCACAGCGCGGTTCCGGCTGCGGTGGGCATTCCAGAAAGGAACGGTCTTGAATTATGGAGAAAATCAGAGTCATCATTTCAAACCGGCAGAAACAAGTGAGGATTCCCACCGGTGTGCGAATGTTGATTCGCCGCTGCTGCCACGCGGTGCTCCAGCTGGAGGACTTTCCCGATTCTGCGGAGATCAGTGTAAGCTTTGTGGACAACGACCAGATTCGAGAGATGAACCGCCAGTATCGGGACAAGGATTCCGTCACCGATGTGCTAAGCTTCCCCATGGGGGAAAACGGGCGCTATGACGTGAACCACGAGACCGGGGCCAAAATTTTGGGCGACATTGTCATTTCTGTGCCCAAGGCAGTGGAGCAGGCCAGAACCTATGGCCACTCTTTAGAGCGGGAGATTGGCTTCCTTACCGCTCATTCGGTTTTGCATCTTTTGGGGTACGACCACGAGGACGGCGGCCTGGCCCGGGTGCGAATGCGGGAAAAGGAAGAACGGGTTATGCGGGAGCTAGGTTTACCCGCCAGCAGCAGCTATGCCCCCGAGGAATAGTAAGCGGCGCACTCTGCTGCACAGCTTTCGGGACGCTTTCCGGGGGATATGGCATTGCCTGCAATCAGAACGGAACATGCGCATACACATGGTTGCCTGCGGATATGTCCTGTTTTTCTCTTTAAAAACCGGCGTCAGCCGGGGTGAGCTGGCCTGTTTGCTGGTGGCCATGGGCGTAGTGACCTGCGCTGAGACTATGAACACCTCTATTGAAAAGCTCTGCGACTTTGCCCAAAAGCGCCATAGCCGGATCATTGGCAACATAAAAGACTTAGCGGCAGGGGCCGTGTTGCTTAGCGCCGTTTTTGCGGCATTGGCGGGCGGGGTAGTTTTGTTGCGCCCAGCCTTTTGGGCTGTGTGGGAAGAGATTCTAATGCAGCCCAAAAAGCTGGCGGTTTTTATCCTTAGCCTGGCGGCCAGCATGGCGCTGGTATTTGCTGTGCCCCTAAAGCGGGAATAAGCCCGGAACAGTTTACCCAAAAAAGACGCGGAAGCTCCCAGGGCATGGATCCCTGCAAAACAATAAAGAAAAGCGGTATGGTTTTTCGCCATACCGCTTTTTTTAAGGCAATACCGCACAATTCTAAGTACCGTATTGGGCAGTCAGATTTTTCGTCAGAGGGTACCAGATTGAGCGCCGTCCATCTCACCATTGACCAGCGAAAGCTGTGCTCTACGACGGAAAATGTGCAAGCAAGACGGTGCTTAAGGCGCCACCCGCGAATGGTGCGGTGTTGCCTTAAATCTAGGCTGGTCTCCCTAAGTAGGGGCATGGGTGAGTCTCGCTTGCCCACCTGGTCGGTTCACACTGCCTACCCTGCCCCCTACGCCCCACTTGCTTCTAACTTTCCCATAAAGGCGTTTACGAAATTCGTTCCACGCCAAAGCGGGTCTTTTCGCCGTTAACATCCCACTCCGCCGTATACCCGGCCAGCTGGCCATACTGGCAGCTCTCGCCCAGCACGTCGGCCAAAATCTCCTCTTGGTTCTTTTGCAGCACCGCCTCTACCTTGGCGCTGCCCTGGTGGTACAATCGGATATGGTCCGTCACCTTAAAGCCCGCGTCCTTACGCATGGACTGCACCTTGCTGACAATCTCCCGTACAAAGCCCTCTTCAATGAGCTCCTCCGTCAGGGCTGTGTCCAGCACCACGGTGAGGCCCCGATCTGAGACCGAGGTGTAGCCCTCTTTCTGGGTGGTTTCAATCAGCAGCTCTTCCTCCGTCAGGCTAATTTCCCCGTCAGGCAGGGCCAGCTTCAGGGCACCCTCCTGGTCCAGCTGTTTTTTGGCAGCAGCGCCGTCCAGCTCCTGCAAAGCCTGGCGGATGGCCCCGATGCGCTTGCCGTACTTTTGGCCCAGGATCTTCAGCTGGGGCTTAAAGCTGTAGGCGGTGAACTCCGACATATCGCGAAGGAACACGATTTCCTTCACGTTCAGCTCCTGCTTGATGATATCCTGATACAGCCCGCCCAGGCCCGGATCCGCGTCTGTGCACAGCCGGCACAGCGGCTGGCGGTTTTTAATGTTGGCCTGGTTCCGAGCCGCCCGGCCCAGGGCCACTACCCGCAGCACCTCGTCCATATCCGCTTCCAGTTTGGGGTCAATGCGGGCCGGGTCACACACCGGGAAGCCGCACAGGTGCACGCTTTCCGGGGCGGCGGGGTCCAGAGAGCACACCAGGTTGCGGTAGATCTCCTCGCTCATAAAGGGGGCCATCGGGGCCAGCAGCTTGGCGGTGTTCACCAGCACGGTATACAGGGTCATATAGGCGGCGGTCTTGTCCGCGGCCTCCCCCTGCACCCAAAAGCGCTCCCGGCTGCGGCGCACGTACCAGTTGGAAAGCTCATCCACAAAATCTTGCAGAACACGGGCGGTTTCTGGCACATGATATTGGGTTAGCTGCTGGTCCACCGCCTTTATGGTGCTGTTCAGCCGGGAGAGCAGCCAGCGGTCCATTACGGTCAGAGCGCAGTCCTCTAGTTTATACTGGGCAGCGTCAAAATTGTCGATGTTGGCGTACAGCACAAAAAAGGCGTAGGTATTCCACAGGGTAGAGAAGAACTTCTTCTGCACCTCTACCACGCCCTTCTCCGAAAAGCGCTTGGGCAGCCAGGGGGCGCAGGTGGTATAGAAGAACCACCGCAACGAGTCGGAGCCGAACCTCTCAAGGGCCTCCATGGGGTCCACGGCGTTGCCCTTGCTCTTGCTCATCTTCTTTCCGTCCGCGTCCTGGACCAGGCCCATGACCAGCACGTTCTTGTAGGGGGCCTTGTCAAAGAGCAGGGTGGAAATGGCCAGCAGGCTGTAGAACCACCCCCGGGTCTGGTCCACCGCCTCGCTGATAAAGTCGGCGGGGAACTGGCTTTCGAACCGCTCCTGGTTCTCAAAGGGGTAGTGGTGCTGGGCAAAGGGCATGGCCCCGCTGTCGAACCAGCAGTCGATGACCTCGGGCACCCGGCGCATCTGCTTGCCGCAGTGGGGGCAAGTGATGGTCACCTCATCCACATAGGGCCTGTGCAGTTCAATGTCCTCTGGGCAGTTAGGGGACATCTCCCGTAGCTCGGCTATGCTGCCAATGGCGTGGCGGTGGCCGCACTCGCACTCCCAGATGTTCAGGGGTGTGCCCCAGTACCGGTTGCGGCTGACAGCCCAGTCCTGCAAATTCTCCAGCCAGTCGCCAAAACGGCCCTTGCCGATGCTCTCGGGCAGCCAATTGACTGTATTATTGTTGGCAATGAGCTGGTCCTTAACCTTGGTGACCTCGATATACCAGCTCTCTCGGGCGTAGTAAATCAGCGGGGTGTCGCAGCGCCAGCAGAAGGGATAGCTGTGCTCGAACCTGGGCGCGGAGAACAGAAGGCCCCGGGCCTCCAAATCTACCAGAATTTCCTTGTCCGCATCCTTGCAGAACACCCCCGGCCACTTGGTCTCGGCGGTCATCTCGCCTTTCTGGTCCACCAGCTGCACCAGGGGCAGGCCGTACCTGCGGCCCACCTTTGCGTCGTCCTCGCCGAAAGCCGGGGCAATGTGCACAATGCCCGTGCCGTCGGTGAGGGTCACGTAGTCGTCGCAGACCACATACCAGCACTTCTCCTGGGGGCGGACAAAGTCAAACAGGGGCTCATACTCTTTATGCTCCAGGTCCGCGCCTTTGTAGTGTTCCAGCACGGTATAGGTCCCCTCCCCCAGCACCGTATCGCACAGGGCGGCGGCCAGGTAATAGGTCTCGGTCCTGTCCTCCTTGGTAAAGGCGGCCTTCACGTAGTCCTCTTTGGCGTTGACGCACAGGGCCACGTTGCTGGGCAGGGTCCAGGGGGTGGTGGTCCAGGCCAGGATGAAGGCGTCCTCCCCCTTGCAGCGGAACTTGGCAATGGCGGAGCGCTCTTTCACGTCCTTATAGCCTTGGGCCACCTCGTGGGAACTAAGCGGCGTGCCGCAGCGGGGGCAGTAGGGCACAATTTTAAATCCCTTATAGAGCAGGCCCTTTTCCCAAATCCGCTTGAGAGCCCACCACTCGGACTCGATATATTCATTATGATAGGTCACGTAGGGGTCCTCCATGTCGGCCCAAAAACCCACGGCCTTTGAGAATTCCTCCCACATGCCCTTGTACTTCCACACGCTCTCCTTGCACTTCTGGTTGAAGGGAGAGACGCCGTACTCTTCAATCTGCTCCTTGCCGCTGATTTTCAGCAGCTTTTCCACCTCCAGCTCCACCGGCAGGCCGTGGGTGTCCCAGCCGGCCTTGCGGGGGACGATCTGCCCCTTCATGGTCTGATACCGGGGGAACAGGTCCTTAAAGGCCCGGGTCTCCAGGTGGCCGATGTGGGGCTTGCCATTGGCGGTGGGGGGGCCGTCATAGAAGGTGTAGGCGGGCGCTCCCTCACGGCTTTGGATGCTTTTTTCAAAGATTTTATTGTCCGTCCAAAACTTTTCGGTGGCCTTCTCCCGCTCCACAAAGTTCATATTGGCGGAGACCTCCCTGTACTTGCTCATGCTTGACCATCCTTTCCATAAATAAAGCCTCCGCCCCAAAACAGGGCGAAGGCATACTTCGCTTTACCACCCATTTTGACTGTCGGTGTACCAACAGCTTCCCGATAACGGCGGGGGCCGGCCTGGCTTAATAAAGGCTTGCGGACAACGGGGCCTTGTTCAGCTGGCGACTTCGGAGGGATGCGGAAAAGGCGCAGGTGCCGGCTTGCACCAGCCGCCGGCTCTCTGGGACCATAGGCCTGGCCCGCGTGTCTCCATCATAGTCTTTACGGTGTATTTTTTCAGATTATAGCACGGCAAAAGGGGAAAGTCAAGAAAAAACCCGCAAAAGGCCCCAAAAGCGGACACATTGCGCGGTCCAGGGGCGTTAGGCCCCTGGCAGGGGTCAAGGGGGCGGCGCCCCTTGCCGCCGGAGGCGACCTTAACCTTAAGGCGGCGCGAAGAAAAGGAATGTGGTTCCACCAAACCAGCCGGCCCAGCAGCATAAAAAAGGAGGACCCGGCTCGCGCCGCCCAAAAGCAGCGAGTTGTAAAAATCAGCGAAGCAAGATTTTTACAAGAGCGGCCCCCACCACAAGCCCAGCCCAAGGCAGCCAGGCCAAATCACAAAAACAAAATCACCCCGCGAACATAGACCCAATCTCCCCCAGGTTGCACATCCCCTCCGTCACAAAATGGGCCAGCTCGGCGCCCGTCTTGGGCATCAGGGTCCCGTGGGCCCGCAAATAGTCCGCCAGACGCTGGAACAGCTGCCCGTCGGTGGGGTGCGCCCGCCGGTCGTTGATCCGGCAGGCCTCTTGGCCTAAGAGAGTGATGCTGCAACAGTCCGGCTCCTCCCCGTCCACAAAAGCTGTCACGCTAAGCCACTGGGCACTGTGGCTGCTCAGGCCGCTGTCCCAGGGCAGCAGGTTCCTGAAATCCTCCTGGTAGCCGCTCTCCCGCAAAATCTCCATCAGCCCGGCAAAGTCCTCCGGGTTTTCGCTTTCCAGGGTATACAGGGGCGAGTCTGCCAGCCCGGCCTCCCAGGTCCAGTCCTGGAGAAAGCCGGAGACCCGGTCTACCGGCTTCTCCAGGCTCATGACGCTCTCCAAGGACCGGGGCCACAGCCGCCAGGCCGCAACGCCGCCTAGCAAGAGGACTACCGCGCCGAAAACCAGCCAATTCTTCCATTTTTTCATCACTTTTCTCCCCCTTTTTAGGTATTTTTTTGTATTATACTTGTTTTTGGTGGAAAAGTCAAGTCCTGCGGCCTTTCGGGAGTGTCCAAAGGGAATACTTTTTGACGATGTTTCGGCCTCCGGCAGCCATGGGGCTTTGCCCCCTGGCTCCCCACGGCCTTTAAAAAGGCCGGCGAAACTTTTACTGTTTGCCCATTGGGACCTATCTGCTCACCCTTTCGCCTCTGCCGCTTCCGCAGCTCTCTCCTCCCCCACGCAAAAAGAGGCCCCCTGCTGGGAGCCTCTTCTCTTAGCAAAATTTAGGAATTGATAGCGGTAACCACGCCGGAGCCAACGGTACGGCCGCCCTCGCGGATAGCGAAGCGCAGGCCCTCTTCGATGGCGATGGGGGTGATCAGCTCAACGTCCATTACAACGTTATCGCCAGGCATGCACATCTCGGTGCCCTCGGGCAGAGAGATAACGCCGGTCACGTCAGTGGTACGGAAATAGAACTGGGGACGGTAGTTGTTGAAGAAAGGAGTGTGGCGGCCGCCCTCTTCCTTAGTCAGCACGTAAACCTGGCCCTTGAACTTGGTATGGGGATGAATGGAGCCGGGCTTGGCCAGAACCTGGCCGCGCTCGATCTCAGTGCGCTGTACGCCGCGCAGCAGAGCGCCGATGTTGTCGCCGGCCTCGGCGTAATCCAGGGTCTTGCGGAACATCTCAATGCCGGTGATAACGGACTTGCGGGTCTCTTCGGTCAAACCGACGATCTCCACTTCCTCGCCCATCTTTACCTGGCCGCGCTCTACACGGCCAGTGGCCACGGTGCCGCGGCCGGTGATGGTCATAACGTCCTCAACAGGCATCAGGAAGGGCAGGTCAGCCTTACGCTCGGGGGTGGGGATATACTCGTCCACCGCCTTCATGAGCTCCAGGATGGGGGCATAGGTGGCGTCGGAAGGATCCTGGCTGGCGCACTCCAGGGCCTGCAGGGCGGAACCCTTGATAATGGGGGTGTCGTCGCCGGGGAACTCGTACTCGTTCAGCAGGTCGCGAATCTCCATCTCCACCAGCTCCAGCAGCTCCTCGTCATCCACCTGGTCCACTTTGTTCATGAACACCACAATGCTGGGCACGCCCACCTGGCGGGCCAGCAGAATGTGCTCACGGGTCTGGGGCATGGGGCCGTCAGCGGCGGAAACCACCAGGATAGCGCCGTCCATCTGGGCAGCGCCGGTGATCATGTTCTTCACATAGTCGGCGTGGCCGGGGCAGTCAACGTGGGCATAGTGGCGGGCGTCGGTCTGGTACTCTACGTGGGCGGTGTTAATGGTAATGCCGCGCTCGCGCTCCTCAGGAGCCTTGTCGATATTGGCATAGTCCATAAAGTCGGCGTCGCCCTTCATCGCCAGCACCTTGGTGATAGCGGCGGTCAGGGTGGTCTTGCCATGGTCCACGTGGCCGATGGTGCCGATGTTTACATGGGGTTTGTTCCGTTCAAATTTTGCCTTTGCCATTGGGAAATTGCCTCCTCGCAATCAAAATATTCGATATTTGTGCCTTGCATACATTCTATCAGCAAAGCGCCGAAAAATCAAGAGATATTTACCTTTTACTCCGACTTTTTGCCACGGTCGCTGATGATCTTTTCAGAAATATTCTTGGGCACCTCCGCATAGGTGGAGGGCTCCATGGTATACTGGCCGCGGCCCTGGGTCTTGGACCGCATGTCCGTGGCGTAGCCGAACATCTCCGAGAGCGGGACCTCGCTGTTTACCTGCTGGGCGCCGGGCAGGGCGTCCATGCCCTGGATCATGCCGCGCCGGGAGTTCAGGTCGCCAATCACGTCGCCCATATACTCTTCGGGGGTGATGACAGTGACCTTCATAATGGGCTCCATCAGCACCGGGTCCGCCTTGCGCATAGCCTCTTTAAAGGCCATAGAGCCAGCAATCTTAAAGGCCATTTCAGAAGAGTCCACCTCGTGGTAGGAGCCGTCATACAAGGTAACCTTTACGTCCACCACGTTATAGCCAGCCAAAACGCCGCTTAGCATAGCACCCTGGATGCCCTGGTCCACCGCGGGAATATACTCCTTGGGAATGGCGCCGCCTACCACCGAGTTGACGAACTCATAGCCCTGGCCCGGGTTGGGCTCAATACGGATCTTAACATGGCCATACTGGCCCTTACCGCCAGACTGACGGGCATACTTGGTGTCAGAAGCAGCTTCCTTACGGATGGTCTCCTTATAGGCCACCTGGGGCTTGCCCACGTTGGCCTCCACCTTGAACTCGCGCAAGAGACGGTCCACAATAATCTCCAGATGCAGCTCACCCATGCCGGCAATGATGGTCTGGCCGGTTTCCTCGTCGGTGTATGCCTTAAAGGTGGGGTCCTCCTCCGCCAGCTTCGAGAGGGCAATTCCCATTTTCTCCTGGCCGGCCTTGGTCTTGGGCTCAATGGCCACTCGGATAACCGGGTCCGGGAACTCCATGGACTCCAAGATAACCGGATGCTTCTCGTCGCACAGGGTGTCGCCTGTGGTGGTGTTCTTCAGGCCCACGGCGGCCGCAATGTCGCCGGCATAAACCCGGTCAATGTCCTTGCGGTCGTTGGCGTGCATCTGCACGATACGGCCCATGCGCTCGTTGTTGTCCTTTACGGAGTTGTACACCGTAGCGCCGGCCTCCACAGAGCCGGAATAGACCCGGAAGAAGCATAGCTTGCCCACATAGGGGTCTGTGGCAATCTTGAACGCCAGAGCGGCGAAGGGCTCTTCGTTGGAAGAATGGCGCACCTCTTCCTCCTCGGTGTCCGGGTTGGTGCCCTTAATGGCGGGCACGTCGGTGGGAGCGGGCATATAGTCCACAATAGCGTCCAGCAGCTTCTGCACGCCCTTGTTGCGGTAAGAGGTGCCGCAGGTAACGGGGACCATGTGGTTGGCAATGGTGGCCTTGCGGATACAGTTCTTAATCTCGTCAATGGTGAGCTCTTCGCCCTCCAGATATTTCTCCATCAGGGCGTCGTCCAGCTCTGCCACATGCTCTACCATTTCGGCATGGTACTGCTGGGCCTTTTCCAGCATATCCTCGGGAATTACCTCCTCGCGGATATCCTTGCCCAGGTCGTCGTAATAGACATAGGCTTTCATCTTTACCAGGTCGATGATGCCCTTAAAGGAATCCTCGGCCCCGATGGGCAGCTGAATGGGCACCGCGTTGCACTTCAGGCGGTCCTTCATCATCTGCACGACGCGGTAGAAGTCCGCGCCCATAATGTCCATTTTATTCACGTACGCCATGCGGGGCACCTTGTACTCGTCCGCCTGGCGCCACACGGTCTCAGACTGGGGCTCCACGCCGCCCTTTGCACAGAACACGGTAACAGAGCCGTCCAGCACACGCAGGGAGCGCTGCACCTCTACTGTGAAGTCCACGTGGCCGGGAGTATCAATAATGTTAATCCGGTTCTGATTGCCGTTGCGGTCCGGCCAGAAGCAGGTGGTGGCAGCCGATGTGATGGTAATGCCGCGCTCCTGTTCCTGAGCCATCCAGTCCATGGTGGCGGCGCCCTCGTGGGTCTCGCCAATCTTGTAGTTCACGCCTGTGTAAAACAGAATACGCTCTGTAGTAGTGGTTTTACCGGCATCAATATGAGCCATAATGCCGATGTTTCTGGTTAATTCCAGTGGTACCTGTCTGGCCATAAATACGTTATTTCCTCCTTATTCCAAAAGATGCCTTTTCACGGAGTGGTGCAAAGCGTCTGCCGCTTTACGCGGGGAGCGCTGCCAACGGCCGCTGTTCTAATTCTACCAAGCTGGCAGGCAAAACCGCTGCGGCAAATGCCCGGCCCTTGCGCTGGTTACCAGCGATAGTGGGCGAAAGCCCGGTTGGCTTCGGCCATCCGGTGGGTATCGTCGCGCTTCTTGGCTGCGCCGCCCGCACCGTTGATGGCGTCCAGAATCTCCCCGGCCAGCCGCTCGCGCATGGTGCGCTCATTACGGCTGCGGGCGTAGCTGGTCAGCCACCGCAGACCCAGGGTCTGCCGGCGTTCGGGCCGTACCTCCATGGGCACCTGATAGGTAGAGCCACCCACCCGGCGGGCCTTTACCTCCAGGCTGGGCATAACATTCTCCATGGCCTGCTCAAAAACCTCCAGGGGCTCCTTGCCGGTCTTTTCCTGAACGATTTCAAAGGCGCCGTATACAATCTTCTGGGCTACGCCCTTCTTGCCGTCCAACATAATGCTGTTGATCAGCCTCGTCACAAGCTTGGAATTATACATGGGGTCGGGCAAAACATCGCGCTTTGCCACATTGCCTCTTCTTGGCATAATCTTCCCTCCTTCATAAAATGAATTCACCGGTACTCGAAATCCGTCCGCGTCTCCCCGGACGGTCCCGTCAGCTAATAGGCAATTTACCGACCCCGCGCTTTCCAAAACAATGGGCGCAGAATCTATATAAATTAAGCCGAATAGCTTAGAGAATTATTTTTGTTAATGGGGCCAGGCTTTTTATTTCTTTCCAGCCTTGGGCCGCTTAGCGCCGTACTTGCTGCGGGCCTGCATGCGCTTGGCAACGCCCTGGGTATCCAGCGTGCCGCGAATAATGTGATAACGCACACCGGGCAGGTCGCGTACACGGCCGCCGCGAATCATCACTACGCTGTGCTCTTGCAGGTTGTGGCCCACGCCCGGAATGTAGGCGTTCACCTCAATGCCGTTGGAAAGACGGACCCTGGCCACTTTGCGCAGGGCAGAGTTCGGCTTTTTAGGAGTACGGGTAAACACACTTGTGCACACCCCCCGCTTCTGGGGAGAATCCTGGTCGATGGCCGAACGCTTCTTAGAGTTCCACCCCTTCAAAAGCGCGGGGGCCTTACTCTTTTTTGTAACGTCGGACCTGCCTGTTTTAACCAATTGGTTAAAGGTTGGCATAGCTGCACCTCCTTGCTAAATAATAGTATTGATTGGGAAAGGCGAAATAAACGCTTCCCAGCCAAAGATTTCCGGCTGGGCGCAAATATAGCCAAGCCCATTTAGAGATTATAGCACCCAAATACAGGTTCTGTCAAGTTTTTTCCCCGCATACTTTGCGGGTTTCAAAGGTTTTCCCTAATCGCCAATTTCCTATGGGACAAGCCCGGCAACTTATGAGAAAAAAGCACAACTTTTTACCGCTTTCTCCCGGCGTCCTCTTCATTTAGAGTGCAGATGAAAGCCGTTTCTACCACATCTCGCTTTTTTTCAAGCCTTATAGTAAACACGCTTGAAAGCCGGTCGATACCGGTTTTTTTCAAGCCAGGCGGCGATGCCGTCTGGTCCAAAAGAGGAAGATCATCTCTTTGGGGCCGCGTTAGCGATCCCCCCGCTTTCCTTAGGATATGGGGCAAAACCCAAAATGAAAAATGGGCATTTCCTAAAAAATGCCCATTCATACCTGCGCTAAATTTTTAGGCGGGACTCACGTCAGAAGCCACCTCGTCCTCAGGTTCTAGGACAAAATCTTCATCCTCGTCCTCGTCGTCAAAGCTGAAATCCAGCTCTTCCGGCGCTTCTTCCTTATAGACCTTAGGCAGCTCTGGCATAGGCTCCAGCGGCTGGTCTTTACTCTCAATCTCTACCTCGCCGTAGCACTTCAGGCCTGTGCCCGCGGGCACCAGCTTGCCAATAATCACGTTCTCCTTCAGGCCCACCAGCGAGTCCACCTTGCCCTTAATGGCCGCGTCGGTGAGCACCCGGGTGGTCTCCTGGAAGGAGGCGGCGGACATAAAGCTGTCTGTGGCCAACGAGGCCTTGGTAATACCCAGCAGGATGGGGGTATAGGCAGCTTCCCGCAGCTGGGTCTCTCCTGCCTCTTTGCGACTGCGGATATCCTCATTGGCAAATAGCACCTCGTTCTTGTCCGCCAAAGCGCCTACCATCAGGCCCGTGTCTCCCGCGTCATCCACCCGCACTTTGCGCAGCATTTGCCGCACGATGATCTCAATATGCTTGTCGTTGATGTCCACGCCCTGCATCCGATAGGTGCGCTGCACCTCTTGAATCAGGTAGTTCTGCACCTCCTGGGTGCCGCTGATAGCCAGCACGTCGTGGGGGCTCACCGATCCCTCGGTAATGCGCTTGCCCCGCTTAATATACTCGCCCTCGCTTACCGTGACCCGGGACCCGAAGGGAATCAGGTACGAACGGCTGTCGCCGGTCTCGTCATCGGTAACCACCACGTGGCGGTTCTTCTTAATTTCCTCAAAGGTGACCTTACCGTCGATCTCGTTGATAATGGCCACGTGCTTGGGCTTGCGGCCCTCAAACAGCTCGTCGATGCGGGGCAGACCCTGGGTGATGTCCTCCGCGCTGGCCACGCCGCCGGTATGGAACGTACGCATGGTCAGCTGGGTACCAGGTTCGCCAATGGACTGAGCCGCGATAATTCCCACAGCCTCGCCCACCTGCACCGGCTTGCCGGTGGCCAGGGACGCGCCGTAGCAGCGCTTGCACACACCGCTCTTAGACCGGCAGGTAAGCACCGAGCGAATCTCAATGCGCTCCGTGCCCCGGCTAATGATCAGGTCCGCGTCCTCGTCCGTCATCAGCTTATCCCGAGAGACTAATACATTGCCGTCCTCGCCACAATAGTCCTCTACCAGGTACCGGCCCACCAGACGCTCCTTCAGGGGCTCGATAGACTCTGGACCAGAGGTGATCTCAAATACCTCAATGCCCTCGTGGGTGCCGCAGTCCTCCTCGCGGATAACCACCTCTTGGGAAACGTCCACCAGGCGGCGGGTCAGATAGCCCGAGTCCGCGGTGCGCAGGGCGGTGTCGGTGGTGCCCTTCCGGGCGCCCCGGGAGGAGATGAAGTATTCCAGCACGTTCAGGCCTTCGCGGTAGTTGGACTTAATGGGAATTTCAATGGTTTTGCCAGAGGTATTGGAGATGTTGCCCCGCATACCCGCCAGCTGGTTTAGGTTGGAGATGGTGCCCCGGGCGCCGGAGTCTGCCATCATGTAGATGGGGTTATACCGGTCCAGGCCCCGCTGCAAGGCGTTGGCCACGTCCTTTGTACACTTGTCCCAGACCTTCAGCACCGCCTCGTAGCGCTCCCGCTCCGAGAGGAAGCCCTCGCTGTACTCCCCGGCAATCTCGTTGATTTCCTGTTCGGCGGCGCTGACCAGCTCCTTTTTGTCGGCGGGAATGGTGGCGTCGCACACGGCCACCGTAATGCCGCTGATGGTGGAGTATTTGTAGCCCTGGGCCTTAATCTCGTCCAGCACCTCGGCGGAGCGCTCGGTTCCGTGCACCTTGATGCAGCGCTCGATAATCTGCCCCAGCTGCTTTTTGCCCACCAAGAAGTCCACCTCAAACTTCAGGGCGTTTTCCGGCACGGACCGGTCCACAAAGCCCAAGTCTTGCGGGATAGGCCGGTTAAAAATCATCCGGCCCATGGTGGTCTCCACCATGCCGCTGAACTTCTCGCCATGTACCTCCACGGTACGGCGCACCTTTATTTTTGCGTGCAGGCTGATAATACGGGCGTCGTAGGCCATCATGGCCTCTTCCATGTTGCGGAACGCTTTGCCCTCTCCTATCTCCCCGTCCTTGTCCAGGGTCAGGTAGTAGGATCCCAGCACCATGTCCTGGGTAGGCACGGTGACGGGGCGACCGTCCGAGGGCTTCAGCAGGTTGTTGGCGGCCAGCATCAGGAACCGGGCCTCAGCCTGGGCCTCGGCGGAAAGGGGCACGTGCACGGCCATCTGGTCTCCGTCAAAGTCCGCGTTGTACGCGGTACACACCAGGGGGTGCAGCTTAAGAGCCCGGCCCTCTACCAGCACCGGCTCGAAAGCTTGAATGCCTAGGCGGTGTAGGGTGGGCGCACGGTTCAGCAGCACTGGGTGGTTCTTAATGACCACCTCCAAAGAATCCCACACCTCGGGCTTAGCCCGCTCCACCGCTTTACGGGCGGCCTTAATATTACCCACCGCGCCGGTCTCTACCAGGCGCTTCATCACAAAGGGCTTGAAGAGTTCCAGGGCCATCTCTTTGGGCAGGCCGCACTGGTACATCTTCAGCTCTGGGCCAACCACGATAACAGAACGCCCCGAGTAGTCCACCCGCTTGCCCAACAGGTTTTGGCGGAATCTGCCCTGTTTGCCCTTCAGCATGTCAGAAAGGGACTTCAGGGGCCGGTTGTTGGGGCCTGTAACAGGCCTGCCCCGGCGGCCGTTGTCAATGAGGGCGTCCACGGCCTCTTGCAGCATTCTCTTTTCATTGCGTACAATAATATCCGGCGCACCCAGCTCCAAAAGGCGCTTCAGGCGGTTATTCCGGTTGATGACCCGGCGGTACAGGTCATTTAGGTCACTGGTGGCAAAGCGGCCGCCATCCAGCTGGACCATGGGCCGGATATCTGGGGGAATTACCGGCACCACGTCCAAAATCATCCATTCCGGCCGGTTGCCGGAAGCCCGGAAGGACTCCACCACCTCCAGGCGCTTGAGGATACGCATACGTTTCTGACCGCTGGCGGCCTCCAGCTCTTCCCGCAGGCTCACGGCCAGGGACTCTGGCTCCAGCTCGCACAGCAACTCTTTAATGGCCTCGGCGCCCATACCCGCTTTAAAGCCATCTTCGTACTTTTCCCGCAGGTCCCGGTACTCTTTTTCGGTGAGGGTCTGCATTTTAGAGAGCTCCTTCACCTCGCCCGGATCGGTAACAATATACAGGGCAAAGTACAATACTTTCTCCAAGATACGGGGGGAAAGATCCAAAATCAAGCCCATGCGGCTAGGGATGCCCTTAAAGTACCAAATGTGGGAGACCGGCGCCGCCAGCTCAATGTGGCCCATGCGCTCCCGGCGGACCTTGCTGCGGGTAACCTCCACGCCGCAGCGGTCGCAAACCTTGCCTTTATAGCGGATGCGCTTATACTTGCCGCAGTGGCACTCCCAGTCCTTGGTGGGCCCAAAGATGCGTTCACAGAACAAACCGTCCCGTTCGGGCTTTAGGGTTCGATAGTTGATGGTCTCGGGCTTTTTCACCTCGCCGTGGGACCATTCCCGCACCTTATCCGGCGAAGCCAAGCCGATCTTTATTGACTCAAACGTGTTGAATTCCATATGATACCCGCTTTCTTATGTCAATTTTGAGGAAAACGCGCTGGGAAAAACCATCGGCCTTAAAAATCATCCTCTTCCCCAGGGTCCGTGTCCATGTCGAAGTCCTCGTCATCCAGTCCGTCCCCATATTCGTCCTCTTCTTCCTCTTCGTCGAAGATCGGTTCGCCGTCCTCGTCCTCCATCGAGTAGCCCGCCAGGTCGTCGGCCACGTTGTCCTCATCAAACGCCTCGCCGCCGCCCAGGCCCACGTCATCCTCCTCATAGGTCTGCTTTAGGTCAATCTCCTCGTTGTTCTGATCCAGCACCTTCACGTCCAGGCCCAAAGACTGCAATTCCTTAATTAGCACCTTAAAGCTCTCGGGAATGCCCGGGGTGGGGATGTTCTGGCCCTTGACAATGGCCTCGTAGGTCTTGACGCGGCCCACCACGTCGTCAGATTTCACCGTCAGGATTTCTTGCAGGGTATACGCCGCGCCATAGGCCTCCAGGGCCCACACCTCCATCTCGCCAAAACGCTGGCCGCCAAACTGGGCCTTGCCGCCCAAAGGCTGCTGGGTAACCAGAGAGTAGGGGCCGGTGCTGCGGGCGTGTATTTTATCGTCCACCAGATGGTGCAGCTTCAGATAATACATAAAGCCCACTGTTACAGGGTTGTCAAAATACTCGCCGGTACGGCCGTCCCGCAGGAAGAACTTTCCATCCTCGTGCATATTGCCCATACGGAAGCACTCGCGGATGTCCGCCTCGTGGGCGCCGTCAAACACGGGGGTCATGATCTTCCATCCCAGTGCGTTGGCCGCCATGCCCAGGTGCACCTCCAGCACCTGGCCGATGTTCATGCGGCTGGGCACGCCCAGGGGGTTCAGCACAATGTCCAGAGGCGTGCCGTCAGGCAGGAAGGGCATCTCTTCCTCTGGCAGAATGCGGGAGACCACGCCCTTGTTGCCGTGGCGGCCGGCCATCTTGTCTCCCACGCTAATTTTCCGCTTCTGGGCAATATAGCAGCGCACCACCTTGTTGACCCCAGGAGAGAGCTCGTCGTGGCTGTTCTCTCGGTTAAAGACCTTTACGTCCACCACCACGCCGTACTCGCCGTGGGGCACCCGCAGGGAGGTATCCCGCACTTCCCGGGCTTTTTCACCAAAGATGGCCCGCAGCAGCCGCTCCTCGGCAGTAAGCTCCGTCTCGCCCTTAGGGGTCACCTTGCCCACCAGAATATCCCCGGCGCGCACGTCCGCGCCCACCCGGATAATGCCCCGGTCGTCCAGGTCCCGCAGCAGCTCCTCGTTGACATTGGGAATATCCCGGGTAATCTCCTCGGGGCCCAGCTTGGTGTCCCGGGCCTCCATCTCGTACTCTTCAATATGAATGGAGGTATACACGTCGTTGCGCACAATCTTCTCGTTGAGCAGCACCGCGTCCTCATAGTTGTAGCCCTCCCAGGTCATAAAGCCGATGAGGGCGTTTTTGCCCAGGGCGATCTCACCGTTCTTAATCGCCGGGCCGTCGGCAATCACGCTGCCCTTTTCCACCCGGTCGCCCACATCCACCACAGGCACCTGGTTGATGCAGGTGCTCTGGTTGGAGCGCATGAACTTGATAATCTCATAGTCGTCGGTGTCCCCGTTGTCCGCGGTAACCCGCACCCGGTTGGCGCTGACAGACTTCACCACGCCGCCCCGCCGGGCCAGCACACATACGCCGGAGTCCACCCCGGCCTTATACTCCATGCCGGTGCCCACAATGGGGCTCTCGGTCTTAATCAGAGGCACAGCCTGACGCTGCATGTTAGAGCCCATCAGGGCCCGGTTCGCGTCGTCATTTTCCAGGAAGGGAATGCAGGCCGTGGCCACAGAGACCATCATCCGGGGGGTAATGTCCATATAGTCCGCCTTAGAGGCCTCTACCTCCACAAACTCGTCCCGGTAGCGGCCCACCACCCGGTCGTGTACAAAATGGCCTTCCTCGTCCAGAGGGGTGTTGGCCTGGGCCACGATATAGGCGTCCTCCACGTCGGCGGTCATATACTCCACCTGGTCGGTAACCCGGCCCGTGGCCTTGTCCACTTTGCGGAAGGGGGCCTCTAAAAATCCGTATTCGTTGACCCGGGCAAAGGTCGCCAGGTACGAAATCAGGCCGATGTTGGGGCCTTCTGGGGTCTCAATGGGGCACATGCGGCCATAGTGGGTGTAGTGCACGTCCCGCACCTCAAAGCTGGCGCGGTCACGGGAGAGGCCGCCCGGACCCAGGGCCGAAAGCCGGCGCTTGTGGGTCAGCTCGGCCAGGGGATTGGTCTGGTCCATAAACTGGCTAAGGGGCGAGGAGCCGAAAAACTCCCGAATAGCCGCCACCACTGGGCGGATATTGATCAGAGAATGGGGCGTCAGCTGCTCCAAATCCTGGGCCTGTAGGGTCATACGCTCCCGAATGACCCGCTCCAGCCGGGCAAAACCGATACGCACCTGATTTTGCAGCAGCTCACCCACTGAACGGATGCGCCGGTTGCCCAGGTGGTCAATATCGTCAATAACACCCAGGCCCACGGCCAGGCAGTTCATATAGTTAATACTGGCGAAAATATCCTCGATCATGATGCGGTTGGGGATCAGGTCGCCCCGCCGGGCCCGCAGGGCGGACTTCAGCTTTTTCTGGTCCTCTCCGCACTCCTCCAAAATGGAGGTGAGCACAGAGAAGCTAACCCGCTCGTTAATACCACACTCCCCGTTGGCGTCGAAGTCCACATACTTCTGGATGTCCACCATGCCGTTGGAGAGGATTTTCACCGGCTTCCCCTCCAAATCCACGGTTACGGAGGTCACCCCCGCGTCATCCAGCTTTTCCGCCAGCTCCCGGGTCACGGTAACGCCCACATCCGCCAAGATTTCCCCGGTCAGGGGGTCCGGCACAGGCTCCGCCAGGGTCTGGCCGGTCAGGCGGCCCTCCAGCCGCAGCTTCTTATTGTATTTATAGCGGCCCACCCGGGAAAGATCATACCGGCGGGGATCAAAAAACAGGCTGTGCAGGTGGGACTGGGCACTTTCCAGGGTGGGGGGCTCGCTGGGGCGGAGCTTGCGGTAAATCTCAAACAGTCCCTCTTCCACCGAGTGGCAGGTGTCCTTCTCCATGGTGGCCCGCATCCGGTCGTCATCGCCGAACACGTCCAAAATCTGCTGGTCCGTGCCCAGGCCCAGGCAGCGGATGAGCACCGTAATCGGGATCTTCCGGTTTTTGTCAATGCGTACGTAAAACACGTCGTTCACATCGTTCTCATACTCCAGCCAAGCTCCTCGATTGGGGATAATGGTGGAGCTAAAAAGCTCTTTGCCAGAGCGGTCGTAGTCCATTTTAAAATATACGCCAGGGGAACGCACCAGCTGGGAGACGATGACCCGCTCCGCGCCGTTGATAACAAACGTGCCGCTTTGGGTCATCAGGGGGAAATCCCCCATAAAGACCTCGCTCTCTTTAATCTCTCCGCTCTCCTTGTTCAGCAGCCGCGCGGTTACCCGCAGGGCCGCGGCGTAAGTGGCGTCACGCTCTTTGCACTCGGTCACACTATAGTTGGGCTTGTCGTCCAGCTTGTAGTCCACGAAATCCAGCACCAGGTTATTGTTAAAGTCCGTAATACCCGATACATCCTCAAAGACCTCTTTAAGGCCCTCTTTCAGAAACCATTCGTATGAGTTCTTCTGGATTTCGATCAGGTTGGGCATATCCAATACTTCCTGGATTTTGCCAAAGCTCATGCGTGTGGTTTTTCCCAGCTGGACCGGTTTTACATTCACCATTTCGCGCAGCCACTCCTTTTTGTTTCCAAATTTTGGCTTCCATGAAATTACACAAAAAAACACTTTTTTTACGGCAACCACTTGACTCTTTTTCTGCTCTATGGTATAATCAGTTCAGTTATGGGGCCCCGGGTTACCTATATCGATACATTGTATTATTGTAAACGAATCAGGCTGTGTTGTCAAGGGCTGCCTGTGATTTTTTTTGCTTTTTTTGCCAAAACTCCGGTATTTTTTATATATAAACCCCCTGAACATGCGGGATGTAAAGAAAAAGAGCTGCCTCCAGCGAGGCAGCTCTTCCTGATTGATCTAATATTTTTCAATGGTGCCTTCCATGGTGCCCGCCCCCATGATGTCCGCCGCTCTGGCTGCCGTACCCCGCGCCACAGCTGCCGGTATGGTATCCTGTGCAATCCCTGCCGTGCTGGGGGCAGACCTGGCTCAAGTTATCATTCACCGCGTACGAGTCATCCACAACCGGAGCCGCGTCGTTCACCTGGGCCTCATGATACCCCGTACAGCTGCCGCCATGCTGGGGGCACGCCGCCGGGCCGGCCTCAGAGTGGCAGACAACACTGCTGGCACAGGCATGGTTGCAGGTCAGTCCCCAGTTAATATGGGCCAGCAGCGCGGCCAGCGTACTTCCAGAGAGTGGGCCCGCCGCAAAAGCCTGCACAGTCAGCCCCGCGCCCAACGCCAAACTTAGCAAAACAGAAAATAGTTTTTTCATACGTGAACCCTCCAGAAAAAATTCATGAAAATTATTATAGCAAACGACCTTTGGTGCCTCCTGGTACGCCTGCGCAATAAACAGCGGCTACCTCCAGATCAAAGGATACTCTCTACTAGGGCTTGTTAGAAACATCGAAAACGCCGTCTTTTGGCCCAGAAAGCGGCCCCTTTTCGCATGGAAAGTCCTCGTCAACCGGCTCGGTTGACTTGCGGGATTCTCCTTGCAATGGACCTCCCCCTTAGTCAAACATTCATCATTCTCTCTATGTTCAAACAGGCCCTAAGACCCTTTAAAAACATTATAGCATTCCAGCAAAAATTGTCAAGGGACTTTGCGGGTGAAAACCGGCCAAACCCACAAGAGCGCCCAAATCCACAGGCGTGTCCACGGGAGTGTCCGAAAAGAAGCGTTTATGACGAAAGAGTGGAGTCTCACCTGCCGATGAAATCGGCTGGGTTCGGTGGGGTCAGGGCGCTCCCCCCTGGGGGGCTTCCCCCTCCGGCGGTGGAGAGTTGGCAAAGCCAGGTCTCCAAACCCCGCAACCTTTGAAAAGGGCGAGGGTCGCCATGTGGCAAAGAGTGGACGCTTTGCATCAGCTCTCGTCCCGAGCCGACCGAAGCGGCAGCGGAGACGACAAAACTTTTCATGGCTCTCGCCGGGAGCTTGTTTTTTATCTCCTCGTTTTGGGCACTCCCCGTGTCCACCTCCCTATTGAAATACTTCGAAAAACATGGTATGATAGAACATAATTGTATTTTGTTTAGAAAGGTCGTGTCGCTTATGCCAACCGTCCAAGGCCACGAGGCACTGGTAGTACTGGATTTCGGCGGACAGTACGCCCAGCTCATCGCCCGCCGGGTCCGTGACCTGAAAGTTTACTGCGAGATCAAGCCCTTTAATACCCCGCCCCAGCAGCTGGCCCGGTACAAGGGCATTATCTTTACCGGCGGCCCAGGCAGCGTCTATGCCCCCCACGCTCCCCTTTGCAGCCCCCAGGTGTTCCAGCTGGGGGTGCCTGTGCTTGGCATCTGTTACGGGACCCAGGTGATGGCCCATGTGCTGGGCGGCAAGGTGGAGCCCACCAGCGCGCCAGAGTTTGGTAAAACCGACACAACGTTTGACGCCTCCTCTCCCCTCTTTACCAATGTGTCAAAAAGCGTCACCTGGATGAGCCACAACGATGCCGTGGCCGGGCTGCCCCAGGGGTTTAGCGCCTGCGCCCACAGCGCTGGGTGCCCGGTAGCGGCCATGGAAAACCGGGAGCAGCGGCTGTATGGGGTGCAGTTCCACCCAGAGGTGGCCCACACAGAGCAGGGAAACCAGATTCTCAAGAACTTTCTATATAACGTATGTCAATGCCAGGGCGACTGGGAAATGGGTTCCTTCGCCCAAGAGACCATTGCGGCTCTTAAAGAGCATATTGGCGGCCGGCGGGTGCTGTGTGGCCTTTCCGGCGGAGTGGACTCCTCTGTGGCAGCCATGATGGTGCACCGGGCCATTGGCAAGAATTTAACCTGTATCTTTGTGGACCACGGCCTTTTGCGCAAGGGCGAGGGCGACCTGGTGGAGCAGGTCTTTCAAAAAGAATTCGACATGAACATTATCCGGGTCAATGCGGGAGAGCGCTTTTTGGGCAAACTAGCCGGGGTAACCGAGCCGGAACGCAAGCGGAAGATCATTGGCGAGGAATTTATTCGAGTGTTTGAGGCCGAGGCAGCTAAACTGGGCCAGATGGAGCTGTTGTGCCAGGGCACTATTTACCCCGACGTGGTAGAGAGCGGAACAGGACAGGCGGCTGTGATCAAGTCTCATCATAATGTAGGCGGTCTGCCGGAAGATATTGGCTTTGAGGGCTTGGTAGAGCCCCTGCGGGACCTGTTCAAGGACGAGGTGCGGCGTGTGGGCCTGGAGCTGGGCATCCCAGAAGCGCTGGTATGGCGCCAGCCTTTCCCTGGGCCAGGGCTGGCGGTGCGGATCATTGGCGAAGTGACTCCAGAACGGGTGCGGCTGCTGCAAGAGGCTGATGCCATCTTCCGGGAGGAAGTGGCAAATAGCGGCCTGGAGCGGGAGATTGGCCAGTACTTTGCAGTGCTCACCGGCACGAAGAGTGTGGGCGTAATGGGCGACGGTCGCAGCTATGGGGAGACCATTGCGCTGCGGGCAGTGAACACCACTGACTTTATGACAGCAGACTGGGTACATCTGCCCTATGAGCTTTTGGGTAAGGCATCCAATCGGATTGTAAACGAGGTGCCAGGGATTACGCGGGTGGTTTATGATGTGACCAGTAAGCCGCCGGCGACGATTGAGTGGGAATGATTTCGGAGGCCCGGAAAAGCCTGATATGACTGGGTTTTTGAGGGGTTAAGGCCCTTTGTGGCAACGATTTGGCAACATTTTTTCATTATTCATAAAAAGAGAGCTAACTGATTTTGATTAGTCAGTTAGCTCTCTTTTTCTTTTTATTATTATTTTGTGCAACAAACGGCCTCTCCCGTGGCCTACAAGTGAGAGGATCAAAAGAGGTCCTGGGGCGGCACCTTCACATAGTTCTGGGCCTTGTCAAATTCAGGGTAATGGTAGCGCCACTTGTCGTAATCCTCTTTGGAGATTTCGCCCGCCTCCAGCATGGCAGCGGCCTGCTGCCAGGAGCAAAGCATCTCATGCAACCGAGCAGCGTCCTTGCTCTTCCGCACATCAACCTTCAAGCAGACTTCTCCATCCGTCTCGCTGATCTTGAGCCCGTAGTTATCCTCCAGGGTAAACAGGGTGTGCATGAGTCCTACATAGGAGTCTATGTCCGGGACGGAGAGGGCATGGGGAGAGACATCCAGTACCTGGGCTAAGGCGGCGGTAAGGTCTGCCTTAGGGGTTCTTGATCCTGTTTCATACTGTGCCAAGCGCACATCGGCAGACTTCTCCGGGAAGCCCAGCGCCATGCCCAGATATTTCTGTGTCATCCCCCGCAGGAGACGGAAAAAGTGAATCCGTTCGCCAATCGCCATATTATCAACTCCAATCGTTGGTTGTCCTTAGGAAAAGCGTAGCAGAAATGCTTAGTAAAGTCAAGAGAATCTTAAACAATTTTATTTAATTTATTTTGCGTACTCCGATTGACACAAGCCATTTTGCTTAGTATAATGGCAATGGACTAAGCATAATAGCTTAGAACTGATAAATAAAAAAGAACTGCCGCAAGCCCTGGTTATACATCCGGGAAAAAGTGGCGGACGAAAGTGAGGAGGCATTTATGGAACACAATATCCATCCGCAGCAGCCATCAAAGAAGAAAGGAAGGTGTTTTCAATGCAGGCACAAAACTTTATGCGCGTGGAGGAAGTGGCCCAGGAGCTGGGCATCTCCAAGTCCCACGCCTACAAGTTGATCCACAAGCTCAACGCCGAACTCCGTGAGAAGGGCTATCTGACCATCTCCGGGCGGGTCAATCGGAACTTTTTCATGGAGAAGTTTTGCTATGGCAAGACGGGAAAGGAGGGCTAATCATGGCAATCTATAAGGAAGAAAAGACAAATACCTGGCGGGCGGTCTACCGCTACACTGACTGGAACGGCGAGCGCAAGCAGACCCAGAAGCGGGGCTTCAAGACCAAACGGGAGGCACAAGCCTGGGAGCGCGAACAGCTCAACAAGACCAGCGCTGATCTGGACATGACCTTTAAGAGCTTCGTGGATCTCTACACGGCGGATATGAAGACCCGGCTCAAGGAAAACACCTGGGCCACCAAGGATCACATCATCCGCACCAAGCTGCTACCCTACTTCGGCAAGCTGAAAATGTGTAACATCACTGCCCAGCAGATTATCACCTGGCAGAACGAGATGCTGAACCATAAGGATGAAAAGGGGCAGCCCTATTCACCTGTGTACCTTAAGACAGTTCACAATCAACTCAGTGCCATCTTCAACCACGCGGTTCGGTACTACAACCTCCGGGAAAATCCCTGCAAGAAGGCGGGCAGCATGGGCAAAAAGAAAAACCGGGAGATGATGTTCTGGACCAAGGAGCAGTACCTGAAATTTGCCGAGGTGATGATGGACAAGCCGCTATCCTTCTACGCCTTTGAGATGCTCTACTGGTGCGGTATCCGGGAGGGGGAGCTGCTGGCCCTGACCCCGGCGGACTTTGACTTTGAGAAGCGCACCGTGTCTATCAACAAGTCCTATCAGCGTCTGAACGGCGAGGACCTGATTACTACCCCCAAGACGGAAAAGAGCAATCGGGTCATCACCATGCCGCAATTTCTGGCTGAGGAAATCCAGGATTACATCAAAATGCTTTACGGCATCGGGCCGGATGACCGGATGTTCACCGTCACCAAGAGTTATCTCCACCGGGAGATGGACCGGGGAGCCAAAGAAGCGGGAGTACCGCGTATCAGAATCCACGATATTCGTCACAGCGCGGTTTCACTTCTGATCGACATGGGGTTCTCTGCCACGGCCATCGCGGACCGAGTGGGCCATGAGAGCATTGACATCACTTACAACTACGCACACCTGTTTCCGTCCAAGCAGGCGGAAATGGCAGACAAATTGAACATGGAAAGGGGCAATTAAAAATGTCAGCAAAGAATTTGGACAAGCACAACCGTTGGAGGAACAAGACCGTGGCTTTCCGGGTCTCCCCGGAGGAGGACGCCCAGATCGAGACGGCGGTGAAGCTCACCGGCCTGACCAAGCAGGATTACATCATCCGGCGGCTGCTTTGCCGGGATGTGGTGGTCCAGGGAAACCCCAGGGTCTACAAGGCGCTGCGGGACCAGCTGGCCGCTGTACTGGACGAGCTGCGCAAGATTGAAGCTGGACAGGGCGTGAACGATGAGCTGCTGGACACCATCCAGATGATCGCTGCCATTATGAATGGGATGCAGGAGGACTTTGCCTATGACCGATGAGAAAAAGAAAATGACCGCCCAGGGCTCATCTGTTGGCGCAGATGAGCCCTGGGCGGTCAATCTCTCAAAATTACAAGACCACTATACCAGACCCGGACGAAAAAAGCAATTCCCCGGAAAGAGATTTGGAGGAACTTTACCAGAAAATGCGCCGCATGAGCGACCCGGCTTACCTGCACACTGTGACTCTAGACGAGCTGATGGACAATGTGTTCGAGGGCAAGTCTGCGGTGATTGAGAACCTGCTCTATACAGGAGCGTACATCCTTGCTGGAGCGCCCAAAATCGGTAAGTCCTTCTTGGTGGCGCAGATCGCCCACCATGTCAGCACTGGGCAAGATCTGTGGGGCTACAAAGTCCACCAGGGAACCGTGCTCTATCTTGCTCTGGAAGATGACGAGAGCCGTTTGCAGCGCCGGATGTTCCGTATGTTTGGCGTGGAGGGGACAAGCTCCCTCCACTTCGCCACAAGCGCCAAGATGATCGGCGGTGGCCTGGATGAACAGCTGGAAAAGTTTGTCCGGGAACACAGCGATACCAAACTCATTATCGTGGATACCCTGCAAAAAGTCCGAGAAGCGGTGAGCGACAGCTACAGCTATTCCAGCGACTATGAGGTGATCGGCAAGCTGAAGCAATTTGCCGATCGGTATGGGGTCTGCGTCCTGATCGTCCACCACACCAGAAAGCAGCCTGCGGGAGACAGCTTTGAGATGATTTCTGGTACAACCGGCTTGCTGGGCTGTGCGGATGGGGCGTTCCTGATGCAGAAGGTGAAGCGAACGGATAGCAAGGCTACCCTGGAGGTGGTAGGCAGAGACCAGCCGGATCAGCGGTTATATCTGAGCAAAGACCAAGAGAGCCTGGTTTGGGGTCTCGACCATGCAGAGAATGAGCTTTGGAAGCAGCCTCCGGACCCAGTGCTGGAAGCTGTGGCAAAAATTGTGTCTGCTGACAACCGGGAATGGGAAGGCAGTCCCACCGAGCTGGCCCAAGCGATTCAAACGGATATGGCGGTGAACCGTCTTACCAAGCATTTGAATGTGAATGCCAGCCGCTTACTGGAAGAACATCAGGTAAAGTATGAGAACAAAACCAAGCATGCTGGACGGCGTATCCGGCTGACTTACATGGTGGTGGAAGCACCCGCGTTTGAAGTAATCGAATAAAGCGCGACGCTCGCAACGGTCGCGACGGTGTTTTGAGGGGTACTCCCAGCACTGTTGCGACCGTCGCAACCGTCGCGGAACGAAAAAACTGGGGTGGGTATTTTACCACCTCATCTTCCGGGAGGGTGCTCTAAAATGGGGCACCCTAAAAGTACCAGAGGATGTCGCGTTTCACGACAACCTATGCCCCGAAACAGGATACCTGGTACAGGGTCAAAAAGTGTTCGGAGAACGCGCAGCCACAGAATGAAATTCTGTGTTCAAAAGGGGCTTGGGGGCGTTGCCCTCGACAAGCAGACGGCAGGAAATGTGGAGTGTGTATTAACACTCGCATTGCTTGCCAGTCGTGTGTGTGGCTATCCACACGCATTGCTTGCCTGTATCTAAAACAACCAAAACGGCCCTTGTGCCGCTGCGGAAAATCAACTGAAATTCAAGTATTGGGAGGTAACGAGTATGAGAAAGATTTTGTCCTGTGAGTTCAACCCGGACACTGCCTGCGTGGAGCTGTGCATGGAAGATGGAACCCTGTTGTCCATCGACTGCACCGCCGTGGAGAATGAGGTAGCGAACAGTATGTACCAGCGGTCAGAACTGGACTGGCTGATCTATAATGATCCGCTGGCCTATGCGGAACTGATTTTGAACGGCGACATTGCCAACTATCTAAAAAGCGCCAGTTATATGAACGATAAAAGTTAAGCGTACTAGATGAATGTTATTTTTAAAACATGACAATTTCGTTATTGACAAATTCGATTGTCTAGTATATAATGAGAGTAACGCGAAAGAGAAACTTTTTTTAAAACGAGCCTGTTATTTATAGAACATGACAAATGGGGTGAAAGGATGAAATTGCAGGACCTTGCGAGTGTTCGCAGTGGCCTGGTCTTGTCGAGAAAACAAGCCAAAGAGCCAAGTGAGTATCGATATCCCTTGATAAATCTGCGGTGTATCCAGCAGGAAGGGACAATTCAATTGAATGAGGCCGATATCTATGAAGCAAAAGAACCGCTGAAAGAAGAATACCTCTCGCAAAGCGGAGATATCATTGTCCGCCTTACAGCTCCCTATACAGCAGTTCTGATTGATGAAACTACATCTGGAATGGTGGTTTCCTCAAACTTTGTAGTGATTCGAGTTGAAGATGAGAGCCTGTTGCCCGAGTACCTTTTCTGGCTGCTGAACACCCAAAAAGTGAAGCGGAAAGTTTACGAAAACACGACTAGCAATATGCTTGGCGCAGTAACAGCAAAATTTTTGACGGACTTTGAACTGACGCTTCTTCCTCTTGAGGATCAGTACAAAATCGCACAACTAAATTTGCTGGCAAAGAAGGAGAATCAGCTTCTAAAAGAGTTGGCAACAGAAAAAGAAAAATTATATTCTTACCTACTAGATCAGGCGTACAAAAGAGCAAAGAAAGGAAAATGAAGATGACAACCAAAAAAGATATTGAGCAGATCCTGTGGAACGCTTGCGATAGTTTCCGTGGCAAGATTGACAGTTCCCGATATAAAGACTATATCCTCTCCATGCTGTTCGTAAAGTACCTCAGCGATGTTTCCAAAGAGAGGCGCGAAGGGTATATCAAACAGTATGACGGGGATATGCGCCGGGTGGAACGGGCCATGAGCCGGGAACGCTTTGCAATGGACGAGCAGTCTACCTTCGACTATCTCTATGCCAACCGGAACGATGCTGAAATTGGCCAGAAAATCAATGTGGCACTGAACCACATCGAGGAACACAACAGTGGAAAGCTACGCAATGTATTTCGGGCTATCGACTTCAACTCCCAGGTAGACTTCGGCGAACCCAAAGAGAAGAACGCTACCCTGCGCAACCTGCTGGAGGATTTCAACGGTCTGGATCTGCGTCCCAGTCAGCTGGGTTCCGCTGATATCATCGGAGATGCCTACGAGTACATGATTGCTATGTTCGCCTCTGACGCTGGAAAGAAGGGAGGCGAGTTCTTCACGCCAAGCCAGGTCTCTGAGCTGGTGGCTTCTCTGGTTCAGCCCAAGGAGAATGACCGAATCTACGACCCCACCTGCGGCAGTGGCGGTTTGTTGCTGAAAGCCTATAAAAAAGTACCCAGTGGCAAGGTGGCTATCTATGGCCAGGAGCTCAACGCTCAGACCTGGGCTCTCTGCACTATGAATATGTTCCTGCACGGTGTGGATGACGCCAGAATCTGGCAGGGCGATACCCTCTCCAATCCTCAGAATGTTGAGGATGATGATTTGATGAGCTTCCAGGTGGTGGTGGCAAATCCGCCGTTCAGTCTGGACAAGTGGGACAGCGGATTCCTCTCGGAGGCCGAAGCGGACAGCAAAGGCAAGAAGAAAATGTCCGCTGAACTGGACCCTTATCACCGTTTTAATTGGGGTGTTCCTCCCACTTCCAAAGGCGACTACGCCTTTGTGCTGCACATGCTTTCCAGCCTGGATGCGGAAAACGGCCGCATGGCGGTGGTGTTGCCTCATGGTGTTCTGTTTCGTGGAGCCAGCGAAGGAAAAATTCGCCGTCAGCTGGTTGAGATGAATCTGCTGGATGCAGTCATTGGCCTCCCTGCTAACCTGTTTTACGGCACCGGTATCCCTGCCTGTATTCTGGTATTCAAGAAGAACCGGACATGCCGGGATGTGCTGTTCATCGACGCCTCTGGGGACGGGAACTTCGAAAAGGGTAAGAACCAGAATATCCTGCGAGACAGCAATATTAAACGTATTGTCAATGCCTATCAAGCACGGCAGAACGAAGATAAATACAGCTATGTGGCCTCCTTCGACGAGATTAAAGAGAACGACTTCAACCTGAATATTCCTCGGTATGTGGATACCTTCGAGGAAGAAGAGCTGGTAGATATCGACGAGGTGCAGCGAAGCATTGCTGATATCGAGGCGGAACTGGCCCAGGTTCAAGCACAGATGAAGAAGTATCTGAAAGAGTTGGGGTTATAAGGAGGATAACATGGAGCGTATTAAAGATATTATCGTTGATGATAACTCTAATGTACGTGTATATTTGCTTAAAAAGAAGGGGTATAAAGGCCAATATGAAGCCGTTGTGTTTCCTAATGCACTGGATCAAAAAATCAAGGAGACCTATGCTACGAATTATGAGCACTTTTGTGGGGAAAGAAAGATTGCAGAATACGATAGTGTGCATAGTGAAAAAGGAACAATTAAAAAAATACCACTGGCTGACCTGCCGTATTGGAACAACATGATAGTTGCTTTATCTACCGCTGATCAGAATGGAATTATTTTAAATAAAGAGAATTTTACTGACAATTATGCTGCCATTGTATTAGCCTATGAGAGAGTAAAAGACGATCATGTTGAGAGAGCTTATTTAATCGCGCAGTATCGCAAAGTTGAATCATGGTATAAACGTAGTGTAAAATTCGGTTTTGTAGCAAATACCATTAAACAGAAGGATGAAGAGATTTTTGTACTTAATGGTTGTATCGATACTGCAATTGTTGCTGAAGATGTCTTTGTCCTTCAGGAGACAGCTTTTGAAAAAGTATTTAGTTATTATGAAAAATCAAAGCGTACCGTTGCCGCTAAGAAAGCTGAAATTGAAAATTGGAAATTCTTAGATAATCCAAAGTCATTTTATGAGGATGTTGTCGGCAAAAAAGGTGCGACCACGAAACTCGCACGTGCATTGGAGAAAGCAGTTGGAGATTTTTCTGCTTTAGAGCCTGCAACAGTAAAGCACACTCTTTCTCAGTATGATGAGTTTAAAGATCTTGCTTATGATAAGAATGATTGCATTAAGTTTACTCCGTCTGTAAGAGATTTGATTATAGATATTCTTCGGCTAACATATGCACGAGATTTGTTTTCTGATAGTTTGGTTCATACCAAGGGGGTATAGTTATGCTCCGGAAGTTGGTGATGTATCTCTCTGCATTTTTACCGATGTTTTTGATTATGTGGATCAAAGAGATACTATTGGGAATCAGAAATGTACTGGACAAACCATGGAAGTATTCCTGGAAAAGTATTTATCTAAATCCATATTTGATTGGGGAAATTATAGTAATTCTTCTTATCGGACTAGTATTACATTGTTTGCTGAAACGTAATCAAAGGACCAGCGTGTATACTATAACGCTTAAAACAGTAAAAAATCGGTCTGTGGAATACTATCTTGCATACTATTCGCTGTTTATTTTGGCCCTAATTGAATTTTCGCTAACAGATCCAATCGATTTGACGGTTTTATTACTTTTACTTTTTGTATTGGGTATTGTTTATATCAAAAATGATCTCTTCTTTATGAATCCTACAGTTAACATTTTTCAGAGCTATATCTATGAAGTCGAGTACGAGACACATCAAACTACTATATCAAAACTTATTATCTCTCCGATAAAACTTTCGGAAGGGAACATCATAGATATTGATGTTTCAGAGTTTGAGTTTACCTTTTTTAGGAGGAAACATGAAGACAGAAACTAAGCAGCGAATAGATCAAATCCGGCACGGAAATGTTCCAGAGGGATATAAAAAAACAAAAGCAGGTATTCTCCCTGTCGATTGGGATGTGCATATGCTTGGAGATTGCCTTAGCCGTGTGGAGAAACCGGTGGAGGTTAAGCCTAACGAATTGTACACTCAAATCGGTATCCGTTCCCATGGAAAAGGCCTCTTCTATAAAGAACCCATTACAGGTGCAGCGCTGGGAAACAAGGCGGTCTTTTGGATTGAGCCGGACTGCTTTATCGTGAATATTGTTTTCGCATGGGAACAGGCAATCGGGAAGACCACACAATCTGAAGTAGGAATGATTGGCTCCCACCGTTTTCCAATGTACCGTCCAGTAAACGATAGAGTTGATGTCGATTACCTGATTTCTTATTTTTTGACAAAACGAGGAACCGATATTCTGGAGGCAGCCTCTCCTGGAGGAGCAGGGCGAAACAAAACTCTGGGGCAAGATCGCTTTTTAAAAAGCAAAATCATACTGCCACCCATTGAAGAACAACGAAAAATTGCTGCCATCCTCACCACCCAGGACAAAGTAATTGAGCTGAAAGAAAAACGCCTTGCGGATAAGCAGCGGCAGAGAAAGTATCTTATGCAGCAGCTTTTGACCGGTAGAAAGCGTCTTCCGGGGTTTAGTGGTGAGTGGAAAAATATAAAACTATGCGAGGTTCTTTCTGAGCGAAAAGAGAAGAATGTCGAGCAAAATTTGAGAATTTGTTCGGTAGCAGTTCAAAAAGGTGTAGTAGACCAAGTTGAACATTTAGGAAGAAGCTATGCAGCAAATGATACTTCAAACTATTCTGTGGCTCATTATGGAGATATCATATACACCAAAAGTCCTACCGGAGATTTTCTATATGGAATTGTTAAGCAGAACTTATTGCAGGAAACTGTTGCAGTTTCGCCGCTATATGGAGTATTTATACCCATGACATTTGGTCTTGGATACTTTTTACACACATATTTTCAATCTGCTATTTGTGCGCGAAATTATCTGTTGCCAATTGTACAGAAAGGGGCAAAAAACACAATTAACATTACAAATGATACATTTATCTCGAACAAATTGTATTTGCCTATTGATGCAGAAGAACAAAAAGCGATAGCGGATACTTTTATTGCCGCTGACCGAGAAATCGACCTGCTCCAGCAGGACATCGAGCAGGAAAAACAAAAGAAAAAAGCCCTGATGCAACTACTGTTGACGGGCATTGTGAGGGTGAAAGTGTGAAAGAGATATATCATGACATTTTTATCGGCAATGAGCAAGATTACTATGCAATACAGCGGGAGAGAAATTGGACAATCCTACATTGCTGTAAGCATCCATTTCACTGCCAATTTGTAGGGTATCGTGGCACTTTACCTCCTACCCATCCCAATTATGCGTTAAAGCGCATTGAAAATGAAATGGCACTTAATCTTGTTGACATGGATCGGTTTAGTGAAAATTATTTGGACTTTAATCGAGATATGTTTGATACCGCTTTTTCATTTTTGGATGAGTATAGACTTCAGAGGTACAAAATCCTTATTCATTGCAACCAGGGGGAATCGCGGGCTCCAACAATTGGCTTACTATATATTGCACGCTTGGGGGCATTCAAATATGCCGATTTCGATACCTCTGTTCAAAAATTAAAGGAAATATACCCTGTATATATGCCGAAAAGAAATATATTTTTGACTGTTAAGTCCCTTTGGAGAGACTTTGTACAGAATCCAGTAGAGGAGGTGAATACATAATGGCAACCAATCCCCCCAGCGGTGACGGACATAGAAACGGTGCGGTAAAAGACCGTTCTCAGACTTTCAACCCTGTTACAAAACAATGGGTAAAACGAGACAGTGACATCGGTCGTTTTATGGATGTCAAAAAGGATGGAACTCCTTTTAAGGGAGTCCGCAAAGAAAAGTAAATCCAGAGACAGGAGAGCGAGGCGGGATTTCCCGCCCCGCTATTCCTGCTTTTACTGATATTTCCGAAAGGAGGCAACCATGGACAAATCCCTGTACTTAGAAAAGAATATCAGCCAGCAGCCGGCCATTGATCTGCTGCGGTCCATAGGCTATACCTATATATCACCGGAGGACTGCGAGGCGCAGAGAGGCAGCCGATACCATGTGCTGCTGAAAGACATTCTCCGAGGCCAGCTGCGGCGGCTCAATCGCTATGCCTTCGCCGGTGCGGAAAACGAGTTTTCCGCCGCCAACATCGAGCGGGCTATGGAAGATCTGGATGAGCCTTTAACTGACGGCCTGATCCGCTCCAGTGAAAAAATCTATGATGCCCTGTTGCTGGGCAAAAGCTATCCAGAGACTGTAGGTGAGGGCAAAACCCTCAGTTTCAATCTGAAATACATTGACTGGGAACATCCGGAGAACAACCTGTTCCATGTTACCGAGGAGTTTGCAGTAGACAGTCGGGACAAGCTTCACAACGCTCGTCCGGATATTGTGCTGTTTATCAACGGTATCCCCTTCGCTGTCATTGAGTGTAAAACGTCCCAGATCAGCGTGGAGCAGGCTGTGGAGCAGAATATCCGCAACCAGCAAAAAGAGTATATCCCACAGCTCTACAAATTTGTTCAGATTGTGATGGCTACCAATAAAAACGCGGTGAAGTATGCCACCACCGGCACGCCTAAGAAGTTCTGGAATATTTGGAAGGAGCAAGATACTGCTTTTCTGGAAGAGGCACTGGCCCAGCATATAACTGACCGCACCCCCACTGAGCAGGATCTGAATCTGATTTCTCTGTTCAGCAAAGAACGGGTCATGGAACTGATCCGGTACTTTGTGCTCTTTGACGCCAATGTAAAGAAGATTTGCCGGTATCAGCAGTATTTCGCTATCAAAGAAATAATCAAAACCATTCAGCAGCCGGATGAAAAGGGCGACCGTCAAAGTGGCGTCATCTGGCACACTCAGGGCAGCGGCAAGAGCCTGACCATAGTTATGCTGGCAAAGTATATCTTAATGGAACTGTCCGACTGTAACCCGAAAGTAGTCGTTGTCACGGACCGCAAGGAACTGGATCGGCAAATTGCTGCCACCTTTGCGCACACCCGCCTCAATCCGGCCCGGGCCACCAGTGGACGGAATCTGGTGGAGCTGCTGAATAACGGCAAGGCGGATGTGGTTACTACCATCATCAATAAGTTCAACACCGCTGAGAAAATGGAGCATAAAAACTTTTCACGGGATGTGTTCCTGCTGGTGGATGAGAGCCACCGATCCAACTATGGCCTGCTGGCTACGAAAATGAGAGCGGTATTCCCCAATGCCTGCTACATCGGCTTTACCGGAACGCCTTTGATGAAAAAAGAGAAGAATACCATGGCGAAGTTCGGAAAGCTGATCCATAAATATACCATCAAGGATGGCGTGGAAGATGGAGCCATTGTGCCGCTCATTTACGAAGGCCGCTTTGTGGAACAGAATGTGGACGAGGCAAATATCGACCTCTGGTTCAAACAGACCACCAAGCGGCTTACGGAAGCGCAGCGGGATGATCTTTCCCGGAAATGGAGCAGCATTCGCCGCCTGACCTCTACCGATGCTCGTATCAAGCGGATTGCTCTGGACATCAATGAGCACTTCATCGAAGGATACAAAGACACTGGCTTTAAAGCTATGCTGGCCACTAACTACAAGCGGGATGCGATTCGGTATCTGGAATGTTTTGAGCAATTTGGGGATTTGAACTGTGCTGTGGTGATCTCACCGCCTGATCTGCGGGAAAGTGTAGACGATATAGACGAGGGTGCCGACGATAAGGTCATTGCCTACTGGAATAAAATGATGAACCGCTACGGTGACGCAGATGCCTACGAAGAGGCAATGAAGAACCAGTTCTGCGCAGGGGACATCGATATTCTCATCGTGTGCAGTAAGTTGCTTACCGGCTTTGATGCCCCCATCTGCCAGGTACTCTACATCGACAAAGAGTTGAAAGAACACGGTCTGCTCCAGGCTATCGCCCGCACCAATCGTCTATATGAAGGCAAGGACTACGGTCTCATTGTGGACTACCGTGGACTGATTGAAAAGCTGGATACCGCTATGGATCTGTACAGCGGCGCCGGGCTGGAGAACTTTGACGGCGGAGACCTGAAGGGTGTCGTGGTGGATGTTATGTCCTCTGTGGCTGGCCTGCGGGAAGCCTATACCCGGCTGACGGAACTGTTTGCAGACTTGAAAAATCCGTGCGACACCGAAGAAGTGGAAGTGTTTCTTGCTGACGATAAGAAGCGAGAGAACTTTTATAATCTTCTCTGTGCTTTTGGTAAAGCGTTAAATATGGTGCTGAATGCGGAACAGGCTTATACAGCCGTTCCGAAAGATGAATTGAAGCAGTATCAAAACACCTTTATCTTTTTCTCTAAGGTACGCCGCAGCGTGAAAATTCGTTACTGCGATGCCATTGATAACCGGGAATATGAGCCGCTGATGCAAAATCTTCTTGATACACACCTCTCGGTAGCTGGCCTGAAGCAAATTACCAGCCCCATTGATATTCTAAACAAGGATGACTTTGAGCGGGAATTGGAGGAATTGGGATCTCTTCGAGCAAAGGCAGATGCTATTACCAGCAAATTGACCCGCAGTATCAGCGAAAAGTATCAGGAGAATCCCGCCTATTACGACAGTTTCTCCAAGCGGATCAAGGACGCATTGGAGCAGTACAAGGAAAAGGTAATCTCTGAGGCCGAATATCTGGCAAAGATGCGTACCATCATGGAAGACTATCACACTGGGAAAAGCACCGTGACCTATCCGGAATCCATCAAAAATAATGTTCACGCCCAGGCGTTTTATGGTGTTCTGTCAGCGGTGTTTGATGAAGCAAAGGAAGCAGAAGTTTCTCCTGATTTTGCTGCAGAGATTGCGGAAGAGATTACAAAAATTGTGGCCAATCACAGTCAAGTGGATTGGAGCAACAACAAAACAATCCACGATCGAATCTCGCAGGATATTGATGACCTTTTTTATGACTATGAGAAAGAATGGGGATTAAAACTGTCTTTTGACACCATTGATAAGATCATCGAAAATGTTAAAACAGTAGCACTTCGGAGGTTTTGACAACAATGGCACAGGCAAGAACCGTCTTATATGAAAATAATGAGATCCACTATCTGCTGGAACAGAAGCCGGTGAAAAATCTCAATCTGCGGATTCATAAGGATTGTATGGTTTATGTTTCAGCTAATCCAGATGTCCCAGCTGAAAAAGTTGACGATTTTGTAGTGAGCAAAGGAGCCTATATCCGTTCAGCACAAAGAAAGTTTCGTGAGATGGCACAGTATGCACCTCAGCCCAAGCAATATGTCAGTGGAGAGACTTTCTATCTGCTAGGAAGAGGAGTTCGACTGAAAGTGGAGAAAAATCTGCGGGACACAATTTCCTCCGATGGGATATTTTTGCAACTTTATGTGAAAGACACCGAAGACTTTGCGAAAAAGCAAAGGATGGTGACTCGTTACCTGGATGAGCAATGTCGAACTATTTTTGGAGAGATTATTTCAGAAATCTACCCAGTATTCAAAAAATATGGAGTGCCTATGCCGACATTACGGATTCGTGATATGGAGACACGGTGGGGCTCTTGCTTGGCAAAAAAGGGGGTTATTACACTGAACAAGCGTTTACTGGAAGCCCCCCGAAACTGTATCGAATATGTCGTAATGCATGAGCTCTGTCATTTTATCCACCCAAATCATTCAAAGCATTTTTATAGTTTTTTGGCCATGCTAATGCCTGATTGGAAAGAACGCAAGACAGTTTTAGATCGTAGTGCAACATTTTGGCTATAAACGATAGGGAGGAAAAATAATGCCGATGTGGTTATGTCGCACCGGACGATATGGCGAGTTTGAAAATAAATTTCTTGAAGATAATAGGGTATATTGCACCTGGGACAATCTCACCGAATCAATCATGCAGTTCCACACCAAGCAGGACTTACAGCAATACTTTGCGGACAATAACCCAGTTGTAAAGGTAAAAACAGCGATGAACTGGGCAAGCCAGGTATGGCCGTTTGCCCATGAGATGAAAAAGGGAGAGATCGTTGTCCTCCCCAGCAAGATCAAGCCTGTAATTCATTTTGGCAAAATCATGGGGGATTATGAATTCTTATCTAACAACAATAATCCTTATTATCATGCACATCAAGTTGATTGGTTTGCCTGTGATATCCCCCGTACAGCTTTCGACCAGGACATCTTATATTCTTTGGGGGCCTTTATGACCATTTGCCGTATTAAGCAGGAAGATCGCATAAAAGCCGTCATCAATGCACATAAGCAGGGAAAGAAAGCACCCCAAATTATTCCGCAAGAGTCGCAGGATGATGAAGAAACACGGGATATTGAAAATGAAGCTTTGGGGGTTATCACAAACCTGATTATCCAAAAGACCAAGGGGCATGGTTTAGCAAAAATTGTAGATGCAATTCTTCGGGCAAAGGGATTCACTACATATGTTAGTCCGGCCGGACCGGATAAAGGTGTGGACATTCTGGCTTCTGCGGGCACACTTGGTTTTGGAAGTCCCAAAATCTGTGTTCAGGTTAAGTCCACGGACGCGCCAGTAGATCGGGTTGTTTTGGATCAGTTGGGCGGGGTGATGAAAAACTTTAGTGCCGAATATGGCTTGTTAGTGTCATGGAGTGGGTTCAAATCTTCAGTTATCAACGAGACGGCCAAACAGTTCTTTGAAATCCGGCTTTGGACTCACAAAGAAATTATTGAGGAATTCCTGCGATATTACGATCAGATGGACGATGAAATCAAAGAACTGATTCCGCTCAAAAAAATTTGGGTCGTGAGCAACGATGATCAGTAATTAAAATGCTTTGATGAAGAATCAATTGTATTATATAATTGGTTTGTAAGATGTAAATCATCCTCAATTTACTGGCAACACCATGGCAACAAAAAATCAGATAGCCTCTACTATCTGAATAATGAAAAGAATACCAATACTCTAAGCTAAATCCCATAAGCAAATATGTTTAGAAAACTTCTGGCAGGAGCGAGTGGGAATAAATCGAGAGGTCGCAAAAGCCCAGTGTTTATGCGGGTTTGCGGCACTTCAAGAGCTCTTTTGATAACAGTTGTACAGGAGCCATTATTCTTGCTGTTCACTGGTTTACGGGTGAGAGAATAAAGGGAAAGGCCTTTTGATATAACAATCCATATTAGAATGCCCTTAACTGTGGGTAACACGGCTAAGGGCGTTTTGTCGTCTTTATTTGTCAGATTGAAGGCGGCCTTTGAATGCGTTAACGAGAGTATCACTAAGCTCCTGTGATGGCACTTTCGCCCAATGCTGCGTGGTGTCAAACTTCGGGTAATTGTACCGCCACTGGTCGCAATCTTCCCTGCTGATTTCCTCAGCAGAGAGCTTGTCCGCTTGTTCTTTCCAAGCGCAGAGCATTTTCAGCAGTCCGGCGGCATCCTTATTTTTCTCTTTGCTGATCTTTAAGCAGATTTCACCGTCTGATTCTCTGACGGCAAGTCCGTAAATGTCCTCAAGGGTAAATACGGTGTGCATAAGCCTGATGTAGCTGTCAATGTCTGATATGCCCAGAGCCTGCGGCCCAACGTCGAGAGCTTGTGCCAGTACAGCCGTCAAGTCTTTCTTTGGCTTAGCAAGATTGGCGCAAAGGAAATCCCCCATGGCAGAATGAATTGTGCGGTGTTGCCAATTGCTTACCTAGCCAGATGCGCGCAACATGGATTAAGTAGCTGCACTTGATTCGCCGGATAAATCTCCCCCATTGCAGAGTACAAGCGTGAAGGAAAGGTTTCTCCACGCTCGTACTCTGTTTTTGATTTTTTAGGTTTCCACGACTCTTACTCCACACAGCTTTCCATTACGGTCATAGACCGTAGCCAGATCACTCTCCCCTCCATCAGTGGAACCTACTGAGAACACACCGCCGTCCGGGCGCAAGTCAGAAAAGCTTTTCACAGCCCGACCCTTATAGCGAATGGTTTTCCTGCCATCTCTCTCCTGGTAGCTCACACCATAGGGGGCATAACGCTCCATGTGTTCGGCAATGGTCTCCCCAGAGGCACCGTCACCCTCTTCGACGGCGGCTTCCGCGTTTATGACGGCGCCGCTCTCCACAAATCCCTTCTCCTGGCTTTCACGTACGCCGGTGAGCTTGCCGTTCTCATAGACCGCCTCCAAATTCAAGCCGTTTCCGCCCAGGCTATTGGCAATCCACAGCTGGCGCTCCTCGTCGAAAAGACTGCGTACTGGCCGGCCATTCCAATTCATGATCAACTCGCCGGTAGCCGCGTTGGTTTTTCCGACTAGGCCAAAGGGAGCATAGCGTTCCAGCTCCTTGGCGGTGTGCTCGGCCTCATACTGTATTTCAGCTCCCACATATTTCTGACCCTCCAGCGCGTCCAAAAACATCCGGTCAGGGGTGAATTCTTCCAGCCGCACCAGTGGACCCCTCCAGTCCTCACTGCCGTCCCCGTTGTCAATCCGTTCCCGGACCGTACGCACGTCGATGGCCCCCTCTGGGTCGTAGTGCTCATAGGTGGAGACAAAGCCCCCGCCGCACTCCGCGCCATCCACAAAGATGCGTACCCGCTGGCCTTTCCAGTACAGGTTGCCGTCATGGTTCTGGAAGGTAAGTCCACAGCGCCTATAGTCATCAAAGAGGCTGCCATAATCCACATTATTAAAAGAGGATTCCCTGCCGGCTTCGGCGGTCTTGTCGGTCACTGTGTAAGCTCTATCGCCACTGCCCAGCACCTGATCCAGAGGATTCACCACCAACATCGTGTCCTCCGCGCCATCCACGGTCTTAGACACCAAATAGCCCTTTTGGATCATCTCCAGCATTTCCTCATATTCGGCGATTGTTTCCGTCACCATCTCCTGGGTCCAGGTAAACCAGCCGGTGCTGGGCGTCCATCCTTTAGAGCCGATCATGCCATGCAGCGCTTTTTTCTCATCTTCCAGCCAGGCGGCGTATTCTTCGGCGGTCCACCATTCCACGTAGGGATCGGGATAGGCTGCGGCAAACTCTTCGTCCGTCATCGCCGTCCAGGTTTCACCATCGTCCCAGCTATAGTAGGTGACACCCTCCGCATCTGTATATGACATTAGCGTGTCTTTGTCCACCAGATCATACGTGGACTCCCACCCACCCCTGGCGGTGGTCTCCGCTTTAGCGGTGGTGGCAAATAAGGCCGCAGTGCCACCCACCAGGCTAACCGCCAGTAATAGCGCGACAATCGAATTCCGTTTTATCTTCATAATAGCCTGTATCCTTTCTTCAATAGGAGTTTTGCTGAAATGACTGCCTATCAACGCTGGCCCGCTTTTGGCCTCTTCCATATGGACAAGCGCCATCGCGTATCCGGCCCTGGTATCCTTTCCAAACTGACGGAGCACCGCCTCATCGCAGGCCAGCTCTATGTCCCGGTCGGCGAAAAGCACCATGACCCATACCAACGGGTTGAACCAATGTACACAGAGGGCGGCGAGCAAAAGCAGCTTAAACAGCCCGTCAAACTGGCGGATATGCATCCATTCGTGGGTCAGTATATAGTTTAAAGTTTCTTGATCTGTCCAATCGGTTGACTTGGGCAGAAGAATTACAGGCCGCAGGATGCCGTAGGTCAGCGGCGCATGGATTCTGTCCGACTGACGAACGGTCATGGAACGGCGCAGCGGGTGTCCCAAAAGCCACTCATTCACATAGGAATTGTAAAAAGGCAGGGCCTCCCTGAACTCTCTGCGGCATCTGATATAGGCCACCGCAAAGTATCCGGCAAAAATCAAAAAACCAGTCAGCCAGATCATGCCCAACGGATCAACCATAGAGACCGTACCGCCTGTAATTGTAGGCATTTCGGCGACTTCGCCCGCCAGCGGGGAGCGATGTATTCCTGTGGGCACAGGCTCATATACGGTGGCCGGCGTTGTCCTGCTAAAAAGCGAATACACACTGCACCCCGCCGGCAGGGAGAACGGGACCAGCAGGCGGGTTAACACCACCCCCCACAGAATGGGAAATAAGCGTTTGGGAAGCTGGTGCAAAGACAGCACCCGGACCAGCAGGACTGCCACGATGATAGCCCCGCCAGACAGGCTCATTTGCAGGAGACTCATAGCTTCACCTCGCCCTCAATAATCTCTTTCAGCCGGGCAATCTGCTCTGCCGGGAGTTTTTTGCGTCCTAACAGAGCGGCGAACAGCTTATCTACCGAGCCATCGTACAGCTTACCGATAAGCTCGTCGGTCTCAGCCTCCTGCACGGCCTCTTTGGGTATGAGGGCGTGACAGCGGAAGCCCGGCTCGCTGCGCTCTATGGCCCCCTTTGCAATGCACTTTTTGATGACGGTATAGGTGGTATTCATATTCCACCCAGTTTCTGTTTTGAGGATGTCAGAAATCTCTTTGGCGCTGCGGTCGCCCCCGCGCCAAAGCACGTTCATTACCTTTAACTCTGAATCGAACAGCTTCATGCGGATCTTCCTTTCCTTGAAACTATTGCAATAGTTTATGCATTTATACTATCACAGTAGTGCAGACGTGTCAACACTATTTGAGTAGTACAACTGTAAAGAATTTATGAACAGCGTAATGCGTCTCTCCTGGTAGACGAAGTTTCCGGTCTCCATTATCACACAGCCGGTTGAGCTTGCTGATAGCAGTTATCTTGGTTAGCTATAGCAACCAATGGACTGGCCGAGTACCGCGAAGCCGTCTCTTAGCGCTTTTGCCAGTGACCGCCGCTAATCCCGCTGTTCGCCATAAGCTCAGCTTTAGCCGCGTGATCGCTTTTGAGCAGGCTGCTCTAAAACATAAAACAAAAGGCCCCTAGAGCCTGTTTTAAAGCTAACTCTAGGGGCCTTTCCTATTCTACCTAACCCGGTCTTGCTCTGGTACTTCAAAAAATGAAAGGGCAGCATCATCTCTTTTCATAAACAGCAGCCCAAATGACCCTGGGCCGCAGTTGCTGGCAATAGCGGATGAGGCCTTTTGGAGATAGACCCGTTCAAAGGGGCCATATTGTTGTACAAGATTTTGGATGTACTGAAGTTTCTTTTCATCCATTCCAGAATATGTGATAAACAGGATGCGCCGGTCAATATTTCGGCTTTCTAAGAGCAACTGCCGCACATAACTTTTTGCTACACGCGTAAAGCTGCCCATCTTCATACCAGCAACTACCATTTTAGACTTTTTCAGCACAAGCACTGGATGTAGCAGCAGCGAATCACAGAGGACCTGTATCTGCTTTGATATTCGCCCCGCCTGGCATAGCATATGGGTATCGTTTATGATAAAGTCCGAAGAAATAAACCGTTTCATCCGCTTTGCCGACTCCACAATCTCTTCCTTTGTGGCATGGTGCTCTGCCATATAAGCCGCGCACAGTACAATCAGCCCCATGCTGCTGGAGAGGTGCCCAGAGTCTAATACCGTGACGTTTTCAAAAGACTTCGCCGCCTCACAGGCGTTTTGATACCCTTTGCTAACATGCTTTGCCATCGTGATATGGATTACGTTCTGGGCCTCTGTCAGTTTTTCGGCAAAAAAGCGTTCATAGTCCTCTACCTCAGGAGCCTGAGAATACCCTGTCCTTCCTTCGGCAAGGTGCATCAGCAGTTCATCGGCTTTCAGCTCCTGATCATCCAAAAAGCGCCCCTCGTCCGTGCAAACATAGTATGGGCATACAGAAACATCAAACTTCTTCCTTAGGGCGCTGGGAAGGTCGCATACGCTGTCTGTAGTGACCAAAATGGAGCGGCGCTTTACCTGCTCGAAAATTAATATATCTTTCTCAATATCCGACTGGCTGGCCTCTTCATTCAGATGGACCAGTTCCTTTGGCAAAATGCTTAAGACAGCCGCCTCCAGCAGTGTACCGCTTACAGGCTTTGCCAGATAACCGCTGAACCCCTCTTTGCGGTAGAGCAGCTGGTTGTCGCTGCCCGCATTGGCCGTTAAGGCAACTACAGGGACATCCTGGCACAGCCCTACCGGCTGCGCCCGTAGGGCATGAAGGCATTCTATTCCATTCATTTCCGGCATCATATGATCCATCAAGATGCAGTCATAATGGTGGTTTTGGGTCAGCCGGAGGCATTCCGCGCCACTCTTCGCCGTGTCGATTTGAATTTTGGTGTTTGCCAGCAGTTTGCCGACCACCATCAAGTTCATATCATTGTCATCCACCACAAGGATATGCGCGTCTGGGGCCTCAAAACTTTGTTTATACGATTCACTCTCATGCACCTTTGTGCGGGACGCTAATGTAAACGTTCCCAGCTCCTTCTCGTCTACAATGTCCTGGTCCAGCCGCACGATGAATGTGGAGCCTTTCGTATAGACGCTGTTCACGCTGATCTCGCCGCCCATCAGCTCCACCAGCTGCTGGACTATACTTAGCCCCAGCCCGGTGCCTTCTATAAAGCGGTTTTTCTCTTCATCCACCCGCCGGAAAGCATTGAAAATGTAGGGGATATTTTCTTTCTTTACCCCCTGCCCAGTATCTTCCACAGAATACCACACCCGCACCCGGTTCAGCGCCTGACGTTCGCAACGTATGGAAAGGGTGACAGAGCCTTTGCTGGTATATTTTACCGCGTTATTCAGCAGGTTGATCAAGATCTGCTTAATGCGCACCTCATCTCCGCAGAGCATGCTGGGGATAGACGGGTCCACATGCAGTTTAAATTCCAGCCCCTTTTCTTTGGCTTTGATCCAGATCATGTTAACGATTTCCGAAAAAAGCGTGCCCGTCTCATAAGAGACATTGACAATTTCCATCTTTCCGGATTTAATTTTGGACAGGTCCAGCGTGTCATTGATCAGCGTAAGCAGAAGCTTACTCGCTCCTTGGATATTCCTGGCGTTCTCCGCCACATCCTCGGGAATGTCCCCCCGCAGGATGATCTCGTTCAACCCAATGATAGTATTGATGGGTGTGCGGATCTCATGGCTCATGCTGGAAAAAAAGTGGTTTTCCGCTCGGTTCAGCTCTTCAATCTCCTTCTTCTGCTGCTGAGAAAGCTCGTTTTACACCGCTCTATGGCTTCCCTTCCGCTTAGGCAGGTATCTACCTCTATCCCATAGGTGCCCAGTACCCCCTTTGCCACCACAAGGTTCATCTCTTCGTCATCTACCGCCAAAGCCCTGACGCCTATGCAGGTAAAGGGTTTCCGGCCCGCGGCCTGATCCTCCGCAAATCCACGCTCACCCACCTCCCCGTTCAACAGGTTTGCCACAGAGAGCGCGGAAAACGGTTTATGTATCACCAGCAGCCCGCTTTTGCTATCTAGCGTAAACTCCCGTTCCGCAATCACAATTACTCGCTTTTGCTGGGCCAGTTCTTCATAATACTCCCGGTTCTCCTCATATTCCGGCTGGGCAATAAACACATGGGTCAGCACATGGCTGTTCTGTAGCTTGAGCAAGCCCTCGAAATTGTGGGCCTGGTACCCTTTGATGCCAAGCCCCCGCATCAGGCTTAAGATCAGCCCATCATAATAGCCGCGGACCTCCTCAAAGCTATACTTATCCGGCTTGAAAAAGCAGCCGATACACAGCTCATCCGCATGTGCCACCATGATACAGGGCCGCCAGTCCACAACGCCCTGAGGAATCACAATATGCGCATGCAGGCCCTGTTGGGTTTTGCTGGAAAAATGGATAAAACCGCCCATGGCGTTCAAAAGGCCCCGGGCAATAGGAAGCCCCAGCCCCAGCCCGCCCGCAAGGCGGTTGCTCCCGCTGTCCGCCTGGTAAAAATCATCATACATCTTGGTAAGCTGGGCGTTTGTCATTCCAATCCCAGTATCATGTATATCGATGATCAAGTTGACGCCATATCCCTCCTGGCGGTACCCTATACGGACGTTCACGCCGCCTTCCTCTGCGAACTTAATAGAATTTTCCACCAGAATTTTCAGCACATGGGCGATTTTCTCCGCATCTCCAATCAGGATAGCCGGTACCTTTGGGTTAATATCAAACACCAACTCCTTTAAAATGTATTTTGAGAACACGCAAAAACACACACAGAAAATATAAAAGAAAATCCAGAGACGGAACACGCGGAGAATGGTATAGAAACTGTTGGGAAAAGAAAAGAGGCGCAGTACGTCTTTTCTCTGGTTTGTGGCAGCCATGTAGGGCATTCCAGCCGGCATTCTCAAACCACTCCCCCCAAATCCTGCCCCATCAGAATTATATCAGAAAAAAGCCGGTAAAAGGTGAACCGCCCCAGTAAAAACGGACAGTAGACAAAAAGCCCCCTATGTAGTTATTTTCCTACATAGGGGGCTTTTTTGTGCTGTCCGCACATCCTGGGGCAGTTCAAAGGAGCAACCGGCTTTTTTTTGCGTTTAATATCTAGAGGCAGACACCTATATCCCGCGGCAAAACGGTCCTACGGAAAACTGTTTTTTTACTTCACCGCCGCCCGGCGTATCAGCAGCCAGGTGAGGATGGAAAAGAACCCTGTAAGTAAGGTGCAGGTAAGCGCCATTCTAGGCAGGGAGCCATAGCACAACCGGACGGCCTCTATGATAAACTTTAGGACTTTTGCCTCAAGGGCGGGGGAACTGACAAGATACGAGGAAAAAAGGATGAACAGCGTGGGCGTGCCCGCCCAGAAGATGATTTTTCCTATTTTATGCAGGCGATACATGAATACCGTGACAAGATACCCAAGAGAGCAAACAGCCAGCAGGAAAAAGAAGCTGAACACAATGGAAGGAAGTATGGCCGGGCCGCCATGGCTGGCGTAGACCATCTCGTAAAGGGATTCTGACCGGAAGCTGTCCGGGAACGCGGTGTGGAGCGCTGTAACCAATAAGGTATAGGCCTCGTCTGCCACAGCCATAATCGCGCAGGTCGTACCCATAACGGCCAGTCGTGCTAAAAACTGGCTGCGACGGGAAATTCCATGCTGCAAGTTTATTAGAAAACTTTCCTTAAAGGCGCAAAGAGAAAGGATGAAAGCGAAAACAGCGGTTATCGCGGTAGCGCCGTTGGTAGAGACAAAACCACTGGCCTCATGGGGAACAAAAGGCATGGCAGCCAGGGACACTAAGATCATACTGACCAGTACCGCGTAATACACAAAAAAGGCATAGCGCTGCTCCCAGAGCTGATAACGGAAAGACTGATAAATTTTCATGAGGATACCTCTTTTTTCCTAAATTCAAGAATTGGTAAGCTGGATAAACATCTTTTGCAGATCCATGGGCCCAAACTCCAGGTCTTTGGCGGCCTCTCCAGTTTGGTCCGGAACCCCCAGCACATAAGCTGTGCGCAGGCCGCCTAAAGCGTCTACGCCCAGTATCTTTTTACCCTGAATGTAGGTTTCTACAGCCGCGGCCCCACCAGAGACCGTATAGCCTCCTGCCAGCATGGTTTCCCGTGATTCCTGCCGCAGAACCTCCCCCTCCTTGATAATTACTACATCCTCCACCAGGTTCGCCACCTCCTCGATCAGATGGGTGGAGAGCACCACCGTAAAGGGTTCTTCCCCATATTTTTCCAGCAGCCGCTTGTAGAAGAGCTCCCGGTGGTTGGCGTCCAGGCCCAACACAGGCTCATCCAGCAGCACATAGGGGACATTGACCGATAGGGCCAAAATCAGCTTGAAAATGGAGCGGTAGCCAGTGGATAGTCCGGAAATCTTTGCTTTGGCCGGCAAACCAAAGTCCCCCAGCAGTTTCATGGCATGGTTCTTGTCGAAACTGGGGTAAAAAGCCTGTGCCCAGCGAAAAGCTCCATTGACCCGCATAGCGTCTGGGTGTAAGGTAGATTCGCTCATCAAAAATATTTTAGACTGGGCCCGGTCGTTTTCCAGGCCGTTTTCGCCGTCAACCAGCACCGTCCCTCCATCAGGGAAAATACGGTTTGTCAGGATGTTTAACAAGGTAGACTTCCCCGCACCGTTGCGGCCCAGCAGGCCGTAGATCCGGTTTTCCTCAAACACAACGCCGACCCCTTTTAAGGCCTGTACCTGCCCAAACCTCTTAACAACATTTTGTAACTGTATGGCCATTCTCTTACCGTCCTTTCTCCGTACTGTCAAATTCTAGCGCGACCATATCCAGCAGCTCCTGCCGGGCTACGCCCAGGCGCTTTGCTTCCGCCACCATGGCCGCCACAAAGCGGGCGGAAAACTCGCCTTGGCGTTTTTTTTGCAGCAAGGCCCTGGCTCCCTGGGCCACAAACATACCAACGCCCCGTTTTTTGTAAGCCACCCCCTGGTCCACCAATAGGTTGATGCCCTTTAGGGCTGTGGCCGGATTGATGGTATACCGCACGGAAAGCTCTGTGATAGAGGGCAGCTGTCCTTCCTCCATTAAAGCGCCGGACAGTACCGCGTCCTCCAGGCTCTCAGCGATTTGCAGGAAAATGGGCTTTTCTCCGCTTAAATCCAGCTTTTGCATGTGCGCCTCCCTTCCGAGCTAGTTAATCACTCAAGTAATTAACCACAATTGTAATATACCACTATGGACGTGATTTGTCAAGGGGTCCAGAAAAAATTATCGTTTATGCACTCTCCCCACCTTTCCCGCTTTTAAAAGCCAGCTTTGCCCCCTGGTGGGCTAATGGCCTTCCTTCTGGCTGCCCACGCAAAAAAGCCGCCCGTTTTTATACCGGACGGCTTTCTGCATAATGTGATCGCTCTGATTCTATCTTTTGCGGCCGCAGGCCCCCAAAAGGCCTTAAGGCAGCACCGCGCAAAAATGGTGCGCGAGCTGCACGGCCCGCCATAATAAGGGCTCCACCGGCAGGCCCAACTGCGCGTTCCCTTTTGCCGCCTGTGCCCGCCCCCAGCATTTTAGGTGCTCTTTTTGTCTGTTCATTTATTGACAGTCAGGGCCTGATTTCTCTGTTTCAGCTGGGCGCGCTGCCCGCTGTCAATGTGGGTTAAGGCGTTAATATATAGACTCTCCATTAGGCAGAAAGAGGGAATTCGTTTTGCCATGCTCTCACCAATCATATTCTCCCCAAATACTGCGGTGGTCAGCAAAATATCCGCCTGCTTGCCAATGGGAGAAAAGGGATAATTGGTCATGGCAATAATGGTGGCCCCCTGCTCCTTTGCACAGTGCATGGTGGAAAGGGTGGTACGGGTCGTCCCGGAATGACTGACCGCCAAAAGCACGTCCCCGGCCTTCAGCTGCGAGGCCATCATTAGGGCTACGTCATAGTCTTGGGAAAAGTGCACGTTCATGCCCAGGCGGAAGAATTTATAGTATCCCGACATAGCCACCACCGAGGCGTCGCCGATCCCCGCAAATTGCAGCTTTTCCGCTTTTAGAATCGCTTCTAAGGCTCTCTCGTAGGTCTTTGTGTCTATCAGGCTAACCGTGTCCTCAATGGCCTGAATAGAAGAGCGCATCACCTTTTTCATCACCGTAGCGCTATCGTCCTGTTCCTCAATGCCCCTATAAAGACAGGTCAAATCTTCCCCTGTGTCTTTTTTCAATAGGGCAGCTTTCAGCTCAGAGTATCCATCAAAGGCCAAACGGTACCCCAGGCGCACCAGGGTTGCCTCGCTGCACCCCGCCTTGGCGGCCACCTCCACAATAGAGCCGTGGGCAAAGCCCTCGGGATCTGCCAGAAGATAGTCCGCCGCCTTGCGCTCGGCAGATTTTAGGGAATCGTATACCGACTGGATCCGCAAAAGACAGTTATAAGAAATCTTTTGTATCTGCGGGTCTAACAGGTCAACGGTCATAATCACTCACGGCCTTTCTATTAAGTTTACCAAAACTCTTAGGATATCGAGGTTCTGGGTTCAAGCCCTACATATCATATATATTATACTACCTTCTCCCACTGGATTGCTATTGATAATTCTAACAAAATTCCAGCGTCAAAGTTGAACCAAAACCTTCAGGGAATCCCCCCCGCGGGCCATTTCAAAGCCCTGGAGAATCTCCTTTAGGGGCACCACGGCCGAGAGAAATGGCTTTGCCCGTATCTCCCCCCGCTCTAAAACATCCAAAGCGTCCCGCAGTCCGCTGGCCGGGTAGGAAAAGGCCCCGGTCACAGTCAGCTCATTATAGTGGATCAGGTTGGAGTCCAGAGGAGATAGCGCCGCGTTTTTGGGCACCCCGCCGTAAATCACCAGGGTCCCTCTTTTACGCAGCATTTCCAAGCCTTGCTGTTGTACAGCGGCAGTGGGCACCGCCGAAATAACCGCGTCGGCCCCCCGGCCGCCGGTGGCCTCCAGCACCCGGCTAACCACTGCCTGCGGATGGTGGTTGTCCAGCAGCAGGGTGGGGCCAAAGTCCTCCGCCAGATTAAGGCGGTCCATGCCCGCCATAATCACTCGGGAGACTCCCCTGGCCTTGGCCAGCTGCAAATGCAGGCAGCCCACCGGCCCGTCTCCTAAAATCACCAGGGTATCCCCCGGCCCCAGCCCCAGCCGGTTCTGACAGGCCACCACAGCGGCGGCAGTTTCAGAAAGAGCCGCCTCTTGATAAGAAAGGCTGGGGGGAATCTCCTCCAAAAATCCGTGGTCTATCATCTCCCCAGACAGGGCTATATATTGGGCAAAGCCCCCAGGGTAATGGGTGCCCAGCATTTTGTGGTTTTCGCAGAGGTTTACCAGGCCCTTTTGGCAGTACCAGCAGGTTTTGCAATGGATGTCCGGGGCCAAGGCCACCCGGGCCCCCGCCTTCCAGGGCAGGCCCCCTTTTACCTGCACAATCTCCCCCACGGCCTCATGTCCCATGATTTGGTTGGTGACGCCGTCCTTTAGTCCGTTGGAGAAATTGCGCACATCGCTGCCGCAAATACCGCAAAAGCGCACCCGTATCAGTACCCCTGGGTCCGGGCACTGGGACACTGGGAGGGTTTCAATCTCCATTTGCCCCGGCCCTTTAAAAACTGCCGCCTGCATCCACTCCATCTCAACCGCCCTCCTTCCCCCCGGTCAGGCGCTCACCCACCGCTCCGCCGGGATGAATAACAGCAAATTGTTCTCGGGTGTATCCGGTTTCCCACATCAGGGCCACGCACACCGCGTCAAAGGCGGCGATTACCGACACGGTACTGGCTGTGGCCAGCATATTAAAGGGGTCGGGTTCCCGGTCCACCGCCACGTTCAGCACCAGGTCCGCGGCCTGGGCCAGGGCGGAGCCCCGGTTTTCGGTAACGGCCACTACCCTTGCGCCCTTGGCCTTTAAAGCGGGCAGCAGCCGAACCAGCTCGGCGGTATTTCCGCCCTTACTGACAAGGACGCACACGTCCCCCGGCCTCACAGCGCCCAGCCCCCCGTGTACGGCGTCCGAAGGGACCAGGAAAAAGGAGGGACGCGCAACGCAGTTTAGGGAGTGGGAGATTTTTTGGGCCGCCATAGCCGAAGTACCGCAGCCACTAAGGACAATCCTCCCCTTAGTCTCTGCCAAAAGATGAATCAGCGCCAGCCACTCCGGCCCCTGGATTTTTTCCGCCAGCCCCCGGATGGACTGGGCCTCGGTCTCTATGCTGTGTTGTACTTGTTCCAGCAGTTCTTGGTCTGTCACATAACCGCCTCCTATTCTGTTTCCTGCAAATTCCGGCGCAGCCGGAGATATTCTTCATATTTTTGCTGATAGAGGTTCCGCTTCTTGCTGTTGGGCTGGTAAACAGCCTCTACCCGGGCGGCGGCGGCCGCGCTTTCTTCTAGGCTGGCATAAATCCCAGCCGCCTTTCCCGCCAATAGGGCCGCGCCCAGGCAAGCCGCCTCTCGAACCCGAAGGGTGGCAACCGGTCGGCCATACACATCCGCTTTCAGCTGTAGGCCCGCCGGAAACCGGGCTCCGCCGCCCACGCAGCGCAGCTCTTCCACCGCCCCGCCCTCTTGCTGGAACAGCTCCAAATACCGGCGCATTTCAAAGCACAGCCCCTCCAGCAGCGATTTGACCACCTCTTCTCGAGTGGTGGAAAGGCTTAGCCCGGTTACGGTTCCCATGCTCATCCCAGATTCCACCGCCTGTAGAATGGGCACAGTCAGCAGCCGGGTGGGCTCTTCTGGCAGGGCCTCCAGCAGGGGGCCGTATCCCTCCACCGCGAAAAAATCCTTATAGCGTTGCAGGCAGACGCCCCCGGTGTGGTTTAGGCCAAACGTAAAGAATTTTCCCGGAAGCGCATAGGGGTAGCAGGGGCAGCCCCCGGCCAACAGTCCGCCGGTTAAGGCCGGGGCCGGCAGCAGGGTAGAGACCACCTCTGCCGTGCCATGAGAGTCCAGGGCCATCCCCACTTTGCACACCCCGGCTCCCAGAGCCGCGCACACTTGGTCGTGAGCCCCTGCCGCCACGATGGTTTTTTCAGAAAGGCCCAGCTCTTGGGCCAGCTCCTTCCGGACCCACCCCACCGGCGTGCCCGAAGGGCAGATTTCGGAGAGCTTCTCTTGGGCAACGCCCGCCGCGTCCAGCAGCTCCTGGTCCCACCGGCCGTCCGAAAGGCGAACCGCCATGGTTCTTCCCGCGCTGCCGCTGTCCAGCTTTGCCTCTCCGCACAGACGCAGCACCATAAAATCAGCATAGGTCATGGCCCGGTGGGTCTTTTGTAAAAGCGCCGGATGATTTTTCGCCACCCACATCAGTTTGAGAAAGAAATTCAGCGGGTGGGGCGGCATACCGGTCCTTTTGTACAGCGCCTCTTTGCCCCAGCGTTTTTCCATCTCTTCCGCCTGGGCGCTTCCCCGGTAGTCCATGCCCAGCTGTACAGGGGCCAGCAGCCGCTGCTCCCGGTCCAGTAAAAGCAGGGCGTCCCCCTGGGCCGAGACGCTGGCGGCCGCTACATCGCCGCCCCCCTGGGCCACGGCGGCCCGCACCGCCAGCTTGGTTTTCTGCCATACCAACGCGCCATCCTGCTCTGCCCGGCCTGGGGCGGGCAGGTCTACCCCATAGGTCTCCATGCCGCAGCCAAGCATCTGTCCGTCTTGAGAAAACACCCCGGCCTTTACGCCTGTGGTGCCCACATCAATCCCCAAAAGCTTCATGGCAGGCTCTCCTTATTCTGTAAAAAACACGTTCTCGGTCTGCCGCTGCTGGTCCTGGTCGAAGAAGTCCAAGCGCAGGCCGGGCAGGTACTCCGCCGCTGTATAAAGAACCGGCAGCACATTGCCATGCAGGCCCGTGGCGTGGTGTACGTAGGGCCCCTTCACGATCATGGTTTCCACCTTGGGCCAATTGGGCACTTCTACCCACAGGTAGGTGCCATGATTTTTAGGCCCTTCAATGCCCTGGGCCGTGCCCAGCAGCAAGCCATACTCTCCGTGGTCCCCGTCAAAGCGCAGCAGGGTGATCTCTCCGCCCCGGCACTCCGCCGTTACCGACCCAGGACAGTTATCCTGGAAAGCAAAGGGCTGGGTGACCACCGGAGTCTCCTTGGCCAGGGAGAGGGGCCACGGCCCGCAGTGCTGAAGCAGCTCGCCGTTTTCCACCTCCGGGTGGCGTACGCTCCAGTCCACAAAGAAGCTGGGAGAGGCCCCCCGGCCCGCCGCTTGCAGCAGAATGGAGGAAATAGCTCCGTGCACGTCCGTCTCGCAGGCCACGGGAATGCCCTCCTCTGTCAGCAGGGCGTTAGCCAGGCAGGGCATAACCCCCAGCGTCTTTTGCAGGGAATACCAGCACTGGATGGCTACGGCCCCGCAGCCGTTCTCTTGGGCGTAGGTCTTCATGGCGGTTTTCAGGCAGGCCAGCTTGCGTACCGCGTCCCGGCCGATTTCCACCCGAGCTCGGGCGTACACCTCCTCCACCGTAGCCTGCACCTCCGGCGGGTTTTCCTCCATCAGCTGGTCCACCCGCCGCACCAGGTCGCTGACAGACACCGGGAACACCTGAATACCGAACTTTTCCAGCAACTCGCCCTCGTTGTACATCATGGTCCAAAAGTCGTCGGGCCGCACGCTGAGCTGTAAAATCTTTGCCCGGTGGAATTCCTTTACCACATTGGCCGCGTCCAGAAAGATCTTCATCCCCTTGGCAAACAGCGGGTCCTCGGTCCGGCAGTTGGGCAGGTAGGTAAAGGGCGCGTTCATCCGCCTTAGCACCTTGCCGGTGGCGAACAGCCCGCACTGGGTGTCCCGCGAGCGGGATCCGTCCGCTTCGGGGGCGCCGTCCCGGGGCCCCCACAGCAGGGTGGGCAGCCGAAAAGCCGCGGCCACCTTGGCCACGCTGTGCTCAGATCCAAAGTTGCAGTGGGGGAAGAACAGGGCGTTTACCCCCCGGGCCTGGAACTTGGCAATGGTTTTATCCACGTCCTCTTTGCCCCGCAGCAGGCCCTCTTCGTTGATGTCCTCCAGGTCCACCAGCTCTACCGGGCCCAGGTCCAGGGCCCCTAGCCGCTGGTAGAGGAGCTCCTTCTGCTCTCGGGCGTCCGGGTTTACAAAGGCGCTGCCCCGTCGGGTGGGGGCCACGCCCAGAATGATTTTATGGTCCATAGCGATTCCCTCTCTTAATGAATAATGACTTTGGGTCTTTCAGGCTCCTCTTAAATAATCGAAAGCACTGTCTTTTGGTCCACAAGCGGCCCCTTTCCGCGTGGAACGCCCTTGCCAATCCGCAAGATTGACGTAGTCAGCGCGGCTAACTACAGCGGCCCTTCTCCTGGAAACGGACCGCTTCTGGCCAAAAATCTGCCATTTTCTCTATTTCTAAACAGGCCCTAGTCCGCTGATTCCAGAATCAGCACAATATCCTGGTCCCTGCCCCGATGGGCTGGAGCAAACACTTTCTCCCCTTGATTGGGGAATAGGCCGATCTCGGTCTTTTTTCCGGTGACTGGGCAGAACCAGCCGGCCTTTACCTGGGCTCCGGGCAAAGCCCCCAGCCGTACCGGCAGGTTGACTCCGTTGGGGGCGTAGAACAGGGCGTAGCGCTCTCCCCGGGTGGCGGCAATGTAGTTGGCCCCTGGGTAATTGCCCGCCAGCAGCTCCTGGCAGGGTACCCGCTCAAAGAAGGGGTAAGAGAGGACCAGGTCCTTTAGGTGGCGTACCTGGCAGGCGCCGGGGCGCTCTAGATCCTCCTCCCAGGTCAGGGGATAGTAGGCGGAAAACTCCCGGTTCATCCTCCACACGCTGTGGTGGCCGTAGGTGACCCCAAAGCCCCCGGCGAACACGCTCCAGTAAGCGGCCTGGCGCACGTCCGGGGCGTCGAAGTAGCCGTTTTCCGGGTTAAAGTCCACCGGGTGGTCCTCATAGCGGTGCTCGGCGTCCAGGGTGGGCTTTACAGAAGCCAGGGCGTAGTCGTGGGCGATGAACTCGTAATTTTTCAGGTTGCGGAAGTTGTGGCCAGACTGAATCATATGGAAGTCCAGCCAGTCCTCATGGGGGAAATAGTAAGAACCTGTTTAGTATCTAGCCAACCATCCGGTCCAGTGATAAAATAGAGGGGATGAGGGGGGAAGACAGGTGAGGAAAAGCTATCCAAGTGACATCAGTCGGAAACAATTTGAAGA
>NZ_JAWXXL010000009.1:0-110067 GCF_034334985.1 Acutalibacter intestini | reverse complement strand
GCGCAGGATATCTCTCATAACATTCATTCATTTATGCGTCGGCTCCAGCATAATCCCTCTCGGGTTATTCGTTTTTTCCTCCATCCGCTTCTTTCCTATCTTTCGGCGGAGGAGTAATATCGGCGGGGATGCTGACCGTCAGGCCGTAGCCGCTGGGATCGGTGGCCTCATCCTCGGTGGAAGCGGCCTCCGGCCCGGTGCTGGCCCCGTCCGGCTGGGCGGCATCCCCGCCGCTGGTGGCCTCCGGCTCGGCGGCGTCACCGCCGTCAGCTTTGGTGATAGCGTCCTCGGTGTGGAACCCCTGGCCCTCCAGTTCCGCCATCAGCGCGTCGATATCGCTGTTGTAGCCCCGGTCATCGAAGCTGACCGCGCCGTCCTTGCTGACGGTGATGTAGCCGATCTGATAGGCGAAGGTAGGTGCGCCCAGGTACTTTTTGTCCGTACCCATGAAGCCGGAAATGTAGTCGGCGAGGCGTTTGCGCTCGGTGCCGGTCACGTTGTAGTTGATGGTCATGGTGGAAACCCCCTTGTTTTTTGGTAGTCACATATTCGCTCTATCCGGCGGATATAGCAAGTTGTTTCTCACCCTGACTGCGACAAATTACTGACCGGATAATTGTGTAGACCACACAATGCCTCCTACTCAAATTTCAGCGCATAAAAAGGTAGCACCTCTGGAAACTGTGTGGCGAACTCATCAACATAGCGGAAGCAGGCGCTGTTTCGCCCGTTGCTCTCGGCAAACTCCCAGAGACTTTTCTTTTTGAAAAAGCTGGGCTGATTGCACCACCGGGCCAAGGTGATATACATTCCCCGATATGGGCTTTCGGAATATCGAGTATACCGCATTACATACGGCAGGCACCTGTAGCGCATCAGAATTTCAATCCGAAGCAGCAACTCGAAGATATCCCTTTTCCAGAAATCGGAGTCCCAGACTCCGTCCCGGTCATAGCCACAGAAGCAGTAGAACTTCAGAACAGCATTGGTGTACTTCCGGGCCAGACGCAGTTTCTGCTCGATAAGCGTAGCATCAGCAGCATCATCGAAAGCGAAAATATAGTCGCCGTCATACCGGCTTGAAAACAGTGCTGCACATTTTTCATCCGTCAGTAGCTGCTCGTCCAGGCCCTGCTTGAATTGGAAGGGCCGCTGTGTCTGCTGAAGCTCTGCCAGGAGATTCTTCCAGTTGGGGTAGCCAAAAAAGTTGTCATCCAAGAGACAGATTTTTGGCCTTTCTGGATCGAAGAACTCAGAGAGAGGGCTGTGGGCAAACACACGGTCGTAATTCTGGTTCACGCAGAAACTGCATTTGCGGAAGCAGCCGCGAGTTAGGAATCCGATAGAACAATCGGTGTAGTAGATGAAATCTCGCGCTTCTCCCCCTGCCAAGAGCTGCCGCTCCACCCAAAGGTCGTACAGATGGTAGTCGGGCATATGGTGTTCGACCTCATCCGGCAAGGGTGTGGCTTTGTCATAGAAGAAGCCTGTCCCGCCATGCTGGACATTCGGCAGGGACAGTACATCATCCGGCACTGGCGTATCGGTGAAAACTTTTGAAAGAAACACCTGGTCGAACTCGGTGAGGTCGGAGAAGTCAGTTTTAAGAACCACATCAGCCCCTTGGTCTATCCAATAGCCAGATAGCTTCATGCAGGCCAGGTTTGGAAAGCGGTACCGCTTTCGACCGATGAGGTCCGCGTCAATAACTGCGATATGTGTCACTCTGCCCCTCCATCAAAACTGTGAGGCATCCTCGCCCGTCAGCTCGTCATAGGTGCAGGCCAGTCCGTCCCGCTGAACAGAAACGCCATCGGCGGAGCCGACCTGCTCGATGTACCGCTTGACGATCACATCGCAGAACTTCTCGTCCAACTCGATGGTGCAGCAGGAGCGGTCGGTCTGCTCACAGGCGATCAGCGTGGAGCCGGAGCCGCCGAAGGGGTCCAGCACCAGGGTGTTGCTCATGCTGGAGTTCATGATGGGGTAGGCCAGCAGCGGGATCGGCTTCATGGTGGGGTGGTCGCCGTTCTTCTTGGGCTTGTCGAACTCCCAGATGGTGGATTCCTTCCGCCCGGTGTACCACTGGTGCTTGCCCTTCTTCTTCCAGCCGAACAGGATCGGCTCGTGCTGCCACTGGTAGGGAGAGCGGCCCAGCACCAGGGACTGCTTCTTCCAAATACACGTCCCGGGCAGCCGGAACCCGGCCTCCACAAAGGCGCGGCGGAAGTTCAGACCCTCGGTGTCGGCGTGGAACACATAGATGCTGGCGTCATCCGCCATCGCCGCCTCGGTGTTTTGGAACGCTGCCAGGAGGAACTGGTAGAAGGCATCGTTCGCCATGTTGTCGTTTTTGATCTTCCCGGCGCTGCCCTCGTAGTTTACATTGTAAGGCGGGTCGGTGATGACCAGATTGGCCTTGCGGTCGCCCATCAGCAGAGCGAAAGTCTCTGGCTTGGTGCTGTCGCCGCAGACCAGCCGGTGCCGACCCAGCGTCCACACATCCCCGGCCTTGGTGATGACCGGGGCCTTCAACTCGGCCTCCACATCGAAATCATCATCCTTGACCTTGCTCTGCTGGGCATCCTTGAACAGCGAATCGATCTCCGCAGGCTCAAAGCCGGTGAGGGACACATCGAAATCGGCTCCCTGGAGGTCGGCGATGAGCAGGGCCAGCTTGTCCTTATCCCACTCGCCGGAGATTTTGTTGAGGGCGATGTTCAGCGCCTTTTCCTTCTCGGCGTCCATCTCCACCACCACGCACTCTACCTCGGTGATGCCCATATCCAGCAGCACCTTCAGCCGCTGATGTCCGCCCACGACAAAGCCAGTGGTCTTGTTCCAGATCACCGGCTCCACATAGCCGAACTGCTCGATTGAGCGTTTCAGCTTTTCATATTCAGCGTCCCCTGGCTTGAGGTCCTTCCGGGGGTTATAGTCGGCGGGAATCAAATCCGCCGTGTGTTTCCTCTCAATCACCATGCTGGACTCCTTTCTCAAATCTTGCCCTTCCGGGCCTGGAGCAGCCGCTCCATGACATCGTCCTGGGGCGTAGCTCCGCCGTACTCCCCGGCGCAGTTCTCTTTGACGATCTGGTAAATCTCCATCCACAGCCGGTTGGTCTGGGACATGAAATTCTGGCTCATGGCCACATAGGGGCTTTGGATGGCGTTGCCGGTGGTAGGGTGCTTGGCGAGGAAACCGTACTCGGTGATGGCCTCCTCGCACTGAATCCACCGGGCCACGCTCATGGCGTACCGCTCCAGGAGCTGCGGGGACACCAACGAGGCACACCTGCGCTGGGCCAACCAGTTCCAGGTGGCCTCGTAGATTTCGGCGGCGATGAGCGGCTTGCCGTCCTTTTGGGTAGCGGAGAGCATGGCGGAGGGCTTGGGCATAGGCTGGCCCTCCAGATCGGCGGCGCTGTCGAAGTCGGTGACGGTCAGCCGCCGCCTGCCGGGATTGCCCTCGGCGATCTTGTCCGCCAGGGGCTTTTTCTTGGCCCCAGCGCCCACACGAGCGCCGCCCCGGTTGGTGCCGTCCTTCGCCATGAAAACCACCTCCGTTCTGGCGTGGGGTATATACCCCCTTTGAAACCGCGATTTTGCGCAAATGACCCCGCGCCGTTCCCCACGGGGCAGGGCTGTAGAGATTTGACCCGCCCCTGGGGTCAGTAGGTGTACTCCTTGTTCTGCGGCCAGCGGTCGCCCATCTCCACCGTGATGCGGGAGTGGCATGGTTTGCATAGCGCCATGAGATTGTCCTCCGCATGGGTGCCGCCGTGGGACAGCGGAACGATGTGGTGGATCTCCTCGGTAGGGGTGAGGACGCCGCGTTTGTAGCACTCCTCGCAGAAGGGGTGGGCGGCGGCGTATCGGTCACGGATGCGCTGCCACGCTCTGCCGTAGCGCCGCTTGGTGGCGGGGTCCCGCTGGTAGCGTTCGTAGCGGCGGTTCTCCTGTTTGGCGTGTTCCTCGCAGAACCGTCCATCGGTCAGGTTGGGACAGCCGGGGAAACCGCAGGGACGCTTGGGCGTCTTTGGCATGGTGTTCACCTCAATTTCTTTCCTTGAATTCTGGGGTAGAATATGGTATAATGCTAACTAATGCGTGGTATGGCATGGCGTAGTGTGGCACGGCTTTGCACGGCATGGTAATTCAAGGCATGGTACCGCAAGGCATGGCTTGGCTCGGAAATATTTTTATTTCGGGGTGAAGTCCATGACTAAAACTGCCATTGAGTTGAAACTCAAGCACGCATTAAGCAAGGCTGGTTATACGCTGTACAAATCAAGAGCGGGCTACTGGTGCAAACATACTCAGTGTAGGTACATGATTGCTTGCTCATCATTTCCTGTTTCTGAAACTGGAGTCCGTTTTAATATGTCTTTCGAAGATGTAATTGAATGGACAAACTATCTGTACAATAGATAACCGCCAAGGAGGGTCACTCGCAAGGGTGACCCTCCTTTTTGAAACAGTCAAGATACAACGGCAGCCACCGCAGGATTGCTCCTACGATGGCTGTCCTTTATTCTGTTCCAAGTCTAATGATAGCAGAAACGCTAACTGTATTTCTCTGTATTTTACTGTAAAGATTCCGGGATGGCCGTTTTTTTCAGAGCCTTGCTGTGCAGCCGGTAGATGTTGTCGATGCCGGTACACATCTCTGCGGCAATATCCTCCCAGGACTCGAAGTTGAGATACCGTTTCTCCAGAAGGAGGCGGCACTCCTCATCGTCCACAGCCTTGATGACCGCGAGGATGTTCTCTTTCAAATCCACCAGATGGTCGATGTCGCTGTTGATCTCATTTTCCAGCATAAGGATTTTGATAATGATATCCTCCATGCGGTGGGTGTTCCTGGTGGGGCTTCCGGGCATATCGCTCAGTGTGGCGGTCGCTTTGGTAGCCAGATCGTGCAGGGAGGACACCTGGGCGATTTTGGTGTTGATGCGCTCGTCCAGGTAGCGAGCTTGTTTCAAAAACTGCTTTGCTGTCATGCAGACACCTCCATTGTAAGTTTTTCAATCAGCATTTCCGAGTCGAGAGAGGTCAAAGCCGAAAACCAGCCGGAGCGGAAAAAACGCTCTACCTCCGCTTTGGTTCTATTGCTGTCACGGTCATGGGGAAAGCCAGCCAGCCGTTTCAGTGCGTCCCGATAATCCTCGACCGCCCTCAAAACAATGGCATTTGCCAGTCTTTCGCAAGGATTCATATGGGCGCCTCCAGATTTGCTTTCACCGCATCAATCAATGCGGACTGTGTTTTTTCTTTCTTGCTCAGAGCGGACATGATTCGCTCGTCAATGGTGTCGGCGGCGATGATGTGGTGGATAACCACTGTGTCCGTCTGGCCCTGCCGCCACAGGCGGGCGTTGGCCTGCTGATACAGTTCCAGCGACCAGGTCAGCCCGAACCAGACCAGAGTGGAACCTCCGGCTTGGAGGTTCAGCCCATGTCCGGCAGAGGCGGGGTGGATGAGGGCCACGGGCAGCTCCCCGCGATTCCACCGTTCGATGCTCTCCGATGTGTCCAACGGAGAAAACGGGATGTGGAGTTTGTGAAGCCGCTTTTCGATTCGCTCGCGGTCATGCTGGAACCAGTAGGCCACCAGCACTGGCTTTCCGTTGGTGGCTTCGATAAGGTCCTCCAGCGCGTCCAGTTTGCGGTCGTGGATGGGGAACACACGCTTGTCCTCACCGTAGACAGCCCCATTTGCCATCTGGGAGAGCTTATTTCCCAGAGCTGCCGCGTTCCCGGCGTCCACTTCCTCGCCGCCGAGGGAAACCACCAGCTCAGAGCGCATGGTGTCGTAGGTCTGCCGCTCCCGCTCGGAGAGAACCACCCGCACCTCGTTGAACACACACTCAGGCATCTGGAGGTGGTCGGTGGCCCGCATGGAGATGGTGATATCGGAAATCTTCTCGTAGATGGCCTCCTCCGCGCCGTGAAGGGGCTTGTAGGAGAACACCACCTGACCATTCCGCTTGTCCGGCTGGAAGTACCGGGCGCGGTAGTGGGTGATGTACCGACCCAGCCGCTGACCCATGTCCAAGAGGCGGAACTCCGCCCATAGGTCCATCAGGCCGTTGCTGGAGGGTGTGCCGGTCAGACCCACGATCCGTTTGACGCCAGGGCGGACTTTCAGCAGGGAGCGGAACCGTTTTGCCTGGTAGGACTTGAAGGAGGACAGCTCGTCCACCACCACCATGTCGTAGTCGAAGGGAAGTCCGCTGTCCTCGATGAGCCATTGGACGTTCTCCCGGTTGATGATGTACACGAAAGCCCGCTGGTGCAGCGCCGCCTTCCGCTCGATTTCGCTCCCCACCGCCAGCGACCAGGACAAGCCCCGGAGGTGGTCCCACTTCCGTAGCTCAGAGGGCCAGGTGTCCCTCGCCACCCGGAGCGGGGCAATGACCAGCACCTTCCGCACCAGAAAGCTGTCCAGACACAGGTCGAACAGGGCGGTGAGGGTGATGACACTCTTGCCAAGACCGCAATCGAGGAAGATGGCGGAGGCGGGGTGCATCAGGAGGAAATTGGTCGCATAGGTCTGGTATTCATGAGGACTGTATTTCATTAAGGACGCCTCCGATCTGCTCCGGCCTGTCGATGCAGTACACCAAAAAGCCCAGAGCTTCGATTTGATTTTTTCGCCTTACCTGCAGCGGACGCATCTTCTTTCCAGGGGCTTTCAATTCCACAAAAGCCACCTTTCCACCAGGGAGCAATACAACTCGGTCGGGTACCCCGTCGAACCCTGGACTTACGAACTTCAAAGCCAGCCCGCCCATCAGATGAACTGCCTGCACGAGCTTGCGCTCGATCGTTTTTTCTGCTATCATAGTTCCTCCAGAAGTGTATTTCTTGTGGTGTGGAGGTCATGGAAGTCTTTTACTTTACTTTTCTATAGGCTGAAAAAATAAGCCTATAAGTATTTTAGAGAATTGACTGCCACGACCTCCACACCCGCCCGGTTTGTGCTATTGCAGGAAATCGTCAAACTGCTCCTGTGCGGAGGAGAACTCACGGGTGCGCATCCGCAGGCCAGTGATAAGGTTGGCATCGCGGGTGCGCTTGCGCCCATACCCCGCCATTTCCAGCGCGGCGTAGAACTCCGCAGTACTGCGGAAAAACTCCCCGGTATCGGCGCAGTAGGAGCGATATGCTTGGTACACCGCTCCAGAACGCGCAGTGTAGCCGACACCAACCTCACAGTTGTCGGTCACAAAGTGGGTGAGCCAGTCGTTCTCCTCCCGATACTTGGCGATAGCAGCCTCCACCACCGGGGGCAGGGCGATATGGAACCCCATGTCGATGACGCGCTTGGCTCCCTCGATCATCCAAGCGAGGATGGCGGGTCCTGCGTTCTCGTAGAGGTATTCGGCATAGTTCTTGATGTCGCCGCTCCTGGTGATCCGGGCGTTGAACGGCACCACAATGAGTCTCCGCCAGGTACCGGCGTCAATGGCCCCCACCTTGGGCAGATGGTTGGTGTACAGCACCAGGGTATGGCTGGGGACAAAGCTGAAAGGGTCCTTGTACTTCTTCTCGGCATAGACCTCGTCGGTGGAACACATCTGTTTTACCGTAGCGGTGTTCAGCCGGGTGCCTTCCTCCAGCTCGGCGGCAATCACCAGCCGCTTGCCCTTCAGCTCCGCCATCTCCGGCTTGATGTTGCGGCGGTTGCCCACGGTCAAAGCGTCCGAGGACACATTGCCGCTGTAGGTCCCCAGCACACGGGCCAGCGTATTCCAGAAGGTGGATTTGCCGTTGGCCCCGCAGCCGTAGGCGATGATCATCTGCTCGATGAACACCTTCCCGATGCAGGCAGTCCCCGCCACAAGCTGCACATAGTCCATCAGCTCCCGGTCACCGCCGAACAGGAGGTCAAGCTGTTTCTGCCACAGGCCGGCCCCCTTATCGCCGGGGGACACCGAGGTCACCTTGGTCATGAAGTCGCCAGGGCGATGCTCCATCCGTCCCGCCATCCCTTGACGCAGATCATAGGTGGCATCCGGGGTACACAGGAGGTAGCAGTCGGCATCCAGCTCCTTCGGCGTGATGGCCAGCATGGGGCGGGCCTCCTTCAGTGTGTTGGTGATGTTCCGGGAGCCGCGTCGGTCCAGAGCGAAGGCTTTGTACTCCGCCGCCTTTTTGTACTTGGCATAGGAAACAGCCTGCTCTTTGGTGAGCATGGACTCCGCCTTTTTCTTGCTCATGGCGGCGAGCATCTCGGCGGCACCGTTTTTGGTCAGAACAGCCCAGGCATCCTCGGCGGCGGCGGTGGCCTCCTCCAGTTGATTGGCAGTCAGCTTCTGGGCCACGGCCTGCGCCCCATGCTTGGACTCCTCCCAATAGGTGCCGTTGTAGCAGATATAGTCGGTGGCGGGAGAGTAGCGCAGTTCCCCGCCAGACACACGGGTGAGGACTTTGGCCTGCCCCACATCGGTGAAATCGTCCGGGCAATAGTGGAAATCCACATTGTATTTCTCCGGGGGGATGTAGCCCTCCTGCTGCTGGACGCGGCGGTTGAACCGAAGGGCACTGCGCCAGATGGAAGTCAGCTCCGCGTCCTCCAGCGGCGGGTCGCACTTGGCGGCTTCCGCGAGAAAAGCATCATGGGCCTCCTGGGTATCGCCCAGCCGCTTGAGAACACGTCCGGCAAAGTGGGAGAGATGGGAGTTGCGGTGGCCCTCTGGGATGATAGCGCCCACCGGCATCTCCAAGTCCTCAAAAGCAGTGCCGCCCAGGAAGTCGGCGATGGTGAGGCTGCCGTCAAAGAACTCCACCTCCGGGTTTGGGGTACCGAAGAAGAAACGGGCCGCATCCAGGGCGTTGGAGTCAAAGAAGGGAAACTCGGCCTGGAGCTGTTTCTTCATGTCGCTGTAGGCTGCGGGGTCGGTCTGCTCCGGGATGGGGAAGAACACATGGAACTTGGGCCGCGCCGCTTTGCCGTTCTTCACCTTGCCGTTGCTCCGGCTGTAGTGAACGGCGAAGGCGACATCCAGAAGGGAGTCGGTCAGCGCTTGGGGTGTGATCCAGGCGGCGGGGTCCTCGGAATGGTCGTTGTCGCAGTCCAGCATCAGGCAGTTGGTCTTGATGAAGTTGGCATTGTTGCGGTAGCCGTTTTTGTATTCCACCGCCACATAGTCAAAGCTGACGGCGGCGGCGAGAGAGGCGGAATCCGTTACCTCCACGGCATGGGGGTACATACAGTTGGACGCGCGGCCCAGACTGTCCGAGCGGTAAAGGGTGAACGGCTGGCTCATTGGAATACCTCCTTACAGTTGGAATCGAACCAGCGGATAGGCTGGCCCTTTCGCTTGGCCTTCTCAATCTCCATACTCATGCCCTTGGACACCCGCTCTCCGAATGCCCACAGTTGGTCGCATTTGGACAGCAGCACGATGTCCATAAACAGAGCGAGGTTCCGCTCGGCCCCATCGCCGTCATCCATGAACTGCGGGAAGTAGAGATGCGGAGCCAGAGGGATACAGCCGCTGTCCACGGCAAACCGGCAGTAGCGGCGGGCATTCTTCTGGTTGGCGGCGATGTTCCCGGAAAGCGGGGAGCAGATGTATACCATAGGCCGAAAAGCGTGGGTCTTGGCCTCCCGTTCGATCTTGGTAAGGGCCGCGTATGCGGTGGGGTCGAAGTAGCCCTCGGAATTGCGCTTACTGGCCATTCCGGGCCTCCTTGCTGCACTCGGCACAGCAGACCGCTGTACCGAACAGGTCGTCCACACCATCGGACAGGATTTCCGCCAGATCGACCGGCATCTCACAGCCGCACTTGGGACAGCGGCAGAACACATTTTCATCGTGGATTTCAATGTTGATCTCAGCAGAATCACTGAGTTTTTCCTTCACATAAAACATTCCAAAGTCCTCCTTAATCCTTTTTGTAAAAATCGCACTCGTAGCCGTCCGCCCGGAGCAGTAGGCCCTTGGCCCAAGGTGGCGTCCGGCCCATCTGCTCACACACAGCGGAGAGAGCGACCCTGCGGTCGCACTCGATGATAAGCTCGTCATGGACATGGGCCACTACGGAGCAGCACCGCAGCGTCTGCATGGCGTACATGAGGATGTCTCTAGCAGTGGCTTGGACGCAGTTTTCCACGAATTTTGGCCCATAACTTTCCAGCCGTTCCCACTTCTTCGTACCACCCACGCCCTCATAGGTGACGGACTCGCCGCCAAAGCGGTTCTCGCCGATCTTTGGCTTCACATAGGCCAGCCGTCTGCCGGAGGGAAGGGTGATGAACAGGAATCCGCTCTGGTAGGCAAAGCGGAGGCCATGTGTTTCCGTAGCACACCGTTCCTTTACGCACCGCTTGACTTCCCGATCCACGTCCCACCAGAATTGAACGATATGGAGATTGGAGGCCCGCCAAGCATCTACCAGCGGTTTCAGCTCATCTTCCGACACACCCATTTCAAGTGCGCCCATCGCTTTCAGCGCCCCCACGCTGCCGCCATAGCCCAAGGCCAGCTCCGCAATCTTGCCCTTCTGTCGCAGATGGGCGTTCCGGCCATGCTTCTCCACAGGGACGTGGAACATCTGGGAGGCGGATGCACAGTAGATGTCGCCGCCCTGGGCGAACACCTCCTGCCGCCATTGCTCCCCAGCGAACCAGGCGATGACACGCGCCTCGATTGCTGAGAAGTCGGACACGATGAGCTTTCTGCCGTCCTGCGGCACAAAGGCTGTGCGGATAAGCTGGGACAGGGTGTCCGGCACATCCTCGTAGAGCATTTCCACGGCGGCAAGGTCCCCGGAGCGCACCACCGAGCGGGCCTCTGCCAAATCGGGGAGATGGTTTTGGGGCAAATTTTGAAGCTGGATGATGCGCCCCGCCCAGCGCCCGGTGCGGTTGGCCCCGTAGAACTGGAACATCCCTCTGGCCCGCCCATCTGGGCAGACCGCTGTTTCCATCGCCGTGTATTTCTTCACGCTGGATTTGGCTAACTGCTGCCGCAGGAGCAGCACCTCCGAGAGCGGGACGGGAGCGGTTTTCAGCAGGGCGGCGACCTCCTTTTTGCCGAGGCTGTCCATCTCCAGCCCGTGGTCTATCAACCACTGCTTCATCTGCTGGACGGAGTTGGGATTTGAAAGAGAGGTCAGCCGCCGCATTTGGGCGGTCAGTTTCTCGTTTGTACGGGCATCCATGCCGATGGCCTGCCGCACCAGCTCCATATCCACACCGATACCTCGGTCGTTGATCTCCTGGTCGAGATGGTACTCGTCCCAGATATTCTCCGGCACCGGGAACCGGGACAGCTTCTGCTGGATAGACATCTCCGTTTCCACATCCCGGAGGTTGTAGGCTTTGAACCGCGCCCACTTCTCTGGGGCATCCTCCGGGTGGTGGCGGTATGGATTGCCGTCCCGGCCCTTGGCGGGTGTGCAGAAGTAGCGGACGAGGCCTTTGCCCTCCTTCAGTTTCTGCTTCTCCAAGCCGAGGACAGCACCCACACCCTCCAGCGAGAGGGGGAGGCCCAGGGTCGCGGCCCACACCATCGTGCAACGCCAGGAGGTCGGGTCCAGATATTCACCCACGGGCATACCCAGCCAGCGGGACAGGCATACACGCTCGAATTGGGCGTTGAAGGCCCACTTGGTCACGGTGGGGTCAGTGAGGACTGACAGCACTTCGGCGGGGAGCTGCTCCCCAGCGGTGAAGTCCACCACTTGGACGGAACCGCCGTCCACCGAGTAGCCGAACAGCAGGATTTCAAAACTGCAATCCTCACAGTAGCGGTACACACCGCACTTTTTCAGCAGAGCGTCGGAGTAGGTCTCAATGTCAATGGATAAAGTTTTCATGCTACCCCCTTCCTACGCCAAGGGGCAGCGGAGCCGAAGCTCCGCCACCCATAGCGCATGGCCGCTTTAGTCATTGGTTTTAGAGGCAGCTTTCCTCTTTTCCTTGTGTGCCGTCCACTTCTTCCCGCACCAGCGGATGAAACTAACGATGGCAGAGGAGATCATGCTCACGGTAAAGCCGTAGATGAGAAAGAAAACCACCAGCACGTCCACCTGCTTGGCAAATTCGTAGAGTGAAGTCATTGTCATCTACCTCGCTTTCTCAGGACAGGAAGTCATCGTCCAGATCGGTGGCGAAATCGTCAGCGGCGGAGGTGCGGCCACTGAGCGGCTCCCCGTCCCGGACCTTCTGGATGTTGCCCAGGCCGCAGGCGATACCCTTGTTGCCATTGGTGTTGAAGGCGTAGAAGTTGATGGATACGCGGGCGTAGCAGCCGGAGTAGACCTCGGCCCGGTCCAGGATGGGCTGGACAGCCCGGTCCACGATCTGGGGCGCGGTGGTGCTGTTGGCGTTGACGAAGTAGGCTCCCTTGTACGCCTCGTCATCCCGCTCGGCATCGCCGTCCCGGAGGGGCAGCTTCAGAGCGCCCTTGGGCGGCACCTTCCCGCCGAACTTCGCCACACCGTCCTTGATGGCGGCATCCACGGCGGCGTTGATGGCGGCGATGGTCTTGGTGTCGCTCTTGGGGATGATGAGAGACACACTGTACTTGGGGTTGCTGCCGTTGATGGAGGCAGGCTCCCAGACATTGGCGTAGGACAGCCGGACGATGCCGGTGACCACTTTGGTGTTGGATTTCTGAGTGGGCATGGATTAGTCCTCCTTAAATTCAGTGAAATCATCGCCCGCGCCGGTCTTGGTCAGGGCGGGGCGTTTGTCGGTAACAGGAACGAGGGTGGGACGGCCCAGGGGCTTCTCCACCAGAGCGCCGAGGATGCGGTTGAACTCCTTCTTGGACATCAACTTCTCCATCTCGGTGATGGGGATGAGGCTCTTTCGGAAGATATCGGTGTACCCGGCATCCTTGGCAGCCTGAACCACCGCCTCCTCGTCTGTGTAGCGGCGATTGGTACGGGTGGCCACCAGCTTGAAGCCCTGCCACACCTTTCCGTGGTTGATGGCGGCATCCTGGGCATAGGCTTGAATCTCGCTGGCCCACTTGGTGAGGTCATCCAGCTTGGCGAGGATGTCTTCGATCTCCCCATCCGAGAGGAGCGGCGGCGGGGCGAACTCGAACTGGGCAAGCTGGAGCTTCTCCTCGGCGCGGGCGCGGCACTTCACCGCCGCCTTGCAGAACTGGCACCAGGAGCCGGGGAGATACTCGCCCTCGCCCTTGTGGGCCAGCTCCGCCTTTGGCTTGAGGGTGTTCTCCGCCCAGGCGTTCAGCTCGTCCACCGAGATCGTCCAGGTGGACACATTCTCCCGGCGGGGCTGGTAGATGCTCATGCTCACCTCGGTGATGTCATAGAGGGAGTCGAACAGCCGGAGAGCGCCCAAGGCATACAGCATCATCTGGGGGTTCTCCTCGGCCTCTACCAGCACACCCTGACCATACTTAAAGTCGATGATGTGTAGCAGCTTGTCCGCCACGATGAGGCAGTCCCCGGTTCCGAAGCCCTCCGGGACCCAGCAGGAGAAGTCCAGCCGCTGCTCGATGAGGACCAGCGGGTCGGCGCACTCCAGCTTGGCCTGGGTGAGCTGCTCCAGCACGAACTCCACATAGCCGTCCGTGTATGCGTCCATCTCATCGCAGTCGTACTTGGAGACCGGCTTGCGGGAGCGCATCTTCAGAGCGCGGCGGAGCTTGTGTTCGCAGAGGGCGTGGGCGGCGGTGCCTTCGGCAGCGGCCTCCGTCTCCCGGTCGGCGAACTCCCGCTCCAGACGGGCGGAGGGTGTACAGTTCATCCAGCGGTGAGAGCTGGAGGCGGAGAGGATGGCGTGGCTGTTAGGTGGCATGGCCCAGCACCTCCGCATCCTTCATCAGAGCGGCGTAGTGTTTGGGGTCCACGCCGCTGAGTTTCTCGGCCCCGTACTTCTGGAGCAGGCCCCGCACCTGGTCGGTGTACCCATCGTGGCTGCGCTCCGCCAGCACCGCCCGGACCTCCTCCAGCGTGATGGCCTTGGGCGGCAGGTCGGCAGGAGCCGGGGCAGGGGGCGCTGCCGGAGCCAGATTGGGAGCGTCGGCATCTTCCGGGGCGTTCTGGCCCAGGGCGGTAGCCACAGCCTGGAGGCTGTCCGCCAGGGAGCGCATATCCTCGACCACATCGAGGAACAGCTTGATCCTACTCACAGGCCGCACCTCCCTCCGGCACCTCGGTGATGCACACCGATTCCACGCTGTTGCCGGGAACTAGGATCATCACCTTCTCCTGCCGCCCCAGCAGCCGAGTGAGCAGCTTTTCCCGCAGAGATACATTCCGGCATTGCACGATGCCGCCCTCCGGCGGTTTCTTGGAAACACTGATGTTAAGGCTGTGTTTCATTCTTGGTTGTCCTTTCCGAAAGGCGATTTGTTTTGTGCTGCCTTCCGGTGTACCCAGAAAAGAAGAGGGGTTTGTCAGGGTGCTGGACGGTAATTTTTCAAAAACTTTTTCTTGGCGGCTTCGATGGATTCGGCCACCGACTGGAATTTGGTTTTCTCCAATGCAGCAATCTCCCGCAGAGTCTTGCCGTCCGCATATAAACAAAGGCGGCGCTGCTGGGTCTCAGTGAGTTGACCGAAAGCGGCTTTGATGCGTTCCGTCTGTTCTGCGGAATCGTCCTCGATGGGATATTCATCGCATTCGCCATACTCAAGTCCCTCGTAGTCGATGGCATCAAGAGAATAGCAGTGGTAGCGGTTGCGCTCCTCCAGCGCGTGTTCGGCCTTGCGGCTGGCGGTAATCACGGCACCGATCTCATCTGACACCTCGACCTCCGTGACCTCGCCGGTGGAAAATTTGTAGCGAATAATCATAAAATCCTCCGTTTCGATGACCCGAAACGGAGGAACTGCACTGAAAGAAGCGTGAAAATAACGCCGCAGCCCCGAACAGATACATCCGTTCCGGTTGCGGCTTCCACGCTCATTAAGGAAGCCTTAAACTATATTCTAATTGTCCGCTGTAGCCTGATGAGCCACCAGTGATCAGATGATGCAGTATACAACGGCGGAAGCAAAAGGGCTAACAACGGTTCCACTTGCTTCACACCTCGCATTTTACATAATGGAAATGTAGATTATCTGGACTCACACTTCGTTTTTTGTGCACAAAAAAAGGCCCCACTACTGAAGAATAATCATCTTCAATGGTGGGGCAAGTGGCTTTATCTTGTTGTTTTCCTGGAGTCACAGTTCGGCTTCGCAAAATTTTACTTTACAGTTTTCCCCCAAGGCTTTAATTTCGCATCCTGGAGGACTTCATTTATGGCATCCAAGGAATCTGTATAATGATCTTCAATCAGTGCCAACATTAAGTAACCATCTCCAGTCTGAGGAAACTGATTTCTTGATTTTCGAATCAAGTCCTTACTAAAACAAGGAAGTAAATGAAGCGCTATGCATAGGGAGCATACAGTTTCTAGGGTAACATTCAATCCGGGATCTTTTCGCAGAGAGGCAATGTAATCCTCAGAAAGTCCGGTTATTTTGGAAAGCTCAAGGTTTGTCATTTTCCGACCATCATGTTTCTTTGCCATTTTGATATGACTATCAAGTGTTTCTGGAAATCCTGTCGGTAAGCTACGCAACATAGCCATTATGCTATTCCCTTCATCTCGGAGCTTTTTCGCTTCAGCAGCTCGAGTCTTACGGTCCTGATTTTGTAAGTCATGCGTAGGAGTTGTTTTTGTATGTGATGCGGCATTTAGCTCTTTAGACAGGTAGCAGAGACCATAGAAGTCCTTATCGAGAGAGTCATCTTGGCAAAAGGTCCGATCAAAGGCAAGACAGCACTCATTGACATTTTCCCTTGCGTAGATAGTTAGTTCATAGTCCGATCGCTGAGAGAATCGATTTTTTTCAATATATAATGGATCGTTGATACAAACAACACAGCCCGTGTAAACAAATTGTCCACTGTTGATCAATTCAAAAAACTCAGTGTTTTCACTCATCAACTGCTCATAGTTGGTACGATCAAGAATAAAGGTCTGCTTTGGAGCTAAAGCGTTTCTACGGAAAGTGAACGGCGGATGATAGTCGCCATTGATGAACAGGCATACACCTTCTGCTTCTGTAACTCCAAGTTGCATCGCTCTTATTTTTGCGGACAGTTTTGAAACTCCAAATAGTTCAGCTACACATTCGATGGTCCTTTCCATAATCTCGGCAAAACAGTGATAGACAGTTGTTTCATACTTCTCCGCATAGACCTGCATCAAAACTGACATAAAAAGGCAACGGGGCATAAGTATTCTGGGGGCCAATGAATTTGCTTGCCACTCCGCCCACCAAATTGCTTTTTGCAGACCATTGAGATGGCTGTCAGACATGGGAGGGTCTGCATTGCAAGACAGCGCATCGGAACTATCGCTCAAAAGCGCCAAAAGTTCAAAAAATCTCTGGTGCAACTCCCAATGAATAAGTTCATGTGCTATCGTATTAAGTGGACTTCCTATGCTCCCGAGGAAAAAATGTTTCCGATTAATGACGATTGTACCAGGGTGAATTTCAGTATCAATTTCTGCTTCCGGCATATAAGGATGAAACTTGACGAATCGTGTTCCTTTGGCTTCTCTGAAATAGACCCGTCCAAAGACGTTATCAGGTAAAGGAGATTCGTAGATGCACATTTTCAGCTCCCTCATAATGTGGTCAACAGGAAGCATATAGTCCACATACACCGCGTCAAAGCAGTATATCTCAAAGAAATCGTCTGCAATTTTTTCAAGCTGATCTGTAGAAATGTAAGGAAGTAGATAGGCATCTAATGCTCCCTCCGGCTTGAATGCATAATTATGATATTCTTCGGTGCCGGTGGATCGAACATCATGGAGGCCATTGCGCAACTCGCCGGTTAGATGAACAATGAATAAACGGCGTTTCCTATCAGCCTCATATGGTTTCTCCCCTAGACCTTTGGTTATAATGTCTGCAGCGACATTAACATCCATTGTGATTAAATCGCCAAGTCCTTCGTGACATTTAACAGAATGAACTTCTACATTGTCGACAGTCTCCTCACAAACCGAAAGTACGCTGTATGAATGGAAACCAATTCCGTCGTGGCAATTCTTTACATATATTGCAATTTCGTCTTGAAGGAGACTGCTATGTTTGTCCTGGATGTATGTTTTGAAGTCGGGATAACCCATTCACCAGCACCCCATTCCATAGCTTAATAATACTGCTCGACATAGGCATACGCCTTATCAAACACTTCTTTGTCCTTGATTTTGTATTTCACCCACACGACGCTGCGCAAAGCCTTTTTTACCTCTTGCCGACCTCCAGTGGTGTTCTGCCAGCCGTCAAATCGGACAATTTTCACAATATCATCGATGTCCGCAACAATGCGCTCAACAATAACTGGGGTGCACTCATTGCGCACACCGTTGAAAAGCTCTGTCAGAGCGGCTTTACCCTTATCTACCTCGTCCTCCGGCACAACTTCTTTCTCTGCCTGGGCAGCTTCCTTGGCGAGTTGTAGCAGCATCTTCAAAAACTCGATGCTGTTGATTAAGCCCTGCTCATGACGGTTACGCAACTCTTCCAGTTTTTCCCCAAGCATTTTAAATTTGGGGTCATCTGCGTGCTTCTGGATGCGTGCAACTAAGTCGATTTCCACACGTTTCGTGGTAGGGTTGATGTCCCTGTGGCTTTCAATGAAATCATCAATCAAGTCGGCACTCAGTGAGAGAATATCCACATCATCATGAACTGCGCCAACCTCCAGGTTTGAGTGCACGATTTCCATTGTCTTATTGCCGAGCGCGGCCCAAATTAAACCACCACTGCCGTTAGTCGGGCGGACTGACTCATATACTTTTGTCAACCACACATAGTCCGGCTGGAATGTCGTCAGAAACGGATCAGGAGACAGCCCATTCCAGGCGCGGTTGAGCACCTGGTAATCTGCTGCGAACTCGTCCTTTTCCTTGCTGGTAGGCAAGCACTCCTGCGCTGCCATCAACCCCTCCCAACCTTCAACGGTTCGGTCAACACCCATAAAGAAACTAAGACATTTCCGCAGGAGCGCAGGAAAACGCTTCTTGACTTCTTCGATATTTGTAACAATCTTCTTCATGCTGGTTTCGTCAAAGTTCAGTGCCTTGGCGACATTATCGAAGATCCCAATATAGTCCACAATCAGCCCGAAGGTCTTGCCTTCATCGTAGGTGCGGTTGGTGCGGCAGATAGCCTGGAGGAGCGTATGATCCTTCATGGGCTTATCCAGATACATAACCTGGAGGATAGGCGCATCAAAGCCGGTAAGCAGCTTGGCTGTTACGATGACAATCTCTAGCGGGTCACTGGGATCGCGGAAGCGGTCCAGCACCTTCGCTTCTTCATCTTTGGTCCGGCGATAGGGTTTGTATTTGTCTGCTTTATCATCATTTGTGTCCATCACAATAGTAGAACACTGTGCGCCCAAGAGCTTGTCCAGCTCCTCCTTATACATCAGGCAGCACGGGCGGTCATACACAACCACCTGAGCCTTATAGCCATTGGGACGGATTTTTTCGGTGAAGTGCTTTGCAATATGTGCACAGACCTTATGGATGCGTTTCCGATCATACATGATCGCCTGCATATTGACCCGCTTGGAGAGTTCGGCCCGCTCCACGTCGGACAAGCCTGCAGTCAGCACATCAAACTCTCGGTCCATGGTCTCCCGATCCACGCGGAGGTCGATAGGCACCGGTTCAAAGTTCAGAGGCAGTGTGGCGCGGTCACGGATAGAATCGGAGAAGCTGTACTTGCTCATGTAACCGCTCCGATCTTCAGTGGCTCCAAAGGTGGCAAAGGTGTTCTTGTCAATGCGGTTGATGGGAGTGCCAGTCAGGCCAAAGAAGAAGGCATTGGGCAAGGCCAAGCGCATTTTGATGCCCAAGTCACCCTCCTGTGTCCGGTGGCATTCATCCACCATCACGATGATGTTGTCACGCTGGCTGAGTTCTCCGGTGACCTCCTGGAAGCGGAAGATAGTAGTGATGATAATCTTCCGAATATCCTGGCGAAGCATGGTCATGAGCTGATCACGGCTGGCAGCGGATTCAAGGTTCCCCACATCGGAGGCGTGGAACTGTGCCGTGATCTGAGACTCCAGATCCAAACGGTCATCTACGATGATAACAGTTGGATTTTTCAAATCAGGGAGCATACGCAGCTTGACGGCGGCAAACTCCATCAGGTAAGACTTACCAGAGCCTTGGAAGTGCCAAATCAGGCCCTGCTTGGGGTAGCCCGCCCGGACACGGTCCACGATCATGTTCGCGCCCTCGTACTGCTGGTAACGGGCGATAACCTTGTACTTGCGATACTTGCTGTCAGTAGCGAACAGCGTAAAAAACTGGAACAGGTCCATCACCTTATAGGGAGTGAGCATGTCCGTCACGCTGGTATGCACCGCCGCCAAGCTGCCGTCGGACTTGTCATCGGTGGTGTGCCAAGGTCCCCATTTGGCAATGGGCATTCCGATTGCGCCGTAACGATAGCACTTGCCCTCTGTGGCAAAGTTGAAGATATTCGCCGTAAACATCTGTGGAATGCTCTCTTCGTAATCGCTGATGTCCTTTGCTCCGTCCAGCCAAGTGATAGCGGCCCGAACCGGGGTTTTCATCTCACCAACCGCCACGGGGATGCCATTGACCAGCAGGACGATGTCCAATTCTTTTCCGCCGTCCGCTTTTGTTTTGGGAAAGCACCAGTGGTTTGTGACCACATAGTCATTCAGATCCGATTTTCCATTAATCTCAGTGCCGAAAAAGTCGATGGAGACTTGTCTGCCGTCCTCGCCGAAGGGATAGGTATTCTGCTCAAACACCTTCTGCTTGAACAGCTCGTTCTGCGTGATGAGATTCTGCGCGTTGGTGGCCGTGATGATGCGGTGCAAATCGTATAGGACGGTGTCCGCGCGGGATTCGTCCTCGGTGATCTCCGGGTTCAACCGGGCCAGCACAGCCCGGAACAGGGGCTCTACAATGACATCGGAGGGATTGCGTGGCAGATCCTCCGGCGCGACATATCTCCAGCCGTTTTTCTGGAGAACATCAAGGATCATCCGCTCCGTGGTATTTCCTTCGTTAAAATTGGGCATAAATCGTTCCTCCCTTGGCTTGGCGTTCAACGTTTAATTGAGGTTTTCTGATATGATCTTGTTGTAGATGGCCCCCAGAGTTTTCACAGCCTGCCCTAATTCAAATTTCGATTTATCGCTTTGACTCTGAAATGTCAAGAACTGCTCTTGGCGAGGTAGCGGCGGTAGAATCACAGGGCACATTTTAAATTCATTCATGTTGATGCCCTTGAGTGCAACCCCTTTTGTCAACTCCGATAATCTTCTTTGGAAAGCGGCAGAATCAAGAACTGCCTTTAAAAAGCCCTGACTGAGAAGTTGTGGATTTGCGCGAAGAGGGACAATGTTTCTCGCAACATTACATCCAGCAAATTCATCACTGATTTGGAACGTCTCTCCTATAGAACCTCTGACAGTAATTAAAAGTTCATCACCTTGAAGTAATGTTCTTCGATAGCAGTCAGATATTTTTTGACTAGTTCGCTTTAACTCAGATCGAACGGGAACATGACCTTGAGAAATGTCTACTGGTCGAAAAACAGGAACTCCATTAGGAATATCATCTCCCGTTTTAACAATTCCATAGGTTACTGTACAACCTTCGGCCAATACCTTACAGAGGGGCATTTGCGGCCAGCCCATTTCATTTTCGATCGCATCTCCAAACATCTCGATAAATCGAGCTTTCACCAAATCATCAGTCTGTCGGAGCAGTTCCTGATAAGCCTCTTTCGCTTCCACCATACTCCAAAGAAGTTCGGCCAGCTTTCGCTGTTCGTCCATACCCGGTAGTTCAAACTCATATTTCTTCAGGTGCTCCCATTTTACACGGGGGGACAGAGATCCAGCGGATTTGCCAACGGCATAATCGAAAAAAGCGTCGTTTTGAATGACAAACGGCAGAAGTTCCGGGAGAATCAGATTTGCCTTCGCCTCAATCACCGTAATGTCACTGGAGCAGAGGCCGTCAAAAGGTGCGACAGCGGCTTTCTTCAAATAGGCTCGGCGGCGACCGAAGAGGACTTGTCCTTTGTGAAACACTTTTGAAAAGGTGTTGTCTGAGCTATTGCCCCAAGCCGTCAGCGTGATTTGACTTGGAATCAGATGCTCCAGGCCGACAATAGGATAGTCAGCCTTCGCCCCTTTCAGTGTTTCTCGGCGCTCGATGGCAACATCGCCAAGGGTCACTCTACTCATCAGTCTTGGCCTCCTTCCCTAATAACGCCGTCAATTCTTGATAGGCGGATATTGTAGACCGTGAGCAAGACCTCCAACCATCGTAGCACTCTTGTATGGTCCGACAATCTTCGCTTCCGTCGCTGGATTCCGGCCGCACATAAAGCGGAAGGCTGAGATTGAATCCGTTTTTCTCGACGTCTCGGATGGAAACCTTTTTTGCTATATCATGATCCGATTTAAAAGCATCGTAGGCACCCGCAATCTTTTCGATGTGCTGAGGCTCCAAAAAGCTGTGCGCATTCTTGCGGGTCACCTCGTTCACTGCATTAATGAAAAGAATATGCCCCTTGTGATCGTCAGGTTTCTCTGTTCGGCAAATCATGATGCAAGCTTCCATGGGTGAGTTATAGAACAGGTTTGGTCCAAGCCCGATCACACACTCCAGCATATCCGACCGCACCAGCTTCTCGCGCATTTCCTTCTCCTCGTTGCGGAAAAGCACTCCGTGAGGGAGGAGGATCGCGCAGCGTCCAGTACCCTGATTCATGCTGACGAGAATGTGCTGAATAAATGCGTAATCGGCTCGGCCCTGCGGAGGCACACCGAGAATATTGCGGCCATACCGGTCAGATTCAAAGGCGCTCCGGCTCCAGTCACTGATGGAGTAGGGTGGATTCGCCACGACCATATCGAACTTTTTCAATTTGCGGCGTTCCACAAAGGCGGGGTTGAGCAAAGTATCACCGTTGGCGATCTGGAAATCCTCAATGCCGTGAAGAAACAGGTTCATTCGTGCAATGGCGGTCGTCAGGGTATTCCACTCCTGTCCATAGAGGGATACATTCCGCCACTCTTTTCCGTGTTGTTTTAAGTAAGCTATCGCGGAAATCAGCATACCGGCTGTTCCGCAGGTTGGATCATAGATGGATTCGCCCGGTTCCGGTTTGAGCATCTCAGTCATCAGATGGACCACGGTCCGATTCGTATAAAATTCCTGAGCTCCATGACCGCTGTCATCAGCAAACTTTCGGATCAGAAACTCATACCCCTGACCGAGCTCGTCCTCCGGGCAATTTTCAAGAGATAGCGTTCTGCTGCTGAAATGCTCCAGCAGGTCTTTCAACAGACGATCCGGCAGACGCTTTTTGTTTGTCCAGGTACCGTCGCCGAAAATACCCTTTAGCTTATCAACATTGGCATTCTCAATAGTCCGGAATGCTGCGGTAATAGCCTTACCCACATTCTGAGGAACATTTCGCACATCGTTCCAGCGAGCTCCCTCTGGCAGTACAAAGGAGTGCGTTTCCTCCCAATCTGCCGCTTCCGGCCCATTCTCTTTGATTGCCTTTTCGGTTTCCTCGTTATAGACATCGTTCAGACGCTTGAAAAAGAGGAGGGGAAAGATATATTGCTTATAGGAGCCGGCGTCAACATGATCTCGCAGGAGAACCGCTGATCCCCACAGGTAGGTTTCCAGTTCGCTTTGAGTAATCTTATTGCTCATGGACATAACCTCCCTCAATCAGCAGTCTGTTGACCTTGCTTTCCGCCGCCCTTACCGCTTCCAGCGCAATCATGTAATTTCTCCGCACAATGTGCGGCGGGGTGACCTCCTGCTTTTTGTGCTCGATGTACTTCTTGGGCATGAGCTCAAAGCCGCCCCGCTCTGCATCGGAAATAGAGATGATTTTAACGCGCTCAATAACGTCTTGATAGTCCTGATAATAGCTGTACAGAGTATTGACATTTTCAGCAGACAAGATATTCTGCGCCCGCATTGCAGTAAACACCTCTCCGCCATCAATCAAACAAATCCGGCCTTTGTGTTTATGCTGCTTTTTGTTGTTCAGAAAGAGAATACAGGCAGAAACGCCGGTGCTGTAGAAAACGCCGCTGGCCAAGGTGATCACCGCCTCCAGTTTGTCGGAGCGGATTAGCTTCTCACGCATCTGGCCCTCCTTACCTGAATGGAAGAGCACTCCCTGTGGGAGCACCACAGCGCATCGACCGTTTTCCGGGTCCATGGATTTAACCATGTGCTGCAACCAGGCGAAATCTGCGCTGGAATCGCTGGGGTTGCCCCAGAAGTTTCTCCCAAAGGGGTCCGATTCGAACTGCGCCGCACCCCACTTATCTTTACCGAATGGAGGATTTGCCAGAACACAGGTGAAGGTTTTGAGTTTCCGTTTCTCCAGAAATTTTGGGTCCCGCAGTGTATCGCCGTGCATAATCTGAACATCCTTGGCTCCGTGCAGATAGAGGTTCATCCGAGCAATAGCGGAAGTGGAGAGGTTGTTCTCCTGGCCGAAAATCCTGCCATACGCAAGCCGGTCCCCACGCATATGACGTATGGCCTCGATCAGCATACCCCCGGTTCCACACGCAGGATCATACACAGAGTCTCCGGGCTTTGGGTCTAATAGACGAACCATCAGTCGGACAATAGGACGGGGGGTGTAAAACTCGCCAGCGTTTTTCTTGGAGTCATCAGCGAACTGCCGGATGAGGAACTCGTAGCTGTCGCCCATTACGTCGGCGGAGTAATTTTTATTTCCAACGGAAATCAGGGACATGTGCTCAATCAGATTTTTCAGGCGTTCATCGGTCAATTTGCCCTTGTCCGTCCAGGTTGCGTCATCAAAACTGCTGAACACATCTGATAAGGTCTCAGGATTAGCTTTTTCAATACCGGTCATGGCTGCAACAATAGCCTTGCCGACATTTTGCGTGACCTGACGCACGTCATTCCAGTGACAACCCTCTGGAATAATGAAGAAGTGCATGTCTTCAGCAGTAGCGTATTCCTCATCTCCGCCGGAGTAGGCAAGGGCCTCGGCGTACTCCTCGTCGTATACATCAGAGATGCGCTTGAAAAATAGGATTGGAATCACATAGCTCTTGTATTCGTCCTGATTGATAGGGCCGCGCAAGATACTGCAACACTGGTACAGGTGGTTAAAGAGTTGCCTGCTAGTGATTTCCGCTGGACTTGTTTCCGCAGACTGGGCATCACCGTCTGCGGCATCAACTGCGGACTCCATCATCGCTGCCCGGTTTCCTCCCCTGACTTTTTGCCCATCTTTACGCTTAAGCGGAATATTGGTGTCTCCAATTATCTTCTCCATCATAGGAGGATACTTATTTTCAAAATCCACCAAAATCTTCAAAAGGTTCTCGTCCAGAAAGGTCAGGGCGTGTTTGCGAATACCGGCTGGAATGCCATAGTATGCCTCGGCGATTCCGCCAGTGATTGCAGCGAGAGTGTCGCTGTCTCCACCGATAGAAATGGCGTTACGGATGGCATCTTCAAAACTGGTGGACTCGAAGAAGGCCATCAGTGCCTGAGGAACCGTTTCCTGGCAGGTCTCATTAAACTGATAGCTATCCCGGATGCCATCCAGCGTGAAGTTCATTGGGTAGTAGTGCTTATCCATGTAGTCGCGGATCTCCAGAATACTTTTTCCTTGGCGGGCCATAAAGATGGCAACCACAGTGGCTTCTGCACCTTTGAGTCCTTCTGGATGATTGTGTGTAACGGCAGTGATGTGCTCCGCCATTTTCTTTGCCTCGTCCAGGGATGAGGCGGCAAAGCCTGCCGCACTTACTCGCATAGCCGCGCCGTTGCCATAGCTGTTGTATGGATGCGGATGGTCGGAGAGCATCCACCTGAGGAATCCACCACCATAACCACAGTTCGGGTACTGCCGCCCAATAAGTTGCATTTGCTTCACAGCATTTTCGGCCAGGTTGCTGTGGTCAGGTTTACTTATGAGGACGGCTTTCGCCAAAGCCAGAGTCATAATACTGTCATCGGTGGGAAAGCATTTGTAGGTGAGGAACTCAAAGTCCTTTGACTTGTGGTTATTCCACTCGAAACGGGAACCTACAATGTCCCCAATTATTGCGCCAAGCATATCACGCCCCTCCTTTATATATATGCCGCTGTGTCGATACACGGTTGTTTAATCCGAACTGAATTGCTATAGCGTCATCGAGCTTATCCAGAACACTGTCATTGAGATGTCCCAATCTGTTCTGTGGCAAAAGTTCTTTCTTGTTACAAATTGTTGTTTGCTCGACTAAGACAACGGAATCTTCCTTCAGCCCGCCCATACCTTTATGCAGTTCAACGTGAGTAGGTAATTTGGCCTTTGTTTTACTTTTTGTGATGGGGGCAATCTGTAAAGTCGGACTATACCGATTTCCTGTGTTGTTTTGCACAACTACTACGGGCCTACAGCCACCCTGAATGCAGCCATCAGGTTTGCCAAGATCCAGATAAAAAATATCGCCTTTCATGAACTGCTGGACGTTTTCCAATGTCATTCCTCCTAAAATAGTTGTTATGGTTTTTCTTTTTATATCTGTTCTTGAAGCCTGTCCAGCGCAGAACGCCAGCGGCGTTCTGCTTCGCTTATAGACTCAAGATACATCGTCAACTCGGTCTGATATTCGTTTGCGAGAGCCTCCTGCTTTTCGATGTCCGGCAACGGGATTTCAAGGGATTGCATATCCTTGTAGCTCAGATTGATGACGCTGGTACCTTGCTGGGCGGATTCCAGAAGTTTGCCACCAAGAGGACTGTCCAAGAACATCTTCAAGTAAACACTGTTCAGGAGATCGCTTCTAGGGCGAATTACTACAAGATTGGAGGAGGCAATACAGGGATAATCTTGTTTTTTGAAAATAGCAGTTCGTACCGCCGTACCTCTGGCTGGCACCAAAATGTCACCATCTTCTAAAATGTAGGTTCTTAATTTGCGCTCTTCCTCATCCAGATGGTCCAATCCGTCATAGTCAATGCTGAACTCCCGAAGGTTCGAGATGTTTACAACTCCGAATCTACCAGTAGGGTCCTTACGAGGCACATTCTTCCCACGGAACACGGTGGCAACTTCTCCAAGAATAGCGCGTTTCACCCCCATATATCGTATCCAGTCCTCATCCTGGGCCGCAAATAGCTTGTCCACGTTCCAGTCGCCTTGTTCCTCCAGCTCGGACAGCATCGAGAAAGTTTCATCCTCAAGACGGATATTTCTCACTCTACGACCAGCAGAACCTGTTATGGTATCTTGAATGCCAAAACGACGAACGGCGATATCGTCAGTTGTTCCTGTTGTAATGGTGAGAAGGTAAGTCTTGATTGCCGACCATTCAAGGAAACCTTCTGGCATTGCCGAAATGCTTTCAACTTTATAGGTGTCCTGAATAAAATTGCGGAGACCCTTGACGTTACCGCCAGCAAAAGTGATGCGGGCGGGGAGTAGAATTGCCAACCTGCCGCTAGGCCCCAAGTGAAGAAGAAGATTTTCCAGAGCAACCATTTCATGCTCACGGCACATGAAATGCTGCTCCCGGTCGACCAGAAGTCTGCTACCAAATGTTGGAACAGAGAGAATTAGATCAAATCGCTCCTGGAGGAATTCATATTCATAAATACTTGTGGTTACGACTCGGACATTCCTGTAACCCTGGAAAACCCGCTCAAGGATTGCGGTATAGGCAGGATTCATCGTGGTTATAGTGTAGTCGCATTCGGGATAAGCATCGACCATGGATTTCAAATTAGGTGTGAACTTTTCCCCTTCAGCGATTAGAACATACTTGGTGGTAAACTCGAAGAATACCTCAAAATGCTCAATCAATGGCTTGGGGAGATGCACCAAATTTGCAGCCTTCTCATCGATCTCGCCTAGCATTTCCTCCCAGTCAAGCGGTGCAGCTTGCTTTAGGAGGGTATAGCCTATAAAAGCATTTTGTTCACTCCTGTAGAAGATTCTTCCAAAACCCAGGTCCTCTGAGGCGTTGCGCATGATTTGAACGACATCTTGTTCGTTTTCTAAATCCGGTCTGATTTCACATTTTTCCATGGCAATACCGGTGAGCAGAGCGGCCACACGCATATCGCTTGCTGACATTTGGCCTCTTAAAAAGTTGAAGAAATTCCAATAGCTCTCGGCCTTATTCTTGCGGTCCATGGTATATTCCCTCCCGGTAAACTAAAATGTTCATTATTGCTGTTGTAGGTAGTGTATCACACTCGACAGCGTTTGTCAATACCTCAATAAAGTATTTTAATACCTTATTTTTGGACGATCCATGTACTGACCTTTCAACGATTCCCTCAACCTTTTAATTTTCCCTCCCGTGGGACAGGGGGAGGGTGCAAAATGCAAATCTCCGTTGATGGCGTCCCATCCCCACACAAAACGAAAAAGGCGGGACGCCGGAGGATATCCGCACCCCCTGCGTCCCGCTTTTCCCTTGATTCCAAGGCTTTTCCATTGGCAAAATTAAAAAGTCCTCAGTCGATTGTATCATCGACTGAGGACTTTCGTGGTGCCGCCGACCGGACTTGAACCGGTACGGTATCGCTACCGAGGGATTTTAAGTCCCTTGTGTCTGCCGATTCCACCACGGCGGCCCATAATGTATTTTATTTTAGCATGTTCTTGCTGGAAAATCAACCCCAGTTTGGAAAATCAAACACAAAAAATATTGAAAAATATTTCTGAAACTATTTGCTTTCACAAGAAAAGTATAGTATACTGTAACTGATTGAGGTCTATAGTAAGCGGGCACGGTGCCGCTGGTTCATTCAAAGAAGGGGGGTTACCTCTTTGAACTATATCCCTCACCCCACCGGCATTCTATACTTACTTATCAAGAAAGGCAGGAGCAACTATGTGTTATCTTGGAATCGATTTAGGAGGCACCAACATCGCCGTTGGAATCGTTGACGAGGACTGCAAAATTATTGCCAGAGCCACTTCCTCGACCCAAACGGAAAACGCGGAACAGGTGGCTGACGCTATGGCCGCCACAGCTCGGGAGGCCCTGAAAAACGCGGGTTTGACCCTGGCGGATGTGCCCTGGGTGGGCCTGGGCTCTCCTGGAACTATCAACAAGGAGACAGGCATTATTGAGTATGCCAACAACCTGCCTTTTAAGGACACTCCTATGCAGAAAATGCTTTCGGAGCGCCTGGACGGCAAGCGGATCTTTATGGAGAACGATGCCAACGCGGCGGCTTTTGGCGAATATATGGCCGGCGCCTTAAAGGGCGCGGCCTACGCGGTGGCCATTACCCTGGGCACGGGCCTGGGCGGCGGCGTAATTATTAATGGAAAAATTTATTCTGGATTTAACTTTGCTGGGGCCGAGTTGGGCCACACGGTTATTGTGGCGGATGGGCGCCCCTGCACCTGCGGGCGCTTGGGCTGCTGGGAGGCCTACGGCTCTGCCACAGGCCTGATCAAGATGACAAAAGAACATATGGAAAAGGCCCCCAAGGACTCTCCCATGTGGACCATTGTGGGCGGGGACATCAACAAGGTCAACGGACGCACTTCCTTTGACGCCATGCGCCAAGGCGACCCCATTGCCCAAGAGGTGGTGGACGAGTATATTAAGTATCTAAGCGTGGGCATTGTGAACATGATTAATATTTTCCAGCCCGACGTATTCTGCGTGGGCGGAGGCATCTGCAACGAGGGCGAGACCCTGCTGGGCCCAGTGAGGGCTTTTGTGGAGAAAGAGCAGTACGGCTCTACTGGCAAAAAGACCAAGATCTGCAAGGCGATGCTGGGCAACGACGCGGGCATTATCGGCGCGGCTATGCTTGGTAAGGAGGCCTAAGCTATGAGCGGCGTAAAGGTAGAGCGGTTTGGCGTTTTGCCAGACGGCCGGGAAGCCCATGCCTACACCCTGGCGGCTGGGAACATGACCATGAAAGTGACAGACTATGGCTGCCGCATTCTCAGCCTGCTGGCGCCAGACCGGGAGGGGAAAATGGGAGATGTGGTGCTGGGCCACCGGACCCTGGAAGAGTATTTTGGGGCCGACTTTCATGGGACTGCCATTGGCCGCTGGGGAAACCGCATTGGCGGGGCGCGTTTCGCCCTGGAGGGCAAAGAGTACCGCCTGGCCCAAAACGACGGGGAAAACTCCCTGCACGGGGGCCCGGGAGGCTTTCATCAGGCCCTATGGCAGGCGGATTTTGAGGACGGGCCTTGGCCTGAGATCACCTTCTCCCTGGAAAGCCCGGATGGCGAAGAGGGATTCCCTGGAAACCTGAAAGCAGAGATCGCCTATAAGCTGACAGCAGAAGGGGCGCTGCACATCCGCTACAGCGCTGTCAGCGACCAGGCCACGCCCTTTAACCCCACCAACCACAGCTTTTTCAATCTGTCAGGCGACCCCCAAAGAGACGTGCTGGACACTGTGCTGACCATCAACGCCCAAAAGGTAACAGAGGTCACCGACGCGCTGATACCCACTGGCGGTTTTATTCAGGTGGATGGCGGCCCGCTGGACTTCCGCAGTCCGAAACCTTTGGGGCAGGATATGTTCGCGGAGGACCACTTGATTCAGCTGTGCGGAGGCTTTGACCACAATTTCTGTCCTCAGGGCAGCGGTTTTCGGAAGATCGCCGAGGCCCGAGAGCCAAAGAGCGGCAGGGTAATGGAGGTCTTTACCGACCTGCCGGGGGTGCAGTTGTATACCTTTAACAGGCCGCCTATAGGGGTGCTGGGCAAGGATGGCCAGCAGATGGGCCCCCACACGGCTTTCTGCCTGGAGACCCAGTTCTACCCAGACACAGTGAACCACCAGAACTTCCCAGGGGGTATTCTGCAAAAAGATACGCCCTTTGTGACCGAGACCGAGTACAAATTCTCTGTCAGTCAAGAATAATAAAATAGGGGAGGCCCGGGCGCTGGGTTACCGGCGCGGGCCTCCCTTTTATTAGAAGGAGGTTTTTTTATGAAGCTGGAAAAATCTTGTGGGGCCGTGGTATGGCAGGAAGATCCAGCGGGCAGGCCCCAGGTACTACTCATCCGCCACCAAAATGGGGAGCACTGGGCCTTTCCAAAGGGCCACGTGGAAAAGGGAGAGACCGAGGCGGACACTGCCCGCCGGGAGATATGGGAGGAGACCGGGCTGAAGGTGAAGCTGGACACAGAATTCCGCCAGGTGGTCACCTATTCGCCCAAGCCCCAGGTGATGAAGGATGTGGTCTACTTTGCCGCTAAGCCCACGGGCGGGGAACTGCGCCGCCAAGAGGAGGAGGTGCTTGCCATTGCGTGGTGCACCCTGGCCCAGGCCCTGGAGCGGGTGACCTTTGAAAATGACAAACAGGTGCTGCAAAGCTTTATTACCTATTATGAGCAGGTGATGTAGGGGCTTTCCGCCCCTTGAGGAGGGGAAAACGAAAAGTTAAGGTTCTGGCAAGGGAACAGGAAAAGTTTTGTGGGCCCGCAGCCTCATCTGCTGGTTCGGTGGGATCTCCTATTGCTTAATTTTGCCAAGTAAGCGGGGGAGCTTCCCTGCGTCAGCCGGCGCTGCCCTGTCTCTCGTGGGGAGCAGCGCCCTTTTCGACGGGTGCGGATTTTGGAGGCAAAGGGCGGTCAAGTCTTGAACAGAGCCCTGAAACCGCTGAAAAGCATTTGCCATTCACGCTCAATATTAACTGGCCTTCTCCAGATCCTTGCGCAGCCGGGTGATAATCCGCTTTTCCAGCCGGGATATGTAAGACTGGGAAATGCCCAGCTGGTCGGCCACCTCTTTTTGGGTGTGTTCCTTGGTGGAAGCCAGCCCGAAGCGCAGCTGCATAATGGTTTTTTCCCGGGGGGAAAGGCGGTCCACCGCGCTTAGCAGCATGTCGCGTTCCGCCTCCTGCTCAATGTCCTGGTTCACTGCGTCTGGGTCACTGCCTAAAAGATCCGAGAGAAGCAGCTCGTTGCCGTCCCAATCTACGTTTAGGGGATCGTCAATGGAGATCTCGTTGCGCAGCTGAGAGCTTTTCCGCAGGTGCATGAGGATCTCGTTTTCAATGCAGCGGGAAGCGTAGGTGGCCAGTTTGATATTTTTCTCTATCCGAAAGGTGTTTACCGCTTTGATGAGCCCGATGGTGCCAATGGAGATTAGGTCCTCCACGCTGGCCCCCGGGCTCTCAAATTTTTTGGCAATGTAGACCACCAGCCGCAGGTTGTGGGTGATGAGCGGCTCTCGGGCCCCGGGCACGTCATTGCGGATATTTTCCATCACCTGGGCTTCCTCCTCTTTGGTCAGGGGCGGGGGCAGGGTATCGGGGCCGTTGATGTAGTGGCAGGGCTGGGCCCACCAGGCAGAGAAGAACCGCCGCAGAAAGCCCTGGCAAAGGGGAAGAAGAGAGAGGAGGAATTGGCTTAGCATAACAGATCACGTTCCTTTCTAGGTGTAGGTGAGGGGAAGAGCGCGCGTTGGGCTACTCCTTTGGGAACAGCTCCGGGTTATAAATAGCGGAAAATTGCCCCGCGGAAAGGGGCTTTGCGGAAAGAGCCAGGTAGCATTCCAGTTCTTGGCCGGTTTTTGCGGCTACGACCCGATCTGGTTTAAAGGCAGGCAACAGCCCGTCGCCCCCCAGGGTCTGAAAGGGCACCAGCCGCAGGCCCGCCCCAGCTTCTGCCGCGCCCCCGGAACGCAGAAACTCGTCAGCTGCCGCTGGAGCCAGCCCGCTTAAAGTCTTGGCTTGGCAGACAATGACAGGCAAACCTGAAAAGGGCTCCCGCAGGGCGTTTCCGGTGTCGGCCTTGGCAAAAAGCTCTGCCTGGCGGCCCTGGTGGGCAATGGTCAGCCGCAGGGGTTCGGCGCTGGCCCCTTGGCCGGAGAACAGCCGCCGGAACAGCCAAAACACCAGGTAGGCGGCGCAAGTGGAGAAAAACAGCATGGGCAAAGAGAGATCTATGTACACCGCGCCGCCCACCAGGGCCAGGTAGCCAGGGGGCGCGAACTGCAAAAGAAACAGCAGAAACCCCGCCAGCAAAAAAGAAAACAGCCACATGCACAGCCAGCACTGGAGAAACAGCCGCCGTCCCACTGGGGCAAAGGCCCCCGCAGCAGCGGCCAAGGCGCCCAGCCCGGCTGCCAGCAGACCGGCCCAGGGGGGCAGAGGAAGCAGCCCCGTCAGGGCGGTCAGGGCCCCTGCCAGGGCGCCCAGTACCAGCCGCTCCCAGCGGGTATTCAGGTGCAGAAACCGCTGGACACAGTGCAAGAGGAAAAGGTCCACGTAAAGGTTGACAATCACCAGTACATCGGCATAAACAGTCATGGCGCTCCCTCCTGTCCACTCTATTATAGACCAGTCCAGAGGATGAATTTGTCGGTTCCTGGAAGCGTTCTTGTAGATGTTTCCAACAAGGGCTTTTATGGTGCAAGGGCCCCTTTTAAGCGGCATGGCAAATGTCCTTGAAATTCCACGGAGGGAACCGCCTCTGCACGCGGCTTCTCCATACAAAAAGGCAGCGCATTCTACAAATGCGCTGCCCAAAACCTACCGTATAGGGGCTATTGCTTATTTTATGACCAGAACCGTAGATGTTTCATTGATATGTCCAAAAAAAGCCTCGCCGTTGGTAGAAAATCCTATGCTGGGATACTGCCCAAAGAGCGCACAATAGGGCTCAACCTGATTCTCATTCTGGATTTCCAGAGTACGGTACAGGCAGTTGAAGTTAATCAAACCAGCGGGCTGATAGGTAATCGCCTGGTCCAGCGCCTTCTTGGTATCGTCCACGATGTTGCCAATTTTCAGAACGTTAATCTCCGTCCCCTCCGGCAAGCCGCAGTGCAGGGTGATCCCGCCGTCCTGAATCTGGTTGAAGGTGCGGACGAAAATTTCACCGTCCGCCACAACGCCCAGGGGATTGCTTACAAAGTAATTCTGAATCTCATCCTGGGGAACGCCCAAGACCTCGGCGTACACCTCGCCGCAGGGGCGGCCGTCAAATTCGTAAAGAATACGGTTGCGCATATCCGACTTTGTAACCAGCAGCTTGCGTTCTGATAGAATGTGGGCGCTCTGGGTCTTGAACACATCGTAGCCGTTTACGGTTTTAAGAATTGCCAGCACTGCCGCGCCGCTATAACTTTGACCATTGGCATAGACCAGTGACTGGCCGCTGTCCGCCGCGGAAGAAGAGCCGCCTACAAAAAGAAGGTCGGTCACTGTGCCCAGGCGGTCCATGAAGACCTCCTCGGACTTTGCGCTGGACTCAAAGATAACAAGACCCACATAGCTCTCGTAATTGTTAATAACCTGGTCCACGCCGCCATAATAATTGTGCATGTCCTCCAGAACCGCTTTTAGGTCCGGCTCGGTGCTGATGTTTTCTACTACCCGAACGCAAACATCCTCCACACTCTCCTGGTCCGCAGCCAGAATGCTGACCGCGCCGCTGGTGAAGGTTGCGTTACAGTACTCGCTGTGAGAGGTGGAGCCGATCACTTCGCTGTTGGGAAAAGCCTCCTTCAGAGCAGCCTCGGGATGCTCATACACGCTGGATGCAAAAAACAGCAATAGCTTTGGCTGAAAACCGGCCAGGGCCTCGCGGGCCTGCCGCGCCATATCCTGGCTATTTGTTCCTTTAATTAAAACAGTCTTGACTGCCAATATTTATCCCGCCCTTAATATTACAATTTTTTATGGGTTTCAAACTATAATGCCAAACTCTTTGGCAACCTCGCGGACCTTCTGTATAGTAGCCGGATCATCAGGAGAGACTGCCGTGTATTTATCTACAGCAATTCCTTTCAGATACATCTTTGTCCGTACAGAGTTTTCTATAACAAGGTTGCCCTTGCCTTTTTGAGTAATGACCTGCTTAATCATGTTGTAGACCTGACCTGCCAATAAATTCACCTTCTCTCTTGAGATTTATGAGGAACACACAACCTGAAAACATACCAAATTTTACCATATATATGCCAGATTGTCAACCATTTTCCAGGCCTTGGGGTCCCAGCCGGTACAGCTGGCCCCCAGCCTCGGAAATAAATTTCCGGTCGTGGGATACGCTGATCACGCAGCCCCTAAAATCTCGCAGCATGGCCCGGATCACCGGTCCAGACAAGGGGCTGAAATTGCGGGTGGGTTCATCCAGAAGCAACACGTTGCTCCCGTCCAAAATCATCTTCAGCAGGAAAAGCTTGGCCTTTTGGCCCCCGGAAAGCCCGGAAATGCTATGGGCGCACTCCTCCGGGGTGTATTTCATGCTGCCCAGGTAGGTCTTTGCCTGGGTGATCTGGACCTTCTGGCCCCCGGGGGCCAAAAACTCCACAGGGGTTAGGCTTTGGTCCACAGCCTCGCTATAGTCCTGGGGCATATAGGCGGCTTTCAGGTCAGCACGGGGCAGCAGCTCTTGGGCAATGCGCCGCAGCAGGGTCGTCTTGCCCGCGCCGTTTTTTCCAGTGATGCAAATATGCTCTGGTCCCCGCAGGTGCAGCTCCACATTTTTTGCCAGCAGGGCCCCGTCCGGAGCCGCTAGGGCAGACAAAGACAGGTCCAGCACGGGCTTGCCCCAGGGCAGGGCAGCTGTTTGGGAAAAGTCCACGGTGATGGCCTCCTCGGTGTCGGGAAATTCCGTCATGTCCTCCCGCTCCCGGTTAAAGCGGTGCTCCATACTCTTCACAGACTTCATCTTCTTTTTCAGCAGCCGTCCCCCGGCGGGGTTAGCGCGGCTGATGGCGTCCAGCTGATGCTGCACTTTCTGCTCAATTTTCCGCAGCTTTTCCTGGCGCTTGCGGTCCTCTTCCCGCTCCTTTTTGGCGGCCTGCTCTTGGCGGCCGAAGCGCTGGAGGCGTTCCTCCACATACTGGCGGTAGCCCATCCGGGCCAGAGTCCAGCGGGGCAGAGTTTTGCGGCGCAGCTGCTCCAGGTGTAGCACGGCGTTGGCGGTTTTTTCCAGCAGCACCTCGTCGTGAGAGATGAACAGCATCGGCTGGGGGCAGCGTATAATAAAGTCCTCCAGCCACTCCAGGGTCTCTACGTCTAGGTCGTTGCTGGGCTCATCCAGCAGGTAGGCGTCTGGCTGGCGCAGCCCAAGCAGGGCCATACGCAGCTTAACCTTTTCCCCGCCGGAAAGGCTGGAAACCAGCCGCTGGGCGTAAAAATCCTCCAGAGAAACCCCCACCGGGGCCCCGGCCGCGGCCAGCCCGGCAGGATTAGCCTCTAAAAAGCCTGGCTGTGCACAGCAGTATTCGTAAACAGACAGCGCCCCTTCCTGGGGGGACACCTCTTGGGCCAGATAGCCCAAAATCATTCCTTTTTTGGCAATAGAGCCCTCCCAGTCGGCGTAGGACTCCACTAAAGTTTCATGGAATAAAAGTTTTAGTAATGTGGACTTCCCATCCCCTTCCTCACCAATGATGGCTATCTTATCTCCAGGGTTCAGGGCAAAGTCCAGGTCCCGCAGCAGAACCCGCGAGTCCTTCCTCATGGTAATGGTTAGGCCTTTTACTTGTAACAATGCGCATACCTCCTATCTGGCCGGGGATGGACGTATGCGCACAAAAAAGGGCTGTCGAATTTTAACAGACCTAGGGCCCAAAAGGCAAAAGAAAAAGATGCGCACAGGCCAAGCCCGCACCCAGCAGGCGGCCCTCAGCCCAAAAAAACCCGGCAAAAACTCAGCCTTCAGGGATGAATCCTAAAAGCAGTGGAATTTTTGTGGTTTTCTTTGAGCTTACTTCAACATCTTTTCACCTCATCATTCAATTTATAGAAATTATAGCGGCATTGCGTGTAGTTGTCAAGAGCTTTTTTCAGTTTACATACCGCACCTGGGGGGTCTCGTCGATTTCATATATCGAAAGGGCTTCCGCGCTTTTGTTAGCGTCTGTCAAGCGCACGGCGGTCAGCTGGCTATTGGCATAGGTTTTATAGTAGTAAACCCCCCGGGTGGCGTTGGCACAGCAAGTATAGGTGGTCACGCTGCAGGTACTGCCGCTGACCACCACCGAGCCCCGCACAATAGAAACTCCCTCCAGAATATGGAAGATTTGAGAAAGGGACCCTGCGTCCGTACCGTCGCACTGGGAATTCAGCTTATAAAAACTGGCTCGGATGAATCGGGAGGTAGGAGAGTCGTCCCCTGGCAGCCCCATGGCCCCCATGCCCTGTCCGTAGGATTTTAAATCCACCAGCCGTGAAAAACGGTTTTGAGCCGGCTGGCAGCTGATGTTCATATAACTGTTTAGGTTCATTTGGTGAAAAGGAAACTCCGGGTTGTTGGTGAGCACGCCCATGGGGTTTTCGTACACGCTCAGACCCTGGCGGGTCTGCTCTACCACCAGGCTTTGTTCTCCGTCGCTAATCATCCAGTGCAGCTGGGCCAGGGGCAGATTTTTGGCAAAAGGCTGGTTGGTCAGCCAAACGTTTTTTAGCTCCCGGCGCAGCTCTGCAATGGTGGCGAAGTTCCCCATGGCCCAGGGGATAAGTTCATAGGGGGTCAGGTTCAGCCGGCCGGGCACAGGTTCGCCGTAATAGGCGTTGCCAGGAAAATTGAGCCCGGCAATGGACAGCCCCTTTTCGTTGGTGGCCTCGGCATACAGGGGATAGCCATCCATCACAGAGGCCATGCCCACCATAGCGTACCAGGTCTCAAAGCTCTCGCCGTTTTTCAGGGCAAAGGAATAGTTCCGGGGGGTAACCACCACACGCTCTCCAAACCGGTAGTCAATGTCCATAGTGCGGCCAAAATATACGTCCTGGGTTTTCATTGCCACGCATGTACACATAATGCTTCATCCTTTCATTCAAAGAGATGCGTCTTAGAGGGTAGGGGCTTTTTGATACACTGGTTATTATTATGCCGCTAGGACGGAAGGATATTCTATCTGTGTCATAAAGGCGTGCCGCCGGCTTTGTGGGCCGTTTTCAGTCGCCGCGCGTTCAACGCGCAAGGCGTTCCTTTCTGGGCCGGGGGGCGTCCGCCCCACTTGCAAGTTTTCCCTTCCTGGTGTATAATAGACCCACTATCTCCAAGGAGTGTGACCCATGTAGAACAGGAATGCCCTTAAAGGAGCCCCCTACGGGCGGCTTGACCGAAAGGCGGCGCCGCACAAAGACCGCGGACAATTTGCCGGATCTTTTTTCGCCAGCTTGCACCAGTTTTCCCTGCCAGTCGCGAGATTGGCTGCTCAAAACGGGCAACAGAAAGTCTGCTGCGCAACTCGCGCAGCATCTTTAGTCGGCGCTGCCCTAAATTTATACGAAAGGATGGCTTACTTTGCCTGATTATCAATCTGAAATCACCCGCCGCCGGACCTTTGCCATTATCTCCCACCCTGACGCGGGCAAAACCACCCTCACCGAAAAGTTCCTGCTCTACGGCGGCGCCATCACCCTGGCCGGTATGGTTAAAGGCAAGAGGAACTCCCGCCATGCGGTCTCGGACTGGATGGAAATTGAAAAGCAGCGGGGCATCTCCGTCACCTCCTCTGTGATGCAGTTCCAGTACGGCGGCTACTGCATCAATATTTTGGACACCCCCGGCCACCAGGACTTTTCGGAAGACACCTACCGCACCCTGATGGCGGCGGACTCGGCCGTCATGGTCATCGACGCCAGCAAGGGCGTGGAGGCCCAGACCCGCAAGCTTTTTAAGGTTTGCGTCATGCGGGACATCCCCATTTTCACCTTCATCAACAAGATGGACCGGGACTCTCAAAGCCCCTACGACCTGCTGGACGAAATAGAAAAGGAGCTGGGCATTGGCACCTACCCCATGAACTGGCCCATTGGCTCAGGCGTGGGCTTTAAGGGCGTGTATGACCGGGAGAAAAACCGGGTGCTGAAGTTCGAGCCGGAAGAGAGCGGCGCGGGCCGCCGGGAGGTAAAGGAGCGGGACTACACCTTGGAGGACCCAGAGCTGAAGGAGGCCGTGGGCCCGTATCTATACGATACCCTGCGGGACGACGTAGAGCTGCTGGACGGGGCCGGGTATGAGTTCGACCTGGAGAAAGTCCGCCACGGCCAGCTTTCGCCAGTATTTTTCGGATCGGCCCTCACCAACTTCGGGGTAGAGCCCTTTCTGGAAAATTTTCTGCGCCTGACCACCCCGCCCCTGCCCAGAAAAACCGCCGGGGACCCCATAGACCCTTACGCGGACAGCTTTTCGGCCTTTGTCTTTAAGATCCAGGCCAATATGAACAAGGCCCACCGGGACCGCATCGCCTTTATCCGCATATGCAGCGGGAAATTCGAGAAGGGCATGGAGGTGGAGCACGTCCAGGGCGGGCGGCGGATGAAGCTTTCTCAGCCCCAGCAGATGATGGCCCAGAGCCGGGAGATCATCGAAGAGGCCTACGCCGGGGACATCATCGGCGTGTTCGACCCCGGGGTGTTCTCCATTGGCGACACCCTCTGCGCCCCAGGGAAGAAACTGCGCTTTCAGGGCATTCCCACCTTTGCGCCAGAGCTGTTCAGCCTGGTGCGGCAAAAGGACACCATGAAGCGCAAGCAGTTTGTAAAGGGCGCCAACCAGATTGCCCAGGAAGGAGCCATACAAATCTTTCAGGAGCTGGGCGCGGGCATGGAAGAGGTCATCGTGGGCGTGGTAGGCAGCCTACAGTTCGATGTGTTCCAGTACCGGATGGAGAACGAGTACAACGTAGAGGTACACATGCAGACCCTGCCCTACTCGTTTATCCGGTGGATTGACAACGAGAACCTGGACGAGGCTGCTGTGAAAAAGCTGAACCTGACCACAGACACCAAGAAGGTGCAGGATCTGCGGGGGCGGTATTTGCTGTTGTTCAGTAACCAGTGGAGCATTAACTGGGCCCTGGACAAAAACCCAGGGCTGATGCTGTCGGAGTTCAGCCAGGGATAAGAATCTGTATTCGCGGCCCTGTACGCTGCCTGAACACGGTCTGTTTCCGCCTGGGCCGCGCAATATTTTGTAATAGCAAGGACGCAAATAGAAATCAAGAAATACAACCATCAAAGAAAGGACGGCGCAACCATGAAACTAGACATGCACGGCTTCATTCAAAAGGCTGGACCCCTGCGGGCCCTGGCGGTGGTGGTCTCCCGCCACGGGGAAGAGGTGGGCCGCTACGCCTGGGACGACCTGTGCCGCAGGAACGTGTACTCGGCCAGCAAAAGCTTCACCAGCGCGGCGGTGGGCATTGCCCAAAAAGAGGGGCTGCTCTCTCTGGACGAGAAACTGACCGAGGCTTTTCCAGAGGAGCTGCCAAAGGAGGTTTCTCCCAACCTGGCCAAGGCCACGGTGCGGGACCTGCTGACCATGTGCTTGGGCCAGCCGGAGAGCTTTTTAATGGGCGGGGACCGGCCCTTGCATCAGGAAAAGAACTGGGTGAAGCTGAGCCTGGCCCAGCCCTTTACGGATGAGCCGGGCACCCGGTTCCTCTATAATAACGTGGGCCCCTACCTGGCGGGGGTGCTGGTGCAGCGCCGGGCGGGCTGCGACCTGCTGCGCTACCTGGGGCCCCGGCTGCTTTGGCCCATTGGCATTACCACCACAACCTGGGAGACCGACCCCATGGGGTACACCTTTGGGGCCGGGGGCATGTTCCTGACTCCGGACGAGCTGCACCGCTTTGGGCTGCTCTGCCTGCAAAAGGGCCGCTGGCAGGGGCGGCAGCTGGTGCCCCAGGCCTACCTGGAAGAGGCCACCCAAAAGCAGGTGGAAAACGGCGGCCAGGGCTATGGGTATTTGTTCTGGCGGGGGGCGCAGGGCTCTTACCGGGCGGACGGCAAGTACGGGCAGTTCTCCATTGTGATGGAGGATCAGGACGCGGTGGTGACCATTACTGCCGAGTGCCGCCAGGCGAACCAGCTGCTGGACGCAGTATTTGAGGAGATTTACCCCCAGCTGTAGGGCGGCGCCTAACATCAAGCCATCTTATAACAAAAACCCGGCGCACATGGAAAAGCCTCCATTGTGCGCCGGGTTTTTTATGTTGAGAGAATCGTGTCTCTACAGCTCCACCACAGCCCCTACCGGGTAGTGGTCGGAAAGGTACACCCCCTCCGCCTCATCCTGGGCCAAAAGGGACTGAGCCGGGTTGCAGGGCAGGTTGGTAAAAATATAGTCGATTTTTTGCGGCTGGGCCAGCCGGCCAAAGTCGTGGAAGGTGCCTCCCAGGCCGGCGGTCACGTCCACTAGGGGTGCGCCGCAGCCAGCAAAGCCCTGGGCGCTTTTGTACACGGGGCTGTGGGGGAAAGCGTTGAAGTCACCCATTAAAATTACAGGCATGGGCCAGCGGGCATAGTCCTCTGCCATGCGGGCCAGCACCAGGCTGATCCCCTGGGCCTGGGCAATGGGCCCCAGATGGTCCAGGTGAGTGTTATAGCAGCGCAGCAGATGACCGCTTTCCCTATGCCGCAGAGCGGCTGCTGTACAGATGCGGGGGCAGTCGCTCTGGTCTGTGGCAAAGCGGCTGCCTGGCTTCCAGGGGGTATCGGATAGCCAAAACATATCCAGTGCCACCAGCTCGAACAGGTCTGCCCGGTAGGCAATGGGGTTGCTCTCGCCCTGTAGGTCGGCCTCCCGGCCCAGGCCGCAAACCTGATAGCCGGCCAAGTTCTCTATCAGCCATTGGCGCATATGGGGGGCCGTCTCCTGAAACCCCACCAGCGCCGCCCCATAGCTGGGGAATCGGGCCAGAATAAAGTCCCGGCGGTTCTGGAAAGAATTCTTCCCGTCTCCCTGCACGTCAATACGCAGGTTATAGGTGAAAACGTTGAGCTTGTTCATAATTTATTTGATTATCTCCCCGTCAACCGTGCCGGGCAGGGCTGCGGCGTTGGACTCGTCGGTATCCACGTGCATGGCCAGGGCATACTTGGGGCTTACCCGGCAGACTACGTCGCCAAACACCAGGGCGCGGCCGTTGTAGTCTACCTTTACAGAAACGATCTGCTTGTCCTCCACACCAGCCTCTTTGGCCTCTTCGGGATTAAAATGGATGTGGCGCTTGGCGGCAATAACGCCCTTTTCAAGGGTTACCTGGCCGGCGGGGCCCTTCAGGGTGCAGCCAGGGGTACCCTCCAGATCCCCAGACTCCCGAATGGGCGCGGTAACGCCCAGCTTGCGGGCGTCGGTCAGAGAGATCTCCACCTGGGTTTCGGGCCGGGTGGGGCCCAGAATGGACATGGACATGGACCCCTTGGGACCTACAACCTCCACCTTTTCGGCACAGGCAAACTGCCCGGGCTGGGAAAGATCCTTCTTGTTGGTCAGTGCTGCGCCAGGGCCGAACAGGGCGGCCAGGTCCTGGTCGGAAACATGGACATGGTGCGCGGAAGTTTCTACCATAACTTTCATAAAAATGCCTCCAAAAATTGGTTTGCTGTCTCTCAATATTATAATACTGGGCGCGGGAAAAATCAAGGGCCGGGTTTTGGGGGGAGTGTCCAAGGGCGTTGCTTTACGCGCAAGCGTTCCGGGGCGGAACAGGAAAAGGTTTGTCGTCTCGTCTGCCAGCTCGGCAGCGTAGACAAGGGCCAGGGCCCCCTGTGGCGGCGTGGGGACTCTGGTCCTAAAAACCCTGGCGTCTTTTGGAAAAGGGCAAGGTTTGACTTTGCGCCGCCCCCGTGGTATAATCAACCCAAAACAATCCCAAAGGAGTGTGCGGCCTATGTTTGACAACTGGGAAGCCCTGGAAGCAGCCTGCCAAAACTGTCAGAAATGCGGCCTGTGCCAGACCCGCCACCACGTGGTATTTGGCGTGGGCAACCCCAGGGCAAAGGTGCTGTTTGTGGGAGAGGGGCCAGGGGAAAATGAGGACCTGCAAGGCGAACCCTTTGTGGGCCGGGGCGGCCAGCTGCTGGACAAGCTTTTGGCTGCGGTAGACCTGGACCGGAAAACCAATATCTACATTGCCAATATTGTCAAATGCCGCCCGCCCCAAAATCGAGACCCCCTGCCCGAGGAGCAGGAGGCCTGTATTGGCTGGCTGCGCAACCAGTTTGCCCTGCTGCGGCCCAAAATTGTGGTGTGTTTGGGCCGGGTGGCCGCCATGCGCATGATGAAGCCAGACATTAAAATTACCCGGGAGCATGGACAGTTCGTGGAGAAAAACGGCACCTTGATGATGGCAACCCTGCACCCGGCGGCCCTTTTGCGCAGCCCCCGGCAAAAGCCCGAGGTCTTTGAGGATTTTCTTGCCCTGCGGGAAAAAATCGACCAGCTGGGCTGCGACGTGGCAAAAGCTTAGGATATGCCCCCCGTGCGGCTTAAATGCCCGATTACTGCGATAAGAAAGCCCAGCCCCGCGCCGCAAATGGCCTCTCGTACCCGGTGCCCCAGGGACTCGTTGAGCCGGGGAATCAGCTCGTGCAGGGCCCGCTTGTCCTCTGGGTTCTCGCTTTTCTCCAGATACTCCACAATGTGGTTGATGGCCTTGGCGTGCAGCCCCGCCGCCCAGCGCACGCCAGTGGCGTCATACATGACAATCAGGGCCAGCACAAAGGCCAGGGCGAACACCGGGGAATTGAACCCATAGAGATAGTAAGAGGTCAGCAGTACCGAACAGGTTACCGCCGAGTGGGAGCTGGGCATACCTCCAGCCCCGGCCAGCCGGTGGCGGTCAAACTGTTTGTGCTTGACCGCGTCCACCAAAGTTTTCAAAAGTTGCGCCGAGGCCCAGGAAATCACACTGACATTGATCAGCGGGTTTGAGATCAAAAACGCAAGGTCCATGGAGAGTCCCCTTTAAAGGATTATTTCATAGTACTATTGTAAGGGTTTTGGCGGTTCCTGTCAATCAATATTGTTACAAAATTGTGACGGGATATGTTTTGCTTTTGTCAAGCCGGCTGGATGCCGCCTTGGTGATACGGGTCCGCGGTCCGGGGCTTTGTGTGTGGGGGCCACGCTGCTGTGCAGTGGCAGCGCAGGGGCTTCTGGATTCTACGAAAGCCTGTTGCTTTGTGACAAGGGCCAACGTATTGCCCTAAGGGAATTTTGATCTATGATTTTTGAAAATGCCTAAGAAACTTTTTTCCAAAAGATTTTAGGGCTTGTTTGAAAAATCGAAAACGTCGTCTTTTTTGCCATAAGAGGCCACTTTCTACGTCGAAAATCCTCGTCAATCGCCAGAGTGACGTAGTTAGCGCAGCTAACTACAGCGGTTCTTCTCCTTGAAATTGTCCCCTTCTGGCCCAAAATTCGTCATTTCCTCTATTTTCAAACAAGCCCTAGACAAGGTGTGGAGCAGAACTCCATGGCCATAATAAAGGGAAGGAGCGTTTCCTGTGCCGTCGTGCCCAAGAAATTATGGAAAAGAACTGGAAAAATTAATTGATGGCCTCTCGGGCCCGCCGCCCCGGCTTTTGCTGCATGCCTGCTGTGCGCCTTGTTCCAGTGCGGTGCTGGAGTACCTTAGCCAATATTTTTCCATTATCCTGCTCTATTATAACCCCAACATCTCCCCTTGGGCAGAGTATCAAAAACGCCTGGAGGAGCTGCGGCGGCTGATGGCCCAAATGCCCCTGGAAAACCCGGTCTCCCTGGCGCCCTGCCAGTACCGGGGAGAGGACTTTTTCCAGGCGGTGGAGGGCCTGGAGGAGGAGCCCGAGGGGGGCGCCCGATGCCTTATCTGCTATCGCCTGCGCCTGGAAGAGGCTGCCCGGACCGCCCAGGATCTGGGGGCGGACTACTTTACCACCACCCTGTCCATCAGCCCCCTGAAAAATGCCCGGGAGCTGAACCGCATTGGCGAGGAGCTGGCCGCCCAGTATGGGGTGAAGCACCTGCCTGCGGACTTTAAAAAGCGGGAGGGCTACAAGCGCTCGGTGGAGCTTTCCCGGGAATACGGCCTTTATAGACAGAATTACTGTGGCTGCGTGTACTCTAAAAGAAAGGACTGACCCTATTGCCAGTAACATGGAACGGCGTGGCTTACCCTGCCGCCGATGCCCACGCCCATATTTACCCGGAAAAAATTGCGGAAAAGGCCACCGCTTCGGTGGGGAGCTTCTACGACCTGTCTATGTGCTATGTAGGCCTGCCCGCCGTGTTGGCCGAAACCGGCGGCAAGGCTGGCATAGACCAATTTTTAGTGTGTTCTGTGGCTACAAAAGCCGAGCAGGTGGATTCCATTAACCGCTATATTGCCGGGGCCTGCCTCCAATATCCCCAGTTTGTGGGGCTGGGGGCCTGGCACCAGGATATTAAGAAGATCGAAGAGGGCCTGGACGCCGTCCAGGCCCTGGGGCTGCGGGGCATAAAGCTGCACCCGGACTTTCAGGAATTTCAGATTGATGACCCGGCCATGCTGCCTTTTTATCGAGCGGTCCAGGGCCGGGGGCTGCCTATTTTATTCCACACTGGGGACGGGCGTAAGGATTTTTCTTCCCCCATCCGGCTTGCCAGGGTGCTGGACAGGCTGCCGGAGCTCACTTGCATTGCCGCTCATCTGGGGGGGTATACAGAGTGGGAGGAGGCCCGCCGCTGCCTGAAAGGGGCCCATGTGTATGTGGACACCTCCAGCTCTCTGGGGTTTCTTAGCCGGGAAGAGGCCCTGGAGAGCCTGGCGTGCTTTGGGGTGGAGCACACCCTGTTTGGCACAGACTTTCCCATGTGGCCTGTGGAGGACGAGCTGAAGCGGTTTTTTGCCCTGGGTCTTACCGAAGAGGAAAACCGGGCCGTGCTATACGGAAACTTTGCCCGGCTGTTTAAACTAGGCTGATGGATCAGGAACGGTTTTTATGGGCCTGTGCCCAGGTGATGGAGGCCCGGCCTGGGGCCGGGGGCATTGGCACCTTAAAGGAAAAAACCCTGCACGCCGCGCTAAAGTTATACCTGGAGCCAGATCCCCTGTGCCGGGAGGTGGGGGTGGGCCGCTTTGTGGCGGATATTGTCAATCCTCAGGGCATTATGGAGATACAGACCGGGGGATTTGGCCGGCTGCGGGAAAAGCTGGACTTTTTTTTGAAAGCATACCCAGTGACCCTGGTGTACCCAGTTGCAGGGGTCAAGTGGCTGATTAGCGTGAGCCAGGAGGGGACCATGTCCCAGAAAAGAAAAAGCCCAAAGCCTGGGGGACCCTGGGAGATTCTGCCGGAGCTGTACCGCATCCGGCCCCTGCTGGGGCGGCCGGGGTTGGGCTTTTGTGTGCCGGTGCTGGAGGTGGAGGAGTACCGCCTAAAGGACGGCCGGGGCCGCAGGGGCTATACCCGGTATGAGCGTATGCCCGTGCGCCTGCTGGACGAGGTGTGGGCCCTGGAGCCTGGGGAGAGCACCCGGCTGCTGCCGCCCGGACTGCCGGAAGAGTTTACCGCCAAGGATTTCTGCCGGTGGGGAAGATTTTCCAGCATGGCGGGTTCACTGGCCCTTAGTGCGGCCCGGGAGCTGGGCGCGGTAGAGCAAACTGGTGTGAAGGGCCGGGCCTATGTATACCGGACGGCTAAATAGATAGAGTCTGCTGGCACAGGTTTTATGCCGCGCCTCTTTTAAGAGCCTGCCGGTGCTTTTTTCTTCTCAATGGCGTATCGGGCTGCCAAAAAGGACCAGTTTTGCTGAAAAGGCCGCATCAAGTTCCAGTAGCTCCCGCCCCGCAGGGCAAATTCGTCCATCAGGCCGTACTTCTTTTCTATGCTTCGTACATCCTCAAACCATACCACATGTTTCAGCCCGTCCCGAGTGTACATAAACCAAGGGGACTGGGCTGTTTCGTCATACTGGATCTCCGCCCCCTGCCGCTGGGCAATTTCTACCGCGTACTCGTTGCCAATGGCCGTGGCCCGGGTGGCGCCCCGCTCAAAGGGAAGAATCCAGTCATAGGCGTAGTTGGGCAGACCCATAAGGATCTTTCTCCGGTCCATGGTTTTTGTCCCGTACTCTACCACAGGCCGCACTTGGTCAATAGGCGCTATAGCCATGGGCGGGCCATAGGTATAGCCCCACTCATAGGTCATCAGCAGTACGGAGTCCGCCACCTGGCCAATGGCCTGGTAGTCGTAGGCCTCGTACAGAGGTCCGCCCTGTAAAGCCGAGGCCTTGGGGGGCAGATCCACATGTAGGAAGTACCCGTGCTGATGCAGCAGCTGAGCGGCGCGCTCTAAAAACGCCAGATAAGTCTCCGCGTCCTGGGCCTGGATAAACTCCATGTCAATGTCTAGGCCCACATACCCCTTCTCAATCATTGTGCTAAGCACATTGTTCAGCACCCGGCTTTGCAGGGCCTGGTCCCGGAACAGCTGGCTGGCCTTTTGGGCGCTGAAGCTGCCCTCTTCCGTGAGGGACGAGAGGAGCATCACCGGCAGAGCCTGGTACTCCTTGGCTAGGGCGATCAGCGGCAGGTCGTTAGGGGCCGCCAGTCCTCCTTCCAGGGTGAAGCCATAGTCAAAAATGGTCAGGTAGGTGAGAAAGGGCAGCGCCCGCCTGAGCACTTGCTGGTTAATGGAATCATACGCGTACCCGTTTACTGCCACCTGCCGGCGCTTTCCGGCGGTAAAGTGGATGACCAATTCCTGACCGACAGTGGGGCGGGGCGAAAGGGCCAGCCGGGGGTTGTTCTGAAGCAGGGTCATGGGGGTGACGCCAAAGTGGGCGGCAATGGAAGACAAACTGTCCCCGGGTTGAACCGTGTAGGTCAGGGCCGGAGACAATAGTAAAAGACACTGGCCCACTGCCAGGCGGTTTGGGTCCGCCAGACCGTTGTCCATAATCACTCGCTGAAGGGAAACGCCAAAGCGGCGTGTAATGGTATAAAGGGTGTCGCCGGGCTGAACGGTGTATAGTACCAAAGGGGATCGCCTCTTTCTTGAAAGTTTTGTGGGCGGGACACAGTCTCCGGCGGCAGGAGCGGGTCCCTTCTGACCTTTGCTGGAAGGATAAGACTGCGGGCCCACAGGGAAAGGCGGCATGACGCTGCCTGGGCCTTGGTTTTGGGCAGCGCGGGCTTTTGGCAAGGGATTCTTCCTTTGTGGGCTGGCCTTGGAGATCTTTTTCACGCCTCCTAAGGACAAAAGGAGCGCGCTTGCCTTTAGAGAGAGCATTTTGTCCTTGGCCCCGGAAGGGGCCGAAACGCCGCCGTCACCACCGAATATTCCCTCTCCTTTAGATCCCGCTATCCCCAATATATGCGCCCCAGCCTGTACCGCATTCTCTCATATACTCAAAAAGGAAAAGAGGTCTGTCTTATGTTTGAACTGCAAAATATCACGTATTTTACCGAAGGAAACAGCTACACCGGCAGCCAGTCTGACGGCGCCGGCCGTTTGCTGCGCTACCGGGTGGCTCCGGACCAGGAAAACCAGCTTTTGCTGGCCTGGCACTGGCAGGAGGATAAGTGTTTTGAGCTGGCCGCAGAAAAACAGGAGTTTTCAGCCCCCCTTAGCGACCAGGGGATTGGTCAGGTGCGCGCTTGGCTGGAAAACGCCTGGAAAAACGCCGCGCCCGGGGCCGACCTGACATAAATAAAGCTTCTAAGCGCCTCTCTACGCAGTGCGACAGGTTTTTTAGCCATTCTATTATACACTGAAGAAAACCAGCGCACTGAAAGGAGTTTTTAGAGGCATGAAGTGTAAAAAATCATGGAAAGTGAAAGAAAAATCCAGAAGCGCCCCGAGGGTACATAGCGGCGGAAAAAGGCCCCTTCGGACCTTGTTTTTGCTGATAACCGCCCTGCTCCCTCTGGCGGTGGGGGTGGCCTGGCCGACCCTTCCAGCCAGGGCCACCCCGGAACCCACCCTGCTGGAAACTACCGTGTTCTTGGGGGAGGCCGTGCCTTTGCATCTGGGCGGGAAACGGCTGGAGGACATTCTGGCAGGACATTTAGAGGAAGAGGATCAGATGGAGTGCTGGTGGGTGAGCCCCCAGGGACCCGCTTCTTTGGACAAGCTGGGCAAAGAGCGCCCCACCCGAGAGACAGACTATAGCCTTACAGCGGTATTCCACCAGGAGGACGGCCCCGATGTCCTGATGAACTTTATCTACCGGGTACGGGTGGAGCCTGGGACGATCCGTATTGTGGCCGCCAGCGGGGAAACCAGCCCCCAGGCTTCCGCCCTTTTCAAGCTGGAGGGCCGGGGCCTCACCCTGTACCGCTGCGCCCAGCCCATCCAGCAGCCCGCCGGTAATATCACTCTGGAAGTGGAGTTTACCGGTCTGCCCTTTGGCGCCTATCAGGTTACCGCGGAGGACCCGGGCCTGTACCCCCGGGAGAGAGAATGCCTGGTGGGCGTGTGCAGGGAAAATGACACGGTGAGTACCCGCCGGGGCACGGCTGAGGCCGCTTTTACCATTGAGCAGGACCCTGGCGGCGCGGTTTGGGAGAGCTACCAGCTGGGTGCGGCCCCATGAGGCGGCGGCAGATGGCCGCGGCCTCGCTGCTGGTACTGGTAGCCGTGCTGTGGGGCCTGTGTTACCGGCTGGCCCCCCACCAGCCGGAGACCAAGGTGGAGGTTATCTCCCTGGGCGGCGGCGGCCCCGGCCCTGTGCTGGAACCGGGAGAGTCTGCCCCTGGGGGGGTGGCCTTTCGCAACCAGGGGAACGTTCCCTGCCGGCTGCGGGTAAAGCTGTGTCCGCCCCAGCTGGACGGACAGGCGGTGCTGGAGGCAGGCGACCTGACCAACGCCGGGTTCCGTCCGGCAGGATGCGAAAACACCCCGGCCGGGGAATACTGGCAAGCCCAGGGCGAATATCTATACTACCAGAACCAAGAGACCGGCGGGCTGCTTCTGCCTGGACAGCAGACGCCGGCCGCGTATACGGCCGTGCGGGTTAACAAGAAGCTGGACCCAGAGGCAGTAGAGCTGCTACAGCTGATGGGCGAACAGCAGCTGTTTATTGTTGCCCAGACCCAGACGGAGGACGGAGATTGGACCACTGTGGGGGGATAGAGGCAGATGTGGGTTTTGGTGGGGATTGGGATCTATGTGGGAACCACGGTACTGGCAGCGGGAATTTTGGCCATGGTACGAAAGCGGCATAAATAAGAGAAAGGCCGGAGCCCTGGCTGGGTTCCGGCCTTTCTTGTATAGTTAAGGCAACACCGCGCAATACGGTACTTAGAATTGTGCGGTATTGCCTTAACCTAGTTCCAAAGAGGTGTTCTTTCTCTTTTGGACCAGGCGGCATCGCCGTCCGCTTACGCTTCCTCAATGCGCAGCAGCCGGTTATACTTGGCCACCCGCTCGGTGCGGCAGGGGGCCCCGGTCTTGATCTGCCCCGCGTTTACCGCCACGGCCAGGTCCGCGATAAAGGTATCCTCCGTCTCCCCTGACCGGTGGGAGATAATGGTATTATACCCACTGCGCCGGGCCAGGTCAATGGCCTGGAATGTCTCGGTCAAGGTGCCAATTTGGTTGGGCTTAATCAAAATAGCGTTTCCTGCTCCTTGGTCAATGCCCTGCTGTAATCGCTCCATGTTGGTAACGAACAAGTCGTCCCCCACCAGTTGTACCCGGTGGCCAATACGGGCGGTTAGCTCGGCCCAATTTTTAAAGTCCTCTTCCCCTAGGGGATCCTCAATGGAGATGATGGGGTACCGGCCAATGAGTCCCTCCCAGTACTCGATTAAGTCGTCGGGGTCCAGGTTCTTATTCCGCTTGGGTAGGTGATAGCCCCCTTCTACCGCCCATTCGCTGCCTGCGGCGTCCAGGGCCAGCTGCACCCGGCCGCTGTAGCCCGCCTTTTCAATGGCCGCTAAGATTTCCTCTATGGCCTCTTCGTCGCTGGAGAGGTCCGGGGCAAAGCCGCCCTCGTCTCCCACGCCGGTGGAAAGGCCTTTGGCTTTCAGCTGGGCCCCCAGGGCGTGGTAAATTTCGCTGCACCAGCGCAGCCCCTCCTTAAAGGTCTCCGCGCCAGAGGGCACAATCATAAACTCCTGAATGTCAATATTGTTGCTGGCATGGGCCCCGCCGTTGAGAATGTTCATCATGGGAACCGGCAGCTTATAGGCCGCCGCGCCACCCAGAAAGCGGTAGAGGGGCATCCGGTAGTGGGCGGCAATGGCCCGGGCGCAGGCCAGCGACACCGCCAGGGTGGCATTGGCCCCCAGGTGGGCCTTGTTGGGGGTACCGTCCAGCTTTTTCAGCACATGGTCCACCTCCCGCACGGTGAGGCAGTGGATTTTCTCCAGCGCGGGAGAGATGATCTCGTTCACGTTGCGTACTGCCTTTAGTACGCCCTTGCCGCCGTAGCGGCGGTCGTCGCCGTCCCGCAGTTCCACAGCCTCGAACTTGCCGGTAGAGGCGCCGGAAGGGGCCGCCGCCGTGCCCACTGTGCCGTCGGTGAGCTGCACCGTGGCGCTGACCGTGGGATTTCCCCGGGAGTCCAGAATTTCGCAGCCAAACACCTTTTGAATTTTTACCATGAGAGTAACCGCCTTTCGAAAAAAATTTCCACTTTTACCAGTATGGCACATTGCAAGTTGAATTAAACCGTGTTAAACTAAGAACAGGAAAAATAGAAGGAGATGGACAAAAAACAATGACGATAGAAACAAAGCGCCTGCGCTTACGTCCTTTTCAGGGAAAGGACCTGGAGGACCTTTTCCAGTACCTTTCAGACCCAGAGGTAGTACGGTTCGAGCCCTACCAGGCGATGAGCCTGGAGGAGGCCAGAGCCGAGCTGGACAGGCGCATCTGCTGGGATGAGATGATGGCGGTAGAGTTAAAGGAGACCGGCAGGGTCATTGGTAACGTATACCTGGGCCAGCGGGAGTTCCAGTCTTTAGAGCTAGGCTTTGTGTTTAACCGGAGATACTGGGGCAAGGGGTTGGCGTCTGAAAGCTGCCGGGCCGTACTGCGCCAGGCCTTTGCGGACGGAGCCCACCGGATTTTTGCTGAATGCGACCCTCAAAACGAGAACTCCTGGCGGCTGTTAGCGGCCCTGGGGTTTCAGCGGGAAGGCCATCTGCGGCAGAACGTTTTCTTTTGGCGGGATGCGGACGGACGCCCTGTTTGGAAGGACACTTATGTTTACGCCACGCTCTGCCCGCCAAAGAGCGCTAGTAAGAATGAGGGTCAAGAAGCCTAGCGCCCCCTAGCCTCCCGCTCTCTGTGGCGTTGCGCCGGCGTTTTCCCGCCTCTAAAGACCCACGCTTTTTGGCCGCGCAAGGCTTCCGCTTTTTTGCTATCCCTAAATTTTTTATATAAGCGAGGTAATCACCGTGGATTTTCAAACCGTCACCCCCGAAAGCGTAGGGATCCCCTCCGCCGCCATCGGCGCAATGCTGGACGAGCTCTATAGCGTCGGTATCGAGATGCACGCCTTTATGCTGCTGCGCCACGGCAAGCTCTGCGCCAAGGGAACCTGGGCCCCATATCAGCCCGGGGTGCCCCACATTATGTTCTCCTTTAGTAAAAGCCTGACCTCCACCGCCATAGGATTCGCGGTGCAGGAGGGCATCCTCAGCCTGGACGACCGGCTGGTGGACCTGTTTCCCGAGCATGTCCCCGAGAACCCCAGCGAGAATCTGCAAAAATGCCAGCTGCGCCACGTGCTGATGATGGGCTGTGGCCACCAGGATGAGATTGAGTGGGCCGGAGGCGGCAGCGTGGACTGGATTCATGACTTTATGCATCATCCCTTTGTGTACGAGCCAGGCACCCATTTTATGTATAACACCGCTGGCACCAACCTGCTTAGCGCCATAATCACCAAAAAGACCGGCCTGTCCCTGACCCAGTTCCTTGGGCCCCGGCTGTTCCAGCCTCTTGGCATGGCGGACATCTTCTGCCAGCCCATGGCCGACGGCACCCAGATGGGCGGCGCGGGCATGTCCATCTCCATTGAGGACATGGCACGGTTTGTGCAGTTTGTGGCCAACAAGGGCAGCTGGCAGGGCAAGCAGCTGCTGAACCCAGAGTGGTTTGACCTGGCCACCTCCAAGCAGATCGAGAACGCCGGAGCCGGCTGGGGCGGCGACCCGGACTGGCAGTCTGGCTACGGCTTCCAGTTCTGGCGGTGCAGCCAGCCCGGGGTGTTCCGGGGGGACGGGGCCTATGGCCAGTTTGGCGTAGTGATGACCCAGCAGGACGCCGTGCTGGTGATCCATTCGGCCTCTCAGACCCTTCAGCCTGCCCTGGACGCGGTCTACCATCAGCTGCTGCCCAAAATGGCTGATGGCCCCCTGCCGGAGGACCCCCATGCCCAGCATGTGCTGCAAAAGCGCCTGGAGCGCCTGGAACTGAACCCGCTGTTCGGCATGCGCAACCCCGGGGCCGAGGGCTCGCTAAACGGTGCGGTCTACATACCCAACAGCCCCTTGCCGGGGTTTGCGGACCTGGTGGGCGGGGTAGGGAGCTTTGCCCCTGCTGGCGGCCAGCTGGAATCTCTTGGCTTCCGGTTTGAGGACGGCAAGGCCCAGCTGATTGTGACCCAAAATACTGGTACAGCCACCCTGAACCTGGGCATGAACGGCCATTTTGCCATGACTGAGGTGGATGGAACGCCCTATGGCCTTAACGGATCTTGGCGCGGCCGGGATGTGCTGGAGGTGCAGATCCGCAACACCCGTCGTGCCAGCGGGCGGCGGTTCCTGTTCGCCTTTACCGGAGAGGGTATGACCGTAACCGCCACCCCCACCATTCCCGAGCCCAGTGGTCTGGGGGAGCTGTCCCTGCCAGAGATGGCCTTTACGATCACCCAGGGTGAGGTGAGCACCAAGACCAAGATGTACTGGGAGGTTATGAACCACTAAGGCCGCATGACCATATCCCCAAGTATTTTATAAAAAGTACGCGAAAAGGAGCCTCTTCCGTATATGGAGGAGGCTCCTTCTTCTGTTTTTAGCAGGGAGCGTACAGGTGTCAGTGCCATACGGGCAGCGCGGCGCGATGCCTGTGCGCGTTATTCCCCCGCTTCTTTTGAAGAGGCTTTCTCTGCCGCTGTTTCTAGCGTTTCTGGCAGCGAGTCCCGTTTACGCAGCCGGCTATAGACTGTTGTGCGCAGCAAACGGTAGGCTACCGCTGTTACTGGGGTGCCAATCCAGATGCCCACAATGCCCAGGACGCCTCCCCAGAACAGCACCGCGAACATGGTCCACAGAGGCGGCAGGCCAATCGAGGAGCCCACCACCCGGGGATAGATCAGGTTGCCCTCCACCTGCTGTAAGATTACCAGGAAGATCACAAAGATCAGAGCGTCAATGGGGTGTACAAGCAATAGGATAAAGGCCCCCACCCCTGCGCCGACATAGGCCCCCAAAATGGGAATTAAGGCCCCCAGCGCCACCACAGAGGAGATGAGCAGGGCATAGTCCAGGCCCAAAAGGCTCATGCCCAGGTAGCACAGCACCCCCAAAATCACACATTCGGTAAGCTGCCCTTTGATAAAGGAGAAAAACACCCGGTTGCTTAGCCGGCCCACGTGGGCGGCCACCGCGGCGGCCCGGTGGGGCAAAAATGCCCGCAGAGCGTCCTTGGTGCCGCGCAGCAGCTTTTCTTTTCCAAAAAGCATGTATACCGAAAAGATGAAACCCATAATCACGGAAAAAACGCCGGAGGCCAGGTTCACGGTAACATTGAACAGGGAGGCCAAAAACTCGGTGGTGACCTTTGTCACGTCCGTAAGCATGGAACTCCAGTTAAAGCCCCGCAAAAAGTCCTGGACAAAGGTCAGGTCATATTCCAGAGCAACCTGGTTGGCCCATGCCATAAACTGGTTGACATACACCGGCGCGGTTTTTTGTATGGTGGCCGCCAGGCCGCTGACGGACTCCACCAGGCTGGGGATAATAAAGCAGCAGATAAACACAGCCACCAGAAGCACCACCAGGTAGGCCAGGGTAATGGCCAGGGGGCGGCGGGCCTTTTTCCACATAGGGGATTTTATTCTGGAAAAGGGCTTAAAAGCAATATCCTCAAAAAAGTGGACGAACACATTCAAAATATAGGCCAGCACCAGGCCCCCTATCAGGGGAGCCACCGTGTTGCCCAAGGTAGTCAGGGCGGCCCACACCTGGTCGAACCGCAGCACAGCCAAGGTGACTGCCCCCGCAAAGGCAATCAGTAGGCAGCCAGTGCCCAGCATATTTTTAGAAAACTTTTCTCTCATCTTGCTCTCCTCATTAAAGGTCTGGGGCTTTACCCCCACAAACGTTTACTTCGGTTTTTTCCCATTCTCCCCACCTATCCCCTGCCATTAAGCAGCTGGCTGGGGTGGGGACAAAGACTAAGTCTTAGTCTGAAAAACGCTTCGGCACCGCTGGCAGGTTACCTCAATTTTCCCCCTGCCGCGGGGCGCCCGCAGCTGCTGGCGGCAGTTTGGGCATTTGAAATACTTATAGGTCTTGCGCTGGCGGAACCGCTCCCTTTGCACCCGGAACCACCGGGAAATCGGCTCCCATCGCTTCATAAAAGCTGCCAGCTCCCGCTGGCGGGCGGCAATGTTCCGGGAAAAGGTGCGGAACAGCGCATAGATAAATACAGCGTCTGCCAAAAGAGTGAGCGGCCAAAAGAATATTCCGCCCACTAGGGACAATACTAAGCCTAGCACCAGCAGAACCATACTCATCTGGTCTGTACCATAGCGGCCGTACAAAAAGCGCTGGAACCTTTGGAAAAACACAAAAATCAACACCTTTAACGTATTCTATTGCTCATAGTATACCCTTCCTGACCGGAATTTTCAACAGCCTGTTCCCAGGCTTCACGATAATTTTACAAATTCAAAATAGGAAGTTAGTCCAAGGACGCTGGTCAACCAGCTTTTCGGCAGATACTCGGCACGTTTGATCTTTTGAATAGAGAAAACTGTGGGGAAAAGGTTATGGAAATTCTCTAGGGCAACCCCGCACCATTCGCGGGTGGCGCCTTAAGCACCGTCTTGCTTGCAGATTTTCCGTGATAGCGCACAGCGTTCGCTGGTCAATGGTGAGATGGACGGCGCTCAATCTGTACCCTCTCACGAAAAATCTGACTGCGCAATACGGTACTTAGAATTCTGCGGGATTGCCCTAGGTGTTTTTTTGATTTCCCAATATGACCGCTTCCCAGATTTCTAAAAATAAGAATTATTGACATTTTTGCCATTTTATGCCATAATATCTAAAAGCAGTATATCAAGGCCACAAGTACACGCATTGCAATCTTAATACGGCTAAATTTTTTACAAGGAGGAACGTCCCATGCCTGAACTAAAAGGAAGCAAAACCGAGGCTAACCTGCTTACCGCCTTTGCCGGTGAGAGCCAGGCCCGCAACAAGTACACCTACTTTGCCAGCAAGGCCCGTAAGGACGGCTACGAGCAGATCGCCGCCATTTTCGAGGAGACCGCCGCCAACGAGAAGGAACACGCCAAAATGTGGTTTAAGCTGCTCAATGGCGGTATTGGCGAGACCAAGGAGAACCTGAAGGCCGCGGCCGAAGGAGAAAATTACGAGTGGACCGACATGTACGCGGGCTTTGCCAAGACCGCCCGGGAAGAGGGCTTTGACCAGATTGCTAACCTGTTTGAGGGCGTAGCGAAGATTGAAAAGGAGCACGAGGAACGCTACCGTAAGCTGCTGAAGAACCTGGAGGAAGGGGCGGTGTTCTCTAAGGACGGGGACGCCATTTGGCAGTGCAGGAACTGCGGCCACATCTGCGTGGGCAAGAAGGCCCCGGAGGTCTGTCCGGTCTGCGCCCATCCCCAGAGCTATTTCCAGGTAAAGCCCGAGAACTACTAATATTACCACCGAACAACAGGATAGGGAAAAGACAGCGGTCAAAGGGTCGGGGCTTGGCAAAACCAAGTCTTGGCCCTTTGTGATTTTTAGAGTGGCACTCTAGGGCCCATGGGAACATGGTCTCTACGTGGAAACTTATCTTTGCTTAAGTTAAGGCAATACCGCACAATTCTAAGCACCGTATTGCGCGGTGTTGCCTTAACCAAAGGTATGATAAAAAACGCCGGAACTTCTGCTTTAGAGTCCCGGCGTTTTGCTATCTTTGGGAGAGCGGTCTCACGCCCCCGCTTCCTTTTTTCGAGAGGCCAGGGCCAGTGCTACGGCGGCCAGGGCCCCGGCCAGCTTGGCGGCCAGCACGGCTAAAAGCATGGGGGGCTCGGTGCTAACCACAAAGGCCATGTGCGCGGCCAAAAGACTGGTACCACTGACCAAAAAGGCCCCTGCCGCCACCTTGCCCCGGCTGTCCATATCCTTGTACATAGAAAGGGTGGGCAGGGCGCTGACCAGGCCCACCAGCATGCCCGTCAGGCTTTGGGGTTTCATGCCCAGCCTGTCCCCCAGCCAGGCAAAGGGCCGCACCAGCAGGCGGCGGATCAACTCCGCCATAGGCAGGCTGCCCAGCAGCACCACACCGATAGAGGCCACAGTATCCATTGCCTCGGCAATAGGGGTCATGCCCGGAATGGGGTTCCAGCCAGTCATGGACTCCACGGCGGCCAGCACCAGGCCAATGGTCACCAGCCAGCGGATGCCCTCGGACAAGAGGCAGAAGCCCTTCACCATCTTGTTCGGGATCAGCCGTAGGCCAATAAACAGCAGGATTGCCAAAAGGAACACCGGCAGGTTCTGCCACAGGCATTCCAGTAAGGTCAGGCCGCAGAGCAGCCCGCCCACAGCCAGGCCCACCGGCATGGCCGCTAGACCCAGCATCACCCCCTGGGCAAAAAAGGGCCGGTCCTCCCGCTGAATTAGCCCCATGCCCACCGGCACGGTAAACACCAGGGTACAGCCGAAAATGGCCGCTACCACCAGGCCCGCGTAACTGCCAATCTGCGGGTCTCTGGCCAGTTCTTTGGAGAGCTGGTAGCCGCCCATATCAATGGCCAGCACACTGCCGAACATGCCTGGGTCCACGCCCATCAGCTGATACAAGGGCACAATAACCCGGCCCAGCCAGTTGGCCAGCACCGGGGCCAGGCAGATCATCCCGGCCATAGACAGGGCCATGGAGCCCAGCAGCATAAAGCCGGTCTCGAACTTGTCGCCAAAGCCCCACTTGTTGCCCCGCAGCCGGTCAAAGCCCCCCAGCACCGCGCCCACGGCCATCACGATCATCAGTACCTCGTTCATTCCCCGCTCCCCATGCTTAAAACGCCACGAAATTCTGGCGCATGGTGTCCTCAATGGCCTCTATGGTCCGGGGCGTGCAGGCCGAGAGGTTCTCGCAGCCTGTCTCGGTGACCAGGCAGTTATCCTCCAGTCTAAAGCCAATGCCCAGCTCCTCATGATAGATACCGATGTCCACGCAGAACACCATGCCCGGGCCAATCACCTCTGGGACCTCCACCACGTCGTGAACGTCAAAGCCCACGTGGTGGGCCCCGCCGTGCCACATGTACCGGCCGATGTTTTTCACGTCATCCAAAAGTCCCGCGTCCTTCATCAGCCGGGCGCAATACCGGTGGGATTCGCCGTCTACATCAGCCATTTTCATCCCCGGCTTAATGATGCCAAACATGTGGTCCGAGGTCGCCAGAGCCATCTCATAGAGCTGCCGCTGGCGGTCGTTAAACTTGCCGTTGCAGGGCCAGCCCCTGGAAACGTCAGTGATCATATGGTCATACCAGGCCCCTACGTCATTGAGGACCATGTCCCCATCCAGGGCCTGGCCCTGGTAGGCGTAGTAGTGAATGCAGAAATTGTTTTTCCCCGCGGAGATAATAGAGGGGAACCCTGGCCCCTGGGGCCCGTATTGGCCCAGGGCATAGTCGAACACCGCCTTGTACTGGTACTCGTACATGCCGGGCTTCGAGGCCCGCATCATGGCGGTGATACCCGCTGAAGTAATCTCTTCCGCCTTTCGCAGGGCCGCGATTTCACAGGGCTGCTTAATAGTGCGCAGCCGGCGGATCAGGGCGTTGGCGTTCTCCACCCTTAGGTAGGGGTAATCGCTCTGTACTCGCTTGAGCAGCAGGTGGGCGGGCTCATCCCGGTCAGAGGGAGAGGCCCGGTACAGGTCCAGGTATAAGTGCTGAAAGCGTCCGCTGGCAGCCAGCCGGTGCAGCTCGGCCTGAAACTCACCCACCAGGCCGATGCTCTCTATGCCAGAGAGCTCTGCCGCCTGGTCCGGCTGAATGCGTTTCCCAGTCCAGCGCTCGGCCATCAGATCCGGGGGCAGCAGATAGACCTTTTCCGTCACCTGGCCGGCACTGTCTTTTTGGGCAATCAGGGCGGACTCCTTTTGGTCCAGGTTGGTCAGGTAGAGGAAGTTGCGGTTGGTGTAGAAGGGGTAGAACTCATCATTGGTCTTGCGGACCTCCATGCCGGAGAAGAGGACCAGCAGGGAGCCCGGCTTCATCTGTTCGTATAGACGCCGGCGGTTACCGGCGTAGAAATCTTTGTTCATGAGAAAGTGCCTCCTGTCAAGATATGTCGATTTTATATTTTAATGGAAAACGGGGAAGGAGTCAAGGGCCTTTATCCACTCCTGGTGGGTTCCCTCTCGCAGGAACACGGGAATCACCTCCAGGGGGGAGCTGGCGGTCACGGTTTGGCCGCCCTCATAGCGGGCCCCGTCGTGCAGGCTGGTCCACCCGCACCCGGCGGGCAGGTACACGGTTCGCTCCGCAGCCCCCGGCTGGGTTACCGGGGCTACCAGCACATCCGGGCCAAAGCAGTACTGGTCTGTCAGCTCCCAGCACTTAGCGTCCTCCGGGAACTGGTAGAACATGGCCCGCATCACCGGCGCGCCGGTCTGGTGGGCCTCCCGCATTAGCTGGCGCACATAGGGCCGCATGGTCTCCCGGAAGAGCACATACTTCCGCAAAATCTGATAGTTTTCTTCCCCAAAGCTCCATATCTCATTGTCGGCCCCGGCGTGCATCACCTTGTCCCCGGCCTTATTATAGATCATCTTGGAGGGGACCCGGTCGCCGTGCAGGCGCATTACCGGGCAGAAGGCGCCAAACTGAAACCACCGCACCAGCAGCTCTTGAAAGGCTGGGTCTGTGGGGTCGCCGCCGGAAAAGCCGCCAATGTCTGTGGTCCACCAGGGGATGCCCGCCAGGGAGATGTTCAGGCCCGCGCAGATCTGCCGCCGGAAGTCCACCCAGGTGCTGTCAATGTCCCCGGACCACACCAGGGCCCCATACCGCTGGCTGCCAGCCCAGGCGCAGCGAATCAGGTTGACAATGTTCTTCTGCCCCGCCTGCTCCATGCCCTCGTAAAAGCCCCGGGCATACAGCTGGGGGTAGATATTGCTCACCCGGGAGGCGTTGCCCAGGTGATAGCGGTAGTTGTCAAAATCGCACACCCCGTACTCGGGCTCCGCCTCGTCCAGCCAGAAAATGCGGATGCCGTAGTCGTAGTAGTTCTTCTTGCACTTCTCCCACACATAGGCCCGGGCCCGGGGGTTGGTGGCGTCGTAAAAGGTGCTGTCCTCCGGCCACTGCATGGTCACCTGGTTGCCCCGCTCGGCACGCACCAGCAGGCCCTGCTGGCGCATTTCCTCATAGTTCTCGCTGGTCAGGGCAATTTGCGGCCATACAGAGACCATCAGCTCCACGCCCATTTCTTTCAGCTCGTCCACCATGGCTTTGGGGTTTGGGAAAAACTCTGGGTCAAAGCGGAAGTCCCCCATCTTGGGCCAGTGGAAGAAGTCCACCACAATTACGTCCAGGGGCAGGCCCCGGCGCTTGTACTCCCGGGCCACCTCCAGCAGCTGTTCCTGGTTCCAGTACCGCAGGCGGCACTGCCAAAAGCCCAGGCCGTACTCGGGCATCATGGGGGCGGTACCCGTTACCGAGGCGTAGCGGGTAATGATTTCGGCGGGGCTGTCCCCAGCGGTAATCCAGTAGTCCGCCTGACGGCTGGCGTCGGTCTGCCACTGGGTAAAGTTTTTGGCAAAGGTGGCCTTGCCCACGGCGGGGTTGTGCCACAAAAAGCCGTAGCCCCGGCTGGAGAGCAGAAAGGGCACGCTCACCTGGGTGTTCCGCTGGGACATCTCCACCACGCTGTACTTTAGGTCCAAATATTCCTGCTGATACTGGCCCATGCCGAAGAGCTTCTCGTCCTCCGGGGCCTCGAAGTTTAGGGTCAGCCGGTAGTCGCCCCCAGGCAGGGGGATAAACTCCCGGGCGTACTTCTTCAGGCCGCCGTAGTTAAAGGCCTCTTCCAGCAGAAGTTTGCCCTCTTGATTATAGTAATGAACCCGGCAGTTTCGGAACCAGGGGTCATAGTCCAGCTCGGCGCGAATTTTGCCGTTGGTGATGCTGGCCCGCTGGTCCTCCACCTCAATTTGAACTGGGCCATGGGCGGGGGGATTGGGCAGCAGGGCAAAATCATCGTCCAAAATATCTCCCATCATTCGGGAGCGCAGCCGAAGGCTGTCCGGCCCCCAGGGCTCCAGAACCAGAGTCTCGCCATTGCCCCGCCAGACCAGGGCGCCGTTTTCCTTAAAAAAGCGTTGCATAGAAGGAACTCCTTTAAAAATATAGAATAGAAACAAAAGATGAATACACTGCGCCGTGAAAGGGCGTTAGGCCCCTTCCGGGTGGGAGACAGAGCCCCGCGGCCTTGCTCTGTCCCTTAAAAACGCATTACAGGGAAGGACACTTGCCAGAAAAAGCGCCCTTCAGTACCCGCCACCATTAGAACTCCCCAAGCAAGAGCCTTGACCGGCCCAAATGCGTTAACATGATTTTTGGGCAGATAAGGCCCCTCTTGGGGCGGCCCGGCACGGGTGTGGATGTTTTATCTGGCGGCTATATTATCTTTTTTTGCCGCTTTCTCTATCGGGCGTTCATCCACACCAACATTTCCCCCAGGCCCCGATTGTTCCATAGGAAGTAGGGAATTAGCTTCAGCTCTGCATTTACCCGGGCGCTGGGAGCCGGGCTATATAGTTGGTCCTCCGGCCACTGGTTTGGGTCGGGGCGGGTGCCCTTTACCTTCAGCAGGGTAATGCCCCCAAAGAGCGGGATCTCTTCCGCTGTGGGAGCTATGCCCATATCCACTGTAAAGCTGTTCAGCAGGGGGCCGTTGTCCGCCTCTTCCGCACAATATACCAGGGGCCCCCGCAGCACCGCGGCCTTGCCGCAATCCTCGGTAACCCGGGGGTTGGCCTGGACAAACTGGGCCTCCATGGCAAAGCTCACCTGGTAGGTGCAGCCGTCCTTTGGCTCTAGTCTTGCGTAGCCCTTTTCAATGTTAAGGTTCAGGACCGTGCCGCTCTGGGATACGGTAAAGTTTTTGGCATACTCCGGCACCCGCAGATATAGGGTGACCCCCTCTGGCCCGTAGTAGGTAATGGAGGCCGCGCCCTGCCAGGGCATGGAGGACTGGCAGCAAAGCCGGACCGTGCCCTTATCTGTCTCCATCTCCGCACTGTGGCCCACATACAGGTGCTGGTAGATGGCATTCCCCTGCTGGGTATATACATAGCCCCCCAGGCCGCACAGAGTACGGATTACGTTGGGCGGGCAGCAGGCGCAGCCAAACCATTTTACCCGTTCCGGCTCCACAGACTCGTGGTCCCGGCGGTACTTGGCCACGTCCGGCTTCAGCTGTAGGGGATTCACGTAGAAGTAATGCTCCCCATCCTCGGAGATGCCGCTAAGAACATTATTGTACAGGGCCCGCTCCATCACGTCCGCATAGCGGGAATCTGGCTCCAGGCGCAGCATCCGCAGGGCCCACATGGCCAGGCCAATGGCCGCGCAGGTCTCGGTGTAGCAGGTGTCATTAGGCAGGTCGTAGTCAATGGTAAAGCGCTCTCCGTCTCCTTGAGACCCCACGCCTCCGGTAATGTACATCCGTCGGCCTGTCACATTGCGCCACAGGTCCTCCAGGGCCGCCTTTAGGGTGGGGTCGCCGGTCTCCAGGGCTACGTCCGCCGCCCCGGTGAAGAAGTACATGGCCCGCACCGCGTGGCCCTCGGCGGCCTTCTGGTCCCGAATTTTGGCATGGGCCTGGTGATAGTCGGGGCCCAGCCAGCGGTCCTTGCCGCTGAGCTCTAAAAAGCGGTCCTCTTCCATAAATCCGGGCTTTTCGCCTCGATTTTCCACAAAGTACTGGGCAAGGTCAAAATAGACCGGCTCCCCGGTGGCCCGGTAGGCCTTCATCAGGGCCAGCTCCAGTTCCTCGTGGCCCGGGTAGGAGTCGATCTGTCCCTCTCCCTTGCCAAACACCTGGCGGATAAGCCGTACATTTTTCTCCATCACCTTCAGTAGCCGGTCGCTGCCAGTAACGGTATAGTAGGCCACGGCGGCCTCCAGCATATGGCCCGAGCAATACAGTTCGTGGCCATGGGCAATCTCCCGCCACTTTTTGTCTGGTTTTGCCAGAATATAGTGGGTGTCCAGGTAGCCATCGGACTGCTGGGCTTTTTCAATAATGTCAATCGCCTCTTCCAGGGCGGCCCGGACTTTCGCAGAATCATGGTAGATCAAGCTAAAGGACGCGGCCTCCATCCACTTGGCCAGGTCGCTGTCTTGGAACTGATAACCGGAGAACTCCCCCTCTTCCATTCCAGCGGCAATTTTAAAGTTCATCACCGCGTGGCTGGGGGCGGCGCCGGGCTCTTGGTCGTTAAGGACCCGCCACTGGTAGGGCACCACGTTTTCTACTGCGTTGCGGATGCGTTTGTTCCAGAAACCGTCGTCCACTTTGATGTTTTTCAGGTTGATGTCTTGGTAAGGCATGGTGATTTCCTTTCTGGGTAAAAATTTTCTTATGATAAATCTGCCCAAGAGCTTTGGGGGCAGGGGAGTGAGGGCTCACAAAGCGGCCAGGCCACAGGAGCCATGGTGTTTATTAAGCAGCCAGCCCGCGCCGCCAAAAAAGGAGACGCGGGCTGGTCACCAGCTATAAGACAAATGAAAATTGTGTTGACTTAGTTGACTTAGTTGCCTTCCATCTTGGCCCTGTTCTTATCCAGGGCTGCCTGCTGGAACGCCACCAGGTCGTCTAGACCCATGGCGTGCAGGTCGTTCTTCATCTTTTCAAAGAGCTCTACGCACTCTTCCTCGGTGTTGGCCATAACCACCTGCACCCATGCGCTGGAAATGCAGTCCGCCACGTCCTGGTTGATCAGCTGCTCGGGGTCGTCCGGAGAGAAGCTCAGGGTCCACAGGGTCTGGTCCCACAGATAAGGCGTGGAGGTCTCATAGTGGGACTGCATGACCTTGTTGCCAGGGGCCAGCTTGTCTTGATCCAGCTGGCTGAAGTCGCCAATGGGGTCCCACGCGTTAATCTTCACCACAGGATCGGCCCAGCCCTCGCCGGGGTTGTCCATCTTGTCCTCGGGGGTATAGCCCGGGGCCATCATCCAGTAGTTAAAGCTGCCCATGTCCTCTTCCCAGCTATCCCACAGGAAGGTATCATCGCCCTCTTTACCGTACCAGTACAGGTCGCTGAACTTAGCGTCTCCGTTCTCGTCAATGCTCCAGGCCCGCTCTTCGCCCTCGGGACCCATGGTAACAAAGGCCAGGCCCAGGGGGGTAACCTCCCAGTTCCAGTATTTCATCACGTTTTCAGGGTTCTGGCACTTGTCGGTAATGATGCAGCGGGTGGTGCGGATAAAGTTGTCGGAAATCAGGGCGGGGGTGGCGTCGCCTTCTTGGAAGGTCACGCACTGCATGCGCTTCTCAATGGTCCAGTCGTCCTCGGTGGACATCCAGATCTGGTGGCCGCCCACGTGGTTGTGCCACCAGGTGCCAATGTTGCCGGCCACGCGCTCGTTGGACATAAAGGCCACAGAGGCGTCGTAGTCTTTGGTCTGGAAGTCGGGGTCAATGAGGCCGTCACGCCAGAACTGGTTGATATATTTTGCCACCCGCAGGCCCTCTTCGGTGTCCACCCAGTAGGCAATGCTCCCGTCGTCGTTCAGCTTGTAATAGTGGGTAATGGAACCGCCGCTGGTGTTTACACCGCCGCTGACGCCGAACAAGCCCAGGTAGGCCAGAGGAGTCTTATAGAACTCCTCGCCCTTCTCAGAGAAAGCTGTAAAGCCATAGACCTTTTCGCCCGCGTCATTGGTGGGGTGGTTTTCCACGATCTTCTTGATGGTCTCATAGTAGCTGTCAAAGCTGTCGTACAGGGGCAGGCCGGTCTCCTGCTGCCAGTCCCAGCGCACCGCAAAGTCACGGCCCATGCCGTCGGTGGTGTGGCCCCAAGAGTGGGCCAGCTTAAAGATCTTACCCTCGTCGTCCCGCATTAGGTTCAGGTACTTGCCATAGCCGCTCACAATATTCTGGCCGTACTGGTCCAGAAGGTCGTCCAGCTGCTGGGCACGGCCCTGGTCGATGAAGGTTTCGGCCATAGCGTCCGGCATGCCGGAGATCACGTCCGGGTAGTCGTTGCCAGCCAGCATCAGGTTCAAGCGCTCGGTGGGGTCCTGCTTGTAGACGATGCGCTCAATCTCCACATTGAACTCATCCTTTAGCACCTGGGCGGTCTCGGCCAGGCGCTCGTCCTCTTCGTCCTGGGCCATGGTGCCGTCGTCCGCATAAAAGTAAGAGAACTTCAGGGTCTCGGCGGGCACTTCCCAGCCGTACTTGTTGGTCTCGCCAGTGGGGGCGGAATCGCCGCCGCCGCTCTCTGTAGAGCTGGAGGAAGCGGAGGAAGCATCCGTCTTGGAGGACTCCGGTGTGGAGCTCGAAGAGCCGCTGTCTCCGCCGCAGGCCGCCAAAGCCAGAACCAGCGCCAGGGCCAGTACCAGGGCGAGAATGCGTTTTGTCTTGCTCATAGTTTGGTTCATCCTTTCTGTTTTTGTGATGTTCAGCCGGACAGTCCGGCTGCCTCTATTCAAAACTGCCAAGCAATAGAAGCCGTTTGAAGACAGGGCGCGGAGGCGTCTAGTGTTCCAGAGAAACCGTAAAAGTTTTGCCGTCCTGCCGGTTGGGTTGGCTGGAAGCTAGAAAGCATGGTTCGGCGCAGGATGATCAAGGCTCTGCCTTGATCATCCACAAGGGAACTGTTCCCTTGTCCCATTAACGCTTCGCGTCTTGCCAAAAAACCACCCGTGCCGCTTTATCCCTTTACCGCGCCAATGGAAATACCCTTTACAAAGTACCGCTGGAAGAAGGGGTACACGCACACAATGGGAATGGTTACAATCATAGTGGTGGCTGCCCGCATGGACTGCGTGGAAATGCGGGACACCTGGCTCTTTACAGCGTCCGCGCCCACTGTGGCGTCCTGCATCAGCTTTTTAATCTTGTCAGACTCTATGAGGATGTCTCGCAAAAGCATTTGCAGGGTGTCATATTTGCCGGAAGAGTTGTACAGCATGGTGTCAAACCAGGAGTTCCAGTGGCCCACAGCGGTCATCACTGCCAAAGCGGCAAACACGGGCACGCACAGGGGAGCCACTACCCGGAAGAAGATAGTTACCTCTCGGGCTCCGTCAATCCGGGCCGACTCGGTCACTGCGTCGGGCAGCCCCTCAATGTAGGAGGCAATCAGCATCATATCATAGGCCCCAATAAGCCCTGGCAGCCAATAGACCGTGAAAGTCTCTAAAAGGCCAATCTTGGTATACCACAGGTAAATGGGAATCATGCCCCCGGATATGTACATTGTGATAAGGAACATGGTGCGTAGAGGCCGGTGGAAGGAGAAGAACTTTACGGTAGTAATATAGGCTAAAAACCCGCTGCATATTAGGTGGGTAATGGTGCCCACAAAAACCCGCAGCAGAGACCACATCACCGCAGAGCCCAGGCCCTCGGACTTCAAAATGTAGTCATAGTTATTGAGAGTGAACATCCGGGGGAAGAAGTACAGACCGCCCCGCTGGGTATCAATACCGTCATTTAGCGAGACAATCAGCTGGTTCCAGAAAGGGTAGATCATCACAAAAATCAGCAGGATCATAATAATCACGTTTACCACGTCGAAAACTTGGCTGGAAACAGTCTTTTTTGCCAGCCGCAGCCGCCCGTTGGCGGCCGAGTGGGTATTGGCATGGCTGGACTTACTGGATTTGCTGAAACGCATAAGCTTATTCCTCCTTTCCCTTTAAAATATAGACATGCTCATGGTCTTTTTTGAGATCCAGTTGGTGACAAACACCAGGGTGAGGCCAATCACAGACTTCATCAGCCCCACGGCAATGGCAAAAGAATGCCGCCCCATCTGTACGCCGAAGCGGTACACGTAGGTGTCGATAATATCCCAGTATTCCCGGGTGGTGGGCTGGCCAATGAGCAGATGCTGCTCGTAGCCAATATTCAAAATGCCGCCAATGCCCAAAATGAATAGCAGCACAATGGTGGGCAGGATACTGGGCAGGGTGATATGCTTTACCATGCCCCAGCGGCCCAGGCCATCCACAGCGCCGGCCTCATATAGTTCCTGGTCAATGCCCGCGATGGCAGACATGTATAAAATGGTGCTGTAGCCAATGTTTTTCCAGATGTTCACAATGGTAATCATGCCCCAGAAGTACTTGCCCTCTTGCAAAAACAGGATGGGCTTTTCCAAAAGGCCCAAGCTCATCAGCACCTCGTTTACCACGCCCTCACTGCTAAGTGTGGCGGTCAGGATGCTGGCCACCACCACCCAGGACACAAAATAGGGCAGGTAAGAGATAGTCTGGGTCACACGCTTTAGCTTGGAGCTGCGCAGTTCGTCAAAGAGCAGGGCCAGCGCAATGGGGGCGACAAAGCCGACTGTGGTGTTTAGTCCGCCGATAATCAGGGTGTTTCGGATGATGGTGCCCGCGTCTTTGCCCTGGAAGAAAGCGGCGAAATGCTTTAGCCCCACAAACCGGTCCCAAGAGAGGTCCCGGCCCGGTACATAGTCGAAAAACGCATACACAATGCCGTATAGGGGAATGAGGAAGAACACCACCCACCATATAATGCACAGAACGCTCCAAAACCAGAGCTCGCGCTCTCGTACGAACCTTTTGAACAGCCTACCCTTTTGGCTTGGCGATTTTTCCGCCATAGTCCGTTCCTCCTTTTGCGGATTTTTCCAGAACTCTCCCGGGGGTTCTGGCAAGGGCTTTTTGCCAGTCCGGCCAAAGGCCCGGGGGAATTTTCTGGTCCAAAACTTGAATCGTTTCAATTTGTTTTGTAAAAAACCGCTCATTTGTGAGAAAGCTCGTTACCGCCTCCCAAGACCCCCCAAGGGTTTTTCGCCGGTTTTGCTACCTTTTTTCCAGAACAGCTAGGGCGATTGGGCATGTTTTCTCCAAAACAGGTCAGGGGTGTAGCACACTCATTAAAACGTTTCAAGTTTTAGGATAAAGTTTTACTCTTTTTTGGCTATAATAATATCACAGGGGGAAAACGATGTCAACCTTTTTTCCGTCTTTTCCAAAAAAATTCCACTTTTTCCCTGACTTACCACTTCTGGCACAAGGATATATAAGATAGCGCTTGCAAATTTTCTGGGCCTATGCTATACTACGAACATTATGGATTTTTCTGAAATTTGAAACGTTTTATCAGCCGCTTGTCCGTTCCATGGGGCATACCTGTGTTTTCCTGATATTTAAGGAGCGGCTTTTCCTTAAGGCACCCCCGCACCATTCGCGGGTGGCGCCTTAAGCACCGTCTTGCTTGCAGATTTTCCGTGATAGGGCACAGCTTTCGCTGGTCAATGGTGAGATGGACGGCGCTCAATCTGTACCCTCTGAAGAAAAATCTGACTGCGCAATACGGTACTTAGAATTCTGCGGTATTGCCTTAAAAAAACGGTTTGTTTGAGAAACCAAGGAGGTGGTTCTTTTGACCATCAGTACCATCAACGATGTGGCTGCCCTGGCTGGTGTTTCTGTGGCCACGGTGTCCAATGTGATTAACCGCAAGGGGACCACCGCACCAAAAACCGAGGCCCGGGTGCGGGCTGCCATTAAGCAGCTGAATTATATCCCAAACACGCTGGCCAAGGATCTAAAAACCAGCCGGACCAGCACCATTGGAATTGTTGTGGAGGACATCGGGGCCTTCATGACCGGGCAGATTATAGAAGGAATCTCCGCTGTGTGCGAGGCCCAGGACTTTGCCCTGAGTCTATATAACCTGCGGCTGGAGCACCTGGCCCTTTTACAAAAGTACGTGGAGTATGATAAACTGGTCTGTCTGCCAGAGTTCCGGCATTCTGTGGAGCTCAGTGTTACCAGCCTGCTGGCCTCTCGGGTCAGCGGCCTGATCTATGTGGGCCTGCACCCTAGGGACGTAGAGGGGATTTTACCAGAGCTGCCTTTTCCCGTGGTATACGCCTACTGCTTTACCAAAAGCGGGGACGACTATACGGTAAACTATGATGATTATCAGGGGGCAAAGCTGGCTGTGGACTACTTGGCTGGACTAGGCCACCAGCGGATTGCCCTAATCTCCGGGCCGATCAATTCCATTCCCACCCACCGGCGGATGCAGGCCTATACCGAGTCCTTGATGGAACACGACCTGGTTTTTGACCCAGCCTATGTCTGCACAGGCAGCTGGGGGTTTAGCATGGGATACGAGCAGTGCGGCAGGCTGCTGGACCTGCCCGCGCCCCCTACGGCCATTTTCTGCATGAACGATCCCATGGCCTTTGGCGCCATGAAAGCAGCCCATGAGCGGGGTGTTCGGGTACCAGAGGACCTTTCTCTGCATGGTTTCGACAATGACAGTGCCTCTGGCTTTGTGATTCCCGCTCTAACGACCATTGATCTTCCGCTTGCCCAAATGGGGCGGGCCAGTGCCAAGATCCTGTTGGATCTTATGGCGGGGCGGCAGGCGGACAATCCCAGAATCTTGCTGCCATGCGCCCATATTCCCAGGCAGTCTACAGCCAGGCCGTGAGGCCTTTTCAACAAATGAATGCCGGTAAGGAGGGCCCCCATGATTCTCAGCGCCAGCCGCCGCACGGACATCCCTGCCTATTATACTTCCTGGCTGCTCCACTGTTTTCAGGCCGGAGAGGTCCTGGTGCCCAATCCCATGAATCCCCAGCAGATCCGCCGGGTGGATCTTTCTCCTCAGGCGGTGGAGGGAATTGTGTTCTGGACCAAAAACCCCGCTCCCTTGCTGCCCCGGCTGAAGGAGCTGGAGGACTACGCCTATTATTTTCAGTTTACCATTACCTCTTATGGTCAGGACGTAGAGCCCGGGGTGCCCAATAAAGGCCAAAAGCTGATCCCAGCTTTCATTCAGTTGGCGGAAAAGCTGGGCCCCGACCGGGTGATCTGGCGGTACGACCCCATTTTCCTTAGCCGAAACTACAGCTTTGCCTATCATGTCCATTATTTTGGAGAGCTGACCCGCCGCCTTGCCCCTTATACCCGCCGGTGTACCATCAGCTTTTTAGACTTTTACCGGAACACCGCCCGGGCTATGGAGCCCCTGGGCCTGGTGGATTTTTCCCAAGAGGAACAGCGCCGGCTGGCCGGTGAGCTGGCCCGGATTGCCCACAGCTGTGGCCTGGCCATAGATGCCTGCGCCGAGCCCATGGACCTAAGTGCCCTGGGGATAGAAAGGGCCCGCTGCGTGGACCCGGCCCGCTTTGCCGGGCCCTGGGGCGCGGCCCGGCCGGTGAAGAAGGATAAGAACCAGCGGCCAGAGTGCGGCTGTGCCCAAAGCGTGGACATTGGCTGCTACGACACCTGCGCCCACGGCTGCCTGTACTGCTACGCCTGCCACAGCTCCAAGGTTCTGGCCAAAAACCGCGCCAACCACTGCCCAGAAGCTCCCATGCTTATAGGATGGCCCAGAACAGAGGATAGAAATATGGGAAAACAGCTGAAGCAAAATTGTTTTGAGACTTCATAAGGATGCAAGACGATGGGCTTCTACATCCACAGGAAAGAAGCTAAGGCATTCATTGGGGAGAAGGGCCGTGGCTTATAAAACTTATTCATAGAATATAGAGGAACGGCGGAGCAACAGGGCTTCGCCTTATTTGTTTTTAAGGTGGGAAACCCATTGGCGTGCCTCTTTCTGGGCTTTAGAAGCCTGTTTAGCATCGGGGCGCACATAGCTGGCATATTTTTCACCATAGCACCCAAACTTTCGCTTGCTTGAAGCCCAAGACCACAGAATGGTCTAGGGCTTGTTTGAAAAATCGAAAACGTCGTCTTTTTTGGCCAGAAGAGGCCACTTTCTACGTCGAAAATCCTCGTCAATCGCCAGAGTGACGTAGTTAGCGCAGCTAACTACAGCGGTTCTTCTCCTTGAAATTGTCCCCTTCTGGCCAAAAATTCGTCATTTCCTCTATTTTCAAACAAGCCCTAATTGGCGGCATTCAATTTAAACACTCTGGCGAAACATCTGACCTTGCAATCTATGCGGGCCTAGATACTAAACAGGCTTTTAGACTAAGAGGCGGCTTGGCGGTGAATCCCGTTTTGGATTTGATCTTCTATAAAAAATCAATATAGTGGAAAAACCCGTCAATGTAGCAGTGGATTTTATCCTAAAAAAGCTTATAATGAGGATGAACTTCCGGCGCTTTGGTGTAAAAAGGCGTCCCGGTACTTTTTAGGCGGATAGCCGTAGCGGGCGGTAAAGAGACGATAAAAATGGCTCTGGCTGTTAAAACCGCACAGCCCGCCCACCTGGGCGGCGGGGACCTCTCCGGCCAGCAGCAGGTCGCAGGCCAGCTCCAAGCGCTTGGTGTTGATGAACTCGGTGGGGGTAGCCCCCAGGTACCGGCGGAACAGCCGGGTCAAGTGCTCCTGTGAGAAGTTGGCCAGCCGCAGCAGCCGGGGCAGGCCGGGGACAAAATTTTCCGGCCGGTTCATCTCCTCAATCAGCTGGGAGAACCAGGGGGGAAAGGGCGGCTCTTTGGGCGGACCGCTTAAAAACGCCCCCACCAGCCCGGGGAACAGCCCCAGCACATAGAGGGCCAGGTCCGGGGCCGCAGTGGGCGCCTCTAACAGGCGGCGGGCGGTGTCTGCCAAGACCCAGCCGGAAAGGACCCGGTGGGGCGGCAGCGCGGGAGCCAGGAATACCCGCTCCTCTACCGCCAGGTAGGTGCAAAGGCGGCGAAAGGCGGCGGCGGGTATTCCGGCGCTGAGCAGCTCGAAGTCGCTGCCGTCCAGGGGCTCGTACTTATGCACGTCGCTGGGGCGGATGAGCACTAGGGAGCCGCCGGTGAGGATTTGGGTCTGGCCGTTGACCACGTGGATGGCGCTGCCGTTTGGCACCAGGAAGAGCTCGTAGAAGTCGTGGGTGTGGAGACGGTAGGTGGAGTGTACGCCCCGCTGGTGGAGGACGCCGGCCTCGCCTTGGCGGAAGCCGGATTCGGTCAGATGGAGCAGAACAGGCTCGTCCATAGAGGGGCCTCCCATGCAAAGAGTTTGCTTTATTATAGTCGCCCGCCCCACAAAAAGCAAGTAAAAAGGCGCGAAGCGCCGTGGGGTCAAGGGGGCGGTTGCCCCCTTGCGGGGTGGAGGGACAGAGTCCCTCCCCGCCGGAGGCGGCCTTAAAGAAGCGGCATGTAAAGAAAAAGCGGCGCGAAAGAAACCCGAAAGTAAAGGCCCAAACCCCAAGCGGCCCACCAGCCGGAGGGGAAGCACAGCCATCGCGCCGCCAAAAAGTAGCGCCTTTCGCAGCTGCCGCGCAAAGTCGCGGCAGCTGCGAAACAGCGGCCCCCACCCCACAGCGCCCCAGAGCGAAGGCCCTTAATCAGCAAAAACCTACCGGCAAAAAGCGCCGGCAGAAAAACTTAACAGAAAAGAGAGCGGCAAAAGCGCCGACAGAAAGACCCAGCAGAAAAGAGAGCGGCAAAAAGCGCCGGCAGAAAGACCCAGCAGAAAAGAGAGCGGCAAAAAACCACCCAGCGGAAGAAACAAAGCACCACCCTAAAATGCACCCCCCAATATCCCAGATATAAAATGAAATAAAATCTCAAAGGAGGAACCTGACCATGTATAAAACCCCAATTCAAAAGCTCCGCGACGCCCTGGAGTTCTCCCGGGTCTACCGGGAAAACGAGGGCGACATCTACCTGCGGGAGGCCCGCTGCATGGACCTTCAGCTGAAAAACATTCTGGTCCCTATTGACGAAAACGACGGCGTTGCCGGCCGGTACGAACACGGCTACCTGGGCTTTACCTCTCAGGTGGGGGGATACTCCGCCATGGTGGGGGGCTGCTATACCTATTATTTTAACGAGTTCGAGTTTGCCCAGGCTCTGGGCCAGTGCGGGGACCAGCTGAGCGCCCAGGAGGTGTACCAGTGCCAGGCCCTGCAAAACTATTGGCACGAAGAGCACACCGCCCGCAAGCTGGACCTGGCCTTTGCCAGCCGCTATGGCTACGTGCCCCCCAAAGGCTACGCCAGCCCCGGGGTGGGCAACTGCGACTGCCGGGTGGCGGGCACCAACCTGGACTTTGAAAAGCTGATTCAGCTGGGCTTTGACGGCCTGGACCGGGAGATTGACGGCATGGTACAGCGCCGGGGGGAGAACTCCTTTTATACAGCGCTGAAAATGTGGACCCAGAGCCTGCGGCAGGCCTGCGCCCGCTACCAGGCCCAGGCGGAGGAACTGGCCCAAAAGGCCGGGGGCTCCGCCGCCAAGGGGCGCTTTGAGCGGATGGCCCAGGCCCTTTGCCACATACAGCATAACCCGCCGGCCACTTTCCTGGAGGGCGTGCAGCTGATGTGGATTTACTCCGTCAGCTGCGACCTGATGAACTACAGCCGCATGGACGACTATCTGGGTCCCCTGTACGCCGCCGACCTGGACGCCGGGCGCATCACGGAGGAAGAGGGCGTAGAGATCATTCTCTACCTATATAAACATTTTAAGGAGATCAACAAGATCCACGACTGCCGGGTGATCATCGGCGGGGTGGGCCGCCGCCACCCGGAAGAGGCCGACCGGCTGGCGATGGCGATTATGGAGGCCTCCCGGCGTTTTCGGGAAACGGTGCCCCAGCTGACCCTGCGGTACTATACCGGCATGAGCGAGGCGGTGTTCCAAAAGGCCATGGAGGTCAACGCCGAGGGGACCACCTTCCCCATCATCTATTCCGACGACACCAACGTGCCCGCCGTGGAGAAGGTCTACGGCGTCAGCCGGGCCGAGGCGGAGCAGTACGTGCCCTTTGGCTGCGGCGAATATGTGCTGGTGGGCTACAGTGTGGGCACCCCCAACAACGGCATCAACGCCCTAAAGGCCCTGGACCTGGCCCTGCACAACGGGGTGGACTCGTACCACGGGGTGTTCTGCGGGGAGAAAACCGGCGGGCTGGATGAGCTGGACAGCTTTGAAAAGCTGTATGGCGCAGTGATGGGCCAGCTGCGGCCGGTGATTGAGAAGTACGCGGTGCAAAAGTATTTGAACTATCAAATCGCCGGGGAGGACGCCCCCTACCTGCACCTGAGCCTGCTGCTGGACGACTGCATCGCCCGGGGCAAGGCCGCCTTTGAGGGGGGCGTGCGGTACCTGAACGCCTCTAGCGAGATGTTCGGCATCATCAGCTGCGCCGACAGCCTGACGGCTATCAAACAGCTGGTCTATGAGGAGAAGCGCCTGACTCTGGGCCAGATGGTGGAGGTTTTGGACCAGGACTTTGCGGGCCATGAGGACGTGCGCCGCCTCTGCCTGGACGCCCCTAAATACGGCAACGACCAGGAGACGGCCGACGCTATGGCCGTGCGGCTGTTCGGCGACCTGGGCCGCATGACCAGCCAGGCCGGGGAAAAAGCTGGGCTGCACAGGTATAATATTGTCAGCGTGAACAACTCCATGAGCGCCGAATGGGGCAACTTCTGCTCCGCCTCGGCCTGCGGCCGCCACAAAGGCGCGCCTATGGCCAACGCCAACGGACCCTCTATTGGGGCGGATAAGTGCGGCGTCACCGCCCTGCTGAACTCCATGTCCAAGTTTGACAATACCAAACACGTGGGGGTCATCAACAACGTGCGCTTTACCAAGGAGCTGTTCGCTGGGGCCATGGATAAGGTGGGCGCGGTGCTGAAAGCCTTTTACCAGAACGGCGGCGTGCAGACCAACCTGTGCGTGGTGGGCAAAGAGGACCTGGAAAACGCTATGGTCCACCCGGAAAACTACCAGAACCTGCTGGTGCGCATTGGCGGTTTCTCCGCCCGGTTCGTCACCCTGAACCCCATCGTCCAGCGGGAGATCATTGAGAGGACTACCTATGGAGCCTAAAACCACTGGCATTGTGTTCGATATTCAGCGCTTCTGCGTGTACGACGGCCCGGGCATCCGCACTACGGTGTTCCTAAAGGGCTGCAATATGCGCTGTGCCTGGTGCCATAATCCTGAGAGCTTCTCTCCCCAGCCCCAGCTGTTGTACCGGCTGGAGAAGTGCGCCCGCTGCGGGGCCTGTACCGCCTGCCCCCAGGGGGCCCACCAGGTGGGGGAGGCCGGGCATGCTTTCCATCGGGAAAAATGCGCGGTCTGCGGGCACTGCGCGGGCCTCTGCCCCAACGGGGCCCTGGAGCTCTCGGGCCGGGAGATGGACGCCGCCCAGGTGATGGCAGAGGTGGACAAAGACGCCAAGTACTACCGGTCCTCGGGGGGCGGGGTGACCTTCTCCGGGGGAGAGGCCTCGGTGCAGTTCAACTTTTTGACAGAGCTGCTGTCCGCCTGTAAGGAGCGGGGCTACCACACCGCCCTGGAGACCAACGGCCTGGTGGCCCCAGAGCGGCTGAAAGCCCTGGCGGAGGGGACGGATTTGTTTTTGCTGGATTTCAAGCACAGCGACCCCCAAGAGCACAAGCGCTGGACCGGGGCCCCGCTGGAGCCGGTGCTGGATTCTCTGGCCCTGCTAGACCAGATGGGCGCCCGGGTGGCCCTGCGCTGCCCCATTATTCCGAAGGTTAACGACCAGGAGGAGCACTTCGCGGCCATCCGGGGGCTGCGAGAGCGGCACGGCTGCGTGGAGAGCGTGGAGATAATGGCCTACCACGACATTGGCAAAACCAAGTGGGAGGCCCTGGGCCAGGACTATGCCCTGGCAGAGCTAAAGACCGTGCCGCCAGAGAAAAAACGCCAGTGGCAGGAAAAGGCGGTATTGCCTTAAAGGAAAGAGCCGGATTGTCCCCAGGGCCGCCCGGCTCTTTTGCTATGCCAAAACTTTTACAAAAAATTCATCATTCCTGGGGCAGGGAGGATTATAATTTAAACCAGTTGCGTAAATCGTATTTTTGAACCCGTGAATAGGGGTTCTTAGAGAGAGGAATGGTTCCATGTTCTCAAAATTCAGTGTAAAAAAGCCCCTCACCGTTTTGGTGGGCGTGGTCATGGTTCTGGTGCTGGGGGCGGTGGCTTTTTCCCGCATGACCCCGGACCTGCTGCCAAACATCAACCTGCCCTACGCGGTGATTGTCACCGCCTACCCCGGCGCTACCCCCGAGGAGGTGGAGGACCAGGTGACTAGGCCCATTGAGCAGACTATGGCAACCCTGGACCATGTGGAGGAGATCACTTCTGTATCCAGGGAAAATTCCTCTCAAGTTATGCTACAGCTTACCGATGACGCGAATATGGATACCCTTACCGCGGACATCCGGGAAAAACTGAACTCGGTCTCCGGCAGCTGGGACGACACGGTGGGAACCCCTTACATCATGAAGATCAACCCCAATATGCTGCCTGTTACCGTGGCCGCTGTGGAGATGGAGGGCATGGACAACATTGCCCTGACCAACCTGCTGGACAATGAGCTGCTGATGAAGCTGGAGGGCATTGAGGGCGTGGCCGGGGTGTCTGTCAGCGGCAATGTGGAAGAGCAGGTTGCCCTGGAGCTGCGCCAGGACAAGATCGACGCGCTGAACGCCAAGATGAAGCAGAAGCTGGACCAAAAGTTTGGCGAGGCCCAGGAGGAAATGGACCAAAGCGGCCAGGAGATTGAGGACGGCCTGCGGGAGACCGAGGAGAAGTCTGATGAACTGGCGGGCCAGCGGGCCCAGCTGGAGCAGGGCCAAGAGCAGCTGACCCAGCAGACTGGCCAGGCCCAAGGGCAGCTGATCTCCCAAAAGGTGGAGATTGAGTCTGCCAAGGCCCAGATGAAGGCCCAGCTTTCCACCATGGACCAGAACCTGGAACAGCTGAAAAAGTCCCAGGAACAACTGAACACCCTGAAAACCTCCCTGGAGGAGCTGCAAGCCCAAGCGGGGGCTTTGGACCAGGCTGTGGCAGGCTTGCAGGAGCTGGTTACCTCTTACACCGCGCTACAGGGCCAGGTTGCCGCTTTGGAAGAGCAGATGGCGGCCCTGGACCCGGAAACTGAGGAGTATGCCGCCTTGCTAGCCCAGCTGGAGCAGCTAAAGGGCCAGCTGGCCGCTGTGGAGGCTGGCCTGGCTGGGCTGGGGGTTACCCCAGAGGAGGCCCCGGCCCGGCTGGAGGAGCTGACCGCTAACAAGGCGAAGGTAGACCAGGCCCTACAGGAAGCCCGGGCTATGGCCAGCGCCGCAGGGGCCGACCCGGATAACCTTTCTGCCGCGCTGGAGGAACTGGAAAAGAATTTGAGCCAGCTTACCGCCGGAAAACAGCAGCTGCAAGGCGCTCTTTCCCAGCTGGAAAGCGGCGGGCTTACCGTGGACCAGGCACTGAAAGAGCTTTCCCGGCAGCAGGCCAATGGCATGATGCAGATCAGCGCCGGGCTCTCCCAGATTTTGGCGGGCCAGTCTGCTCTTTCCTCGGCCCAGACCCAGCTGGAGGCTGCCCGGGACCAGCTGGACACTGCCCGAGAGGACTTTGACAAGCAGAAGGAGGCGGCCTATAAGGCGGGAAAGCTGGATATTACCATGGAGATGGTGTCCACCATCCTTAGCGCCCAGAACTTCTCTATGCCCGCTGGGTATATTGAGGAGGAAGGCGGGCAGACCCTGGTACGGGTGGGCGACAAGCTGACGGACCCCGAAGAGCTGGCGGGGCTTCTCCTGTTTGACACTGGCAGCGAGGGCATTGGCAAGGTGTACCTGCGGGATGTGGCGGACGTGGCCCTGGCGGACAACCGTGGCCAGGTGTACGCCCGCATCAATGGCCAAGACGGTCTTTTGCTGTCCTTTACCAAGCAGTCTACCTACTCTACAGCCCAGGTCTCCCGGAATATTCTGGACCGCTTTGAAGAGCTCTCCGCCGCCCAAGAGGGGCTGAACTTTACGGTGCTCTCGGACCAAGGGGACTATATTTACATTGTGGTGGACACCGTGCTGCAAAACCTGCTGCTGGGCGCGGGGCTGGCGGTGGTGATTCTGTTGTTCTTCCTTAAGGACATCCGTCCCACTGCGGCCGTGGCCTTTTCCATTCCCATCTCTCTGTTGACCGCTGTGGTGCTGATGTACTTTTCGGGCATCTCTCTCAACGTCATTTCTCTTTCCGGCCTGGCGGTGGGAGTGGGAATGCTGGTGGACAACTCGGTGGTGGTCATTGAGAACATCTACCGCCTGCGCAGCGAAGGGGCCTCTGCGGCCAAGGCTTCGGTGCAGGGGGCGGTGCAGGTCACAGGGGCCATTATTGCTTCTACCTTTACCACGGTCTGCGTGTTTTTGCCTATCGTGTTTGTGGAGGGGGTCACCCGCCAGCTGTTTACGGATATGGCCCTGACCATTGGCTATTCCCTTTTGGCCAGCCTCTTTGTGGCGGTTACCCTGGTGCCTGCCCTCACCTCCACCACCTTGCGTACGGTTCGGGTGAAAGAGGACCGGGTGTTTAACAAGCTCCTTAGTGGCTATGGGAAGCTGGCGGCCGTCTCTCTCCGGCATAAATGGGCGGTTCTTGGGCTTTCTTTGGTGTTGCTGGTTGCCAGCGTGGGGCTGGCCCTTTCCCGGGGCTTTCTGTTTATGCCTGCCATGAGCGGAAACCAGATTACGGTTAGCTTTACCATGCCCGGTGAAGAAGAGGAGGCCCCCAGCTTTGAGGAGCGTACTGCTATGGCGGACCAGATTATGGAGCGCATCCTGCCCCTAAACTGCGTGGAGACGGTGGGGGCTATGGCTGGCGGCGGAGGGACCGGCATGATGGGCATGACGGCCGGCGGAGACGGGGCGGTGTCCATGTACGTGATCTTGGACCAGAGCGCCGGGCTGAAAGACAGCGAGGCCGCCAAGGAGATTGAGGCGGCCTGCGAGGACCTGGACTGTGAAGTAACGGCCCAGGGAGCGATGGACATGAGCGCGTATATGTCTGCCATGAGCGGCTCGGGGGTGGAGATGAAGCTGTACGGAGACGACATGGACGCCCTGATTGACGCGGCCAATGAGGTCGGCGAGCTGGCCGCCGGAGTGGAGGGCATTGAGGAAAGCGCCAGCGACCTGGAGGATAGCACCCCTGAGCTGCGGGTGGTGGTGGACAAAAACAAGGCCATGGAAAACGGCCTGACCACGGCCCAGATCTACCAGGCGGTCAGCGGGGCCATTACTGGGGACGCGGTGGCTACCAGCATGAATATTGGCGGCTATCCTGAGGATGTGCTGGTGGTACACCCCAAAAACGGCCAGATGAACGAGAGCTACTTAAAGAGCCTAACGGTTACCGCCACGGACCGGACCACCGGCGAGACCCAAGAGGTGCCGCTGATTCGGGTGGCGAAGTTTGAGGAGCGCCAGAGCCTAAATGCCATTCAGCGGGAAAACCAGAACCGAGTGCTTACTGTTACCGCCACCCTGGAGGAGGGGCAGAATGTCAGCCTGGCCACCCAGGCGGTGGAGCGGGCTCTGAAGAGCTACACCCCGCCAGAAGGGGTCCGGCTGGAAATGGCGGGAGAGAACGAGACGATTATGGAGGCCATGGGGCAGCTGGTGCAGATGGGGCTTTTGGCCATCCTGATTATCTACTTGATTATGGTGATCCAGTTCCAGTCTCTTTTGCTGCCCTTTATCGTAATGTTTACCATTCCCCTGGCCTTTACCGGCGGATTTTTGGCCCTGTACCTGTGCGGCATGGAAGTGAGCGTGGTATCTATGATCGGCTTTATCATGCTTTCAGGTATTATTGTAAATAACGGTATTGTGCTCATTGATTACATCAACCAGCTGCGGCTGGAGGGCATGGAGCGCCGGGACGCTATCCTGCTGGCGGGACGCACCCGTATGCGGCCTATTTTGATGACCGTGCTCACCACTGTGCTGGGACTGCTGTTTATGGCCCTGGCCACTGGCATGGGGGCCGAGATGATGCAGCCTGTGGCAGTGGTGTGCATTGGCGGCCTACTGTACGCCACGCTGATGACCCTGTTCGTGGTACCCGCTATGTACGACCTGCTGTCCAAAAAAGAACTGCGCAAAGTAGACATAGACTAGGGCTGGTTTGAAACATGGAAAACGCCGTCTTTTTACCCAGAAGCGGCCCTTTTCCGCGTCGAAAATCCTCGTAAAACCGCAAGGATTCCTTGCGGTTTTCTCCTGGAAGCGGACCACTTCGGGTCAAAAATCCGTCATTTCCTCTATGTTCCAACAAGCCCTAAGAATTCGTGTGAAGTATTGCGAAGAGTTGGCGGGGATGGAGGGTCTGCCGGGGGGCCAAGAGACTACCCAACCATGATTTTGTATGTACAGGGAAAGCAGGCCCTATATCAGCGCCAATAATGAAAAATTCCAAAAGGAGGTCCCCCAATGACAGAGCTCCAACAGCTGCCCGCTCCCCTAATGGCGTGGTACCGGGCCCATGCCCGGTCGCTGCCCTGGCGCAGCGACCCTACCCCTTACCACGTGTGGGTCTCGGAAATCATGTTGCAGCAGACCCGAGTGGCCGCGGTGCTGGGGTACTACGCCCGGTTTATGGAAGCCCTGCCAACCATACAGGATCTAGCGGCCTGTCCCCAGGACCGGCTTATGAAGCTTTGGCAGGGGCTTGGCTACTATAGCCGTGCCCGAAACCTGCAAAAGGCTGCCCGCCAGATCGTGGAGGAGCTGGGAGGGGAAATTCCCGCAGAACCCAAAGCGCTGCGGACCCTGCCCGGAGTAGGAGAGTACACCGCCGGGGCCATTGCCTCTATTGCTTTTGGCAAGGCGGTCCCCGCTGTGGACGGCAATGTGCTGCGGGTGGTCAGCCGCCTGACCGGCGACTGCCGGGAGATGGACGCACTCCCTATAAAACGGGAGGTGGCCAGAGCCCTGGCGGCGGTAATGCCCCAAGAGCGGCCCGGAGACTTTAACCAGGCCCTAATGGACCTGGGGGCCATGGTTTGCCTGCCGGGGGGCGAGCCTTTATGCGGCCAATGCCCGGCCATAGGCTTCTGTGTTGGATATCGAGAAGGCAGCGCCCGGGACCTACCAGTGAAAAAGCCCAAAGTCCCCCGGAAAGTAGAGGAGAGGACCGTGTACCTGATCTTTCGAAAGGGGAGGGTGGCCTTGCGCAGGCGCCCCGAGCAGGGGCTTTTGGCTGGCCTGTGGGAGTACCCCAATGAGCCCACGCCCTGGCCTTGCCCCGTGAAGGGGGAACGGCGGCCCGCAGGACAGGGCAGGCATGTGTTCACCCACCTGGAGTGGCACATGGAGGCCTGGGCTGTGCGGGCAGTGGAAGAGGCCCTGCCAGAGGGCTGGGCGTGGGCTGAACCAGAGGAGCTAGCCGGAGCCTATGCGGCGCCCAGCGCCTTTAGAGCCTTTGCCCAGGTGGTGGAGGCGGAGCTGGCGGAAGAAAAGCCTTGCAATGGCCGGGACCCGATATTATAATGAAATAAGGGAACCCTAGAGTCTGCTTGAAAACTCCGAAACAGGGTCTGTTTTGCCCAGAAATGGTGGCTTCGGCCTCAAAAACCCTGGAAAGGCGCCAGCATTTCTCCGATTTTAAAACAGACTCTAAGGGATTCCTGTCGTGAGATAAAAACTAGGGCCTGTTTGAACATAGAGAGAAAAATGAATGCTTGACCTGGGGAGGTCCATGGCAAGGAGAATCCCGCAAGTCAACCTTAGGGCTTGTTTGAAAATAGAGGAAATGACGAATTTTTGGCCGGAAGGGGACAATTTCAAGGAGAAGAACCGCTGTAGTTAGCTGCGCTAACTACGGCAATCGCGCGATTGACGAGGATTTTCGACGTAGAAAGTGGCCTCATATGGCAAAAAAGACGACGTTTTCGATTTTTTAAACAAGCCCTAGCGGTGGACGAGGATTTTCCACGCGGAAAGGGGCCTCTTCTGGGCAAAAAGCCGGCGTTTTCGATGTTTCAAGCAAGCCCCAGCCCAACTGAACCGCCCGGGCAAATCCGCGCGAAAGGAAAAATCATCTTAGGGCTGCTTGCAGCCCTAGGAACAGAGGAGAGAAAGATGTTGAAAGAGTACAAGTTGACAGAAATCAATCAAAAGTGTCTAAAAGTGTGGGGCCGCGGTTCCGGCCGGTTGGATCCCCTGCCGGTGTTCTGGACCGGCGGCGGCATTGAGCTGAACGTGAAAGCCGCGGAGCTGTGGGTAGAGGTAGAGACCGGATCGGCCCTGTATGAGACCTGGGCCGCCGTGCTGCTGGACGGGGACTTGATCAGCCGCCAAATGCTGCCCGGAGGGCGCGGCTGGGTGTGCCTCTTTCGGGGCATGAACCCCAACACAGTGAAAAACCTGCGCCTGCTGCGGGAGACCCAGGCCATGCCCCATGACCCGGAAACCAGGCTGTTTATCCACAGTATAAAGACGGATGGCAGTTTGGAGCCCGTAGCGGAGCGGCCCTATAAAATTGAGTTTGTGGGGGACAGTATTACCACTGGCGAAGGGCTGGTAGGGGCTAAAGAAGTGGAGGACTGGGTACCCATGATCGCGTCGGCGGTATACGGGTTTCCCCAACTGGTGAGCGAGGCCGTGAATGCCGAGTACCGGGTGGTCTCTCAAAGCGGCTGGGGGGTCATCAGCGGCTGGGATAACGACCCCAACAGCGCCCTGCCCCCCAAGTATTGCGCTGTGTGCGGCCTGGTTACTGGCGGGCCCAATGTGGAGCTGGGGGCGTATGAACCCTACGATTTTGCAGGATGGCCGGCGGACGCGGTGGTGGTGAACTTGGGTACCAACGACGGCGGGGCCCTAAGCCAGCCGGAATGGACAGACCCTGCCACAGGCGAGACCTTCCGGCAGACCGCGGATCCGGCGGGCCGGGCGGCGTTCCAAAAAGGTGTGACAGACTTTTTAAAACTGCTGCGGGAAAAAAATCCCGGGGCCTGGCTGGTGTGGGCCTACGGCATGTGCGGCCCGCTGATGTCCCTGTCTATCCGAGAGGCCATCTGCCAGTACCAAGAAGAAACCGGCGACCGGCGGGTTACCTTTATCCTGCTGCCGGATACTACAGAAGAGACGCTGGGATCTCGGGAACACCCAGGGAAGAAGGCCCACGAGAACGCCGCCCGGGTGCTGGCCGAAAATCTAAAGGCCCTTTTGGCCAAGAGCTGAGGCGCGGCGATGTACCACTTTTTTGCCATGTTGTCTAGAATGAAGTACATCAACCGCTGGGGGCTGATGCGTAACACCCGGGATGAAAACATCAGTGAGCACAGCCTGGAGACCGCCTTGATTGCCCATGCCCTGGCGATGATTGGGAACCAACACTTTCAAAAAAATTACGATCCCCAGCGGGCGGCTGCCCTGGCCCTGTTTCACGATGCCACGGAGATCATTACAGGGGACCTGCCCACTCCAGTGAAGTACCACTCGGAGGAGATCCGCCGGGCCTATGCCCAGGTAGAGGAGGTGGCCCTGGAACGGCTGGTGGGCCTGCTGCCCGAGGAACTAAGGGACAAGTACCGGGAGCTGCTGACTATGAGCGCCCCGGGAGATGAAGCGCTGAAACCCCTGGTAAAGGCAGCAGACCGGATCTCGGCCTTGATCAAGTGCATGGAGGAGCGCCAGAGCGGCAACCAGGATTTTCGAGAGGCCGAGCGGGGCACCCAGAAGGCCCTGGAGGAGATGGCGCTGCCCGAGGCGGAGTTTTTCGCCAGGGAGTTCCTGCCCAGCTATCAATTGACCCTGGACGAGCAAAACTACTCTTCCACAGCCGGGGTGGAAATTGCAGAGGACGCCCAGATGGTTTTCGCCAAAGCGTTGAGGCAAAAGCCCTGACAAAGCCGCGGATTTTTGCAAATTTTGACAGACATATTCTCGGAGTCGGGACCCACAATAGTTAATGCAAACGCGAAAAAACTTTTTTGAAGGAGACGAGAATCATGAAAAGCAATTCTGTTATGGTCCCCGAGGCCAAGGAAGCGATGGAGCGTTTTAAGATGGAGTCCGCCTCTGAGGTGGGCGTGAACCTGAAGCAGGGCTACAACGGCGACATTACCGCCCGTCAGGCCGGTTCTGTGGGTGGCCAGATGGTGAAGAAGATGATCGAAAGCTACGAGAAGGGCCTGAAGTAAGGCTTCCTGAATCGTAAAAGAGGGCGCTTTGCCGGTTTTTTCCGGCAAAGCGTTTTCTTTTTCCTAAAATAGTAAGCCCCTGCGGGCCGGTTTTATGCTGGAATACAGGGAGGGCTGGCTCAAAAAATTATAAGGCAACCCCGCACCATTCGCGGCTGGCGCCTTAAGCACCGTCTTGCTTGCAGATTTTCCGTGATAGCGCACAGCTTTCGCTTGTCAATGGTGAGATGGACGGAGCTCAATCTGTACCCTCTCACGAAAAATCTGACTGCGCAATACGGTACTTAGAATTCTGCGGTATTGCCTTAAGGAGCTAAAGAATAAATCATAGATTCAATCTTATGCTTATGGAACCGAAAAAAGAGCCTGTGGAATTGTAGCAAACCATTAGAGCCAATTTTCAAACAAGCCCTAATCATAGTCTTCCAAAATTCGTTTGGCCTCGTTAAGGTTCTTGGCCCAAATGCCCTTTTGCAGCAGCTCCAGGTCCTCATGAGGCAGCAGGTAGGCCTCTATACCGGTGGTCAGCACGGGCTGGTTCTCTCCTGCGGGAAACACCCCGATGCGCCCCTGGTGAAGAGTGACGATATAACCTTCCGCCCAGCTGGTTTTGCTGTTTTCTTGACTTGAAGCGGGGTTTGGGGTATAATAAGCTTCATTGGGGGGCTCCTCCCCAGCGGCGGGCGGGCTTACCGGCTTGCCCTGGGCGGCTACAGCGTCCTTTTTAAAGGAGAGCATGGCCGCTGTTACCACCAGTGCGGTTACGGTGATAATCAGCAAGATCAGCGTATAGATTCGATACTTTTTATGGGTCATGGCAACCACCTCTTTTTTTATAGTTAAGGATGGCCCAGTTTTTGCATTTTATTCCATTGTTTGGGTATTTTTATAGGGAGGGGACAGCGCCCTGGTCTGTCAACCCCGCTTTGCGGGACCTTACCGCTTTTTAAAGGAATGTTTTGGAGGAAAACACTGTGAGAAAAGAAGACATTAATAAGTACAATACCACAGCTGTGCACACGGTTAGTCAGCGTACTGAGGGAGAGTTCTCCCAGTCTGCCGGGGCTACCGCGAAAACCATTGGCGGCATGGTCTGGAAGGGAATTAAGACCCTGTTTTGGGTGGGGGCCATCACGGGTATTCTGGTCATGTTCTCCGTGGCGTCCTTTGTTCTCAGCTTCCGCCATGTGGCCCCCCCGGACATTGGCGCCATGAGTTTGAGCTACTCCAGCCCGGTGTACCTGGACGATGAGGAAGGCCATGCCACCGAGTACATGACTTTTAACCGCAACGAGGACCGTATTTGGATGAACTACGACCAGATTCCAGAGTATATGAAAACCGCCCAGGTGTGCATTGAGGACCACCGTTTTTACCAGCACCGGGGCGTGGATTTTAAGGGCACCCTGGGCGCGGTGTTCAAGCTGTTTACCCATTCCGGCGGCGGCGGCGGCTCCACTTTGACCCAGCAGCTGATTAAGAACATTACCCATGAGAATCAGGTCAGTCTGCTGCGCAAGATTAAGGAGATTTTCACAGCCCTGAACATGGAGTCTGAAAAGTACACAAAAGAACAGATTTTAGAGGCGTACTTGAATATCGTCAATTACGGCGGCATCTGCCAGGGGGTAGAGGCGGCCGCTAAATGTTATTTTGGCAAAAGCATTACCGAGTGCTCTTTGGCCGAGTGCGCTTTGATCGCGGGTATTACCCAGAACCCTTATCAGTTCAATCCCCTGATTTTTGAAGAGGACTCCAAAGAGCGGGCCCTGGTGGTGCTGGACCGTATGCGGGAGCTGACGAAAAACGGCGAGCTGGACACCCGGTATTTGACGCCGATTAGCGAGACGGAATATCAGCAGGCCAAGGAAGAGCTGAAAAGCATGACCTTTGAGGGCAACGACGTCTCTGAAACCAGCAATGAGGAGTTCCAGGATGTGTCCAAATGGAACTGGTATATTGACTATCTGTTCGAGCAGCTGGTGGACGACCTGATGGAGCGTTACGGCTACTCCTACAAAAACGCTGTGGATTTGGTGTATAACGGCGGGCTGGAGATCCACTGCGCGATGGACTACAAGCTGCAAACCGATATGGAGCGCTTCTTTTTGACCAATACGGACATGCTGCCCGCAGACGAGGATGTGCAGCTGGGCTTTTTCTGCATGGACCCCTACACCGGCCGGGTGCTGTTCACCATAGGCAACCGGTATGAGCGGGACGGCAGCCTGCTATATAGCAACGCCAGCGACGCCCAGCGCCCCTGTGGCTCTTCCATGAAAACCATTAGCCCCTACGCCCTGGGCATTGCCACGGGTAAGATCACCTACGGCTCTCTTTTAAAGGACCAGCCCTTGGCTGACTGGAACGGCGAGGGCGGCGAGCCCGGCCCCGCCAACTGGAACGGCAAGTATAGCCAATATATGTGCGTGGATACCGCCATAGAGATGTCCATCAACGCCCCGGCGGCCCAGCTGTGCACGGACCTGACCCCCGAGGCCTGCTATGAGTGGCTGACCCAGTCTCTGCACTTTAAGTCCCTGACCGCCGACGTGGACGCCCACAGCCGGTCCGCCATGGCGCTGGGCACCCAGCAGTACGGCGTTACTGTGGAAGAGATGACCGCCGGGTACCAAATATTCGCCAACGGCGGCATCTACCACAAGCCGGCCTCCTACTACTACGTGAAGGACCATGACGGCAACGTGATTTTGGACAACCGGGAGAGCATGGCCCAGGGTGAGCGGGTGATGAGCGAAGAAGCCGCCACCATTATGAATAAGCTTTTGCACAAGCCTATCTACGGCGCACAGGCCACCGGCGGCACCCTGGCGGGGCTGGGCAGCGAGTACGGCATGGAGATATACGGCAAGACCGGCACCACCGACGACGCCTATGACCTGTACTTTGTGGGCGCGACCCCCTTTTGCGTGGCGGGCATCTGGAACGGCTATGAGTACCAGGGCCGGGAACTTCCCGACGAAGGGGCCCACCTGCGCACCTGGAAGATCGTGATGCAGTATCTGATGGACAACTATGACTGGAGCGGCAAGCAGTGGGTGCTTAGTGACAATGTGTACCAGGCGGCTTTCTGCCGGAGCAGCGGCATGATCGCAGGGCCCAATTGCTTTAACACGGCCACCGGCTGGTACGCTGAGGGCAACGCCCCCAATACCTGCAACGGCGGCAGCGATCACAAATCCGGGCCCTCGCCTTCTCCGTCCACGTCGCCTTCTCCGTCTCCCTCGCCGTCGCCATCCCCCTCGCCGTCGGTCTCGCCCTCTCCTTCGTCAGAGCCCTCGGCCAGTCCCAGCGACGAGCCCACGCCTACCCCATCGGAGAGCAGCGGCGGAGACGTGACCCCGGTGCCGCCTCCGGGCCCAACGGACGAGCCCACGCCGACGCCCTTTGAGCCGTCGTTCCCCAGCGACCCCACGGTGACGGACACGCCCGAACCCACCGAGCCGCCCCAGAGCGATCCGCCGGACGTGTTCGAGCCGGACGTGCCGCAAGGGTAAGACCCGGTTAAGCGGGCAGTAAAAGTTTTGCGCAAGCTTTTTCAAAAGCTTGCAGAGCGCGAGACAGCGTCTTGCGGCCTGATCTCTTAAAGATCGGCGCGGAAAAGCGAAAACAGACCAGAAATTTCCCCCAAAAAATGCGGGGCCAAAAAGAACGCCGCCCCGCGCCGCAAAAAAACCAGCGAGACCCCCAAGGGTTCCATGACAATAGAAGCAACCAAGAAGGATTCATCGAAAATAGAATGAGGAAGTGGTGTAAATGGCAGAGATAGCGGTACTGGGCCACGGCGTAGTGGGCTCCGGCGTGCTGGAGGTACTGCGGACCCACCAGGAGAGCATTGCCCGCAGAGCGAAAGAGGAGATCCACGTGAAGCATATCCTGGACCTGAGGGAGTTTCCCCAGCTGCCCTATGGGGACAGCTTTACCAAGGATTTCAACGTGATTTTAAGCGATCCGGAGGTGCGCATTGTGGTGGAGTGTATGGGGGGCCTGGACCCAGCTTACCGATATGTGCGGGCCTGTTTGGAAAACGGAAAAAGCGTGGCTACCTCCAACAAAGAACTGGTGGCGGCCAAGGGCGCGGAGCTGCTGGCCATTGCCCAGCGGAATAACCTGAATTTTCTGTTTGAGGCCAGCGTGGGCGGGGGCATCCCCATTATCCGGCCCATCAGCCAGTGCCTGGCCGCCAATGAGGTGGGGGAGATTGCCGGCATCCTAAACGGCACCACCAACTTTATTCTCACCAAGATGATCCGGGAGCACATGGGCTTTCCCGAGGCCCTAAAGCTGGCCCAGGAGCTGGGCTATGCCGAGCGGGACCCCTCTGCCGACGTGGAGGGCGCGGACGCCTGCCGGAAAATCTGCATCCTGGCCAGCCTGGCCTTTGGCAGCCACGTGTACCCCGAACAGGTGCATACCGAGGGCATTACGAACATTACCCTGGAGGATGTGGCCTATGCCGGGGCCTGGGGCGGGGTGATTAAGCTTATCGGGCAGGTGAAGATGGGGGAAAACGGGAAAATCTCCATTCAGGTGGCGCCTATGTTCATCCACCGGGAGAGCCAGCTGGCCAATGTGGACGACGTGTTTAACGGCATTTTGGTCCGGGGGGACGCCACTGGCGACGTGGTGTTCTACGGCAAAGGCGCGGGCAAGCTGCCCACCGCCAGCGCCGTGGTGGCAGACGTGATTGACTGCGTCAAGCACTTTAAGGCCCGGAAGTACCTGTTCTGGGAGGACGCCAAGCCGGGCTATGTAGAGCCCTTTGGAGAGATGAAGGGGGATTTCTTTGTACGGGTGCGCTTTGGCGAGGATTCTGCCGGAGCCTTTGCCCAGGCGGAAAGGCTATTCCCCGGGGCGGCGCGGATTATCCGCAAGGAGGAGGAGCCCGGCGAAGCGGGCTTCACGGTGGCCGGCATTACGGAGAACGGCTTGCGGGAGAAGCTAAAAGCCTTGGCCGGACAGGGCGTAGTGGTTCTGGGCCGGATTAAGATTTCGGACTATTAAGCCGGGGGCTGAACCATATCTGAAAAGCAAAAGCCCGCCCCGCCCTGTTGGGGCTTTACCAACCATCATAACATACAAGGAGGAATCCCAATGATCCGCATCGACGTGCCCGCCACCAGCGCCAACCTGGGCTCTGGCTTTGACTCCCTGGGCCTGGCGCTGACCATGAAGAACCGGGTGTGGATGGAGGAGTACGACGGACTGGAGATCAGCTGTACCGATTCCACCCAGGTGCCCAAGGACGAGAGCAACCTGATCTTTTGGGCAGCCAAGCACCTCTACGAGGTCTGCGGCAAAAAGCTGCCGGGGCTGAAGATCATCCAAGAGAATAATATCCCCATGGCCCGGGGGCTGGGCAGCAGCTCGGCGTGTATTGTGGCGGGCATTTTGGCCGCCAACCGCTTTATGGGCAATCCCTTAAGCAGGACGGACCTGATCAACCTGGCGGCGAAGATTGAGGGCCACCCGGACAACACCAGCCCAGCCCTCTCTGGGGGTCTGGTGGCCTCTGCCATGGAGGGGGAGCGGGTCTACAGCGTCAGCGTGCCGGTGAGCGACAAAATCCGCTTTGCCCTGATGATTCCCCCCTTCGAGCTGAAAACCGAGAAAGCCCGGGCCGCCCTGCCCAAGGAGTACAGCCGGGAGGACGCGGTGTATAACTTGTCCCGGTCGGGGCTGATGACCGCCTCGTTGTTCTCAGGCGAGCTGCACAACCTGCGGGTGGCGGTGCAGGACCGCATCCACCAGCCCTACCGCTCCGGGCTCATCGAGAACTACGACAACGTGTTCCGCATGAGCTATGAGCTGGGCTCCTTGGGCACCTACGTCAGCGGGGCGGGGCCCACCATCATCGCCATGATCGACGCCCAGAACGCCCAGGCCTTTGGCAAGGCCTGCGTCACCCACCTGGCGGACAAGGGCATCGAAGGCTGGCGGGTGGAGATTCTCCAGGCGGACCAAGAGGGGGCCAAGGTGGTCATCGAATGATGAAGAGCGGCGGCGACAAAACAAAGGGGGTCCAGGGGAGCTTGCTTCCCTGGCGAGGTCCAGGGCGAGAAGCCCTGGCCGCCGGAGGCGACCTTGACCTTTAAAGCGGCGCGGCAAAGCAAAGATAGGGTCCCCCAAAAAAGACGGCCCTCTCAGTAAAGAGGGCGCACCAGACCGTAGCGCTTTTTGGCGCTGCATAGCAGCGGCGAAACAGCGGCCCGGTAGAAGTCGCTAACGGCTGTAAGGGGCCTGTATTGCCAAAGAATGGTTTAAGGGTCTGGCGGCTGCGCTCCTGCCGGTTAGCGCGCTGCTGTGGCAGGGCAGCCGGGCGCTGCGAGCGCGGCCCAAGGCCTGAAAGGAGCGTTCAAAGTGACAGCGGCAGGGAAAGAGCGAAAGATAATCAAATGGCTGGTGGCGGTAATTCTCATTCTGTTGACCCTAGTGCTGGCCCTAGCCCCAGCGGCCTGGCAGTGGCACAAGGCCAAGAGCAGGGAGGAAGCGCTGCTCCAGGTGGCGGGCAAAGAAGTGGCGGTCCTGTGGAAAGAGAACTACACCAGCGACAACCAGGAGTTCCGGGAGAAGGACCCCGCCTATTACGCGGGGCTGATAAGCGGGATGGACCATGCGGTCAGGGACAAGCTGGACTTTCTGCGGGAGAGCGGTGGGCTTAACTACTCAGGACCCGAGACTATGCTCACCTTATATAACAAACTGGCGTTCTCCCACATGACGTCTGGAGACAGCCCAGAGCTGGAGGCGGCCTTCCAGGGGCTGCAGCCGGGGCTGGCGCTGCTTTTCGACTGGGACGTAGACCAGGTCAACGCCCTGCTGCTCCAAGACCTAAGCCCGCTGGAGGAACGCTTAGAGGCGGTGGATGACTTTATGCACAGTGAAGAGGGGGAGCGGGCCCGGCGGGCGGTGGAGGATTTTCTTTATCATTGAAGGCTTTTCGGGAGAGCTGGCTAGGGTGGTATGCAGGTTCAGCTTTTTCGGTTGATAAGGGCCTGTGGGCCCGCTGCGCGGGGGGAGCGTGAGCGCTAGGCCGGAGGGGTGCTTTTTCTTGCAAGCACCCCTCCCCCCGCGAAGCGTGGGCCCAAGAGTTGCCTTTGCCAACTCTCCCCGCAATGCGCTTCTGAGGGTTTAAGGGCAAGGTCGTGGGACTTTGTCCCACACCCTACCAGGGCTCCTCGCCCTGGACCTCGCCAGCGCTGTGGCGGCGCTGGACCCGCCAATGTATCCCTCACTCTTGACAGCTTCTTCCATCCACGCTATAATATCACTACTTGACTATACTAAATCCAGAGGGGTTGTATATGGCTTTAATCGTTCAGAAATTCGGCGGCACCTCCGTCCGGGACGCCGAGCGCATTGATAATGTGGCGAGGATCGTCACCTCCGCCTATAAGGACGGCAACGACATGATCGTGGTGGTCTCCGCCCAGGGCGACACCACTGACGATTTGATCGCCAAGGCCGCCGAGCTGAACCACCGCCCCAGCAAGCGAGAGATGGATATGCTTATGTCCGCCGGAGAGCAGATCTCCGCCTCTTTGCTGGCCATGGCCATTGAACGCATGGGCTTTCCCGTGGTGTCGCTTTTGGGCTGGCAGGCGGGCTACGACACCACCAGCGACTACGGCAGCGCCCGCATTAAGAAAATCGACACCTCCCGGGTGAAGAAGGAGCTGGATAAGCGCCGCATTGTGGTAATCACCGGCTTTCAGGGCCTGAACCGCTACGGCGACATGACCACCCTGGGCCGGGGCGGCAGCGACACCAGTGCCGTGGCCATGGCTGCGGCCATGCATGCCAACCTATGCCAGATTTACACCGACGTGGACGGGGTGTACACCGCCGACCCCCGGAAGATTCCCGGGGCCAAGAAGCTCTCCTGCATCACCTACGACGAGATGCTGGAGCTGGCCTCCTTGGGGGCCCAGGTGCTGCATAACCGGTCCGTGGAAATGGCGAAAAAATATAATATTGAATTGGAGGTCCTCTCCAGCTTAACTGGGGCCAGGGGGACCATTGTCAAGGAGGAGAACGGCGTGGAACAAATGCTCATCAGCGGTGTGGCGAAGGACGACAACATAGCCCGCATTTCAATTATCGGCGTACCCGACAAGCCCGGCCTGGCCTTTAAGATTTTCTCCAAGCTTTCCAGCAAGGGCACCAACGTGGATATCATTTTGCAGTCTATTGGCCGCAATGGTACCAAGGACATTAGCTTTACGGTGGAGAAGGACCGGATGGAGGACACCATAGACCTTTTGAAGGAGTACACTGAAAAGCTGGGGGCCAGCAGTTTAGTGGCGGACGACAATGTTTCCAAGGTGTCGATTGTGGGCGCGGGTATGGAGAGCCACCCGGGTGTGGCGGCGGAGATGTTTGAGGCGCTGTTCAGCCGCAATGTGAATATACAGATGATTTCTACCAGTGAGATCAAGATTTCCGTACTGGTGCATAAGTCGGATAGCGACCGGGCGGTAGAGGCCATCCACCAGAAGTTCTTCGAGTCGTAAGTGGAAGCCCGAATATTTCCCCGCGCCTATGCCGGGGCTTAGGAGTGACATCATGGACTTTAATCCCTTCCAATTAATACAAAACGCCCTGTCCCAGGAGCTCTGCCAGCAGGGCTTTGGCGAGGCCCAGGACCTGGAGGACCCCGCGGGCCAGGCAGTGATGTTTGTGGCTGCGGATGTGGCCTACAGCCTGCTGTATGACGACAAGCGCAAAAGCTTTATTCTGCGCTCTACCTCGCTGACAGATGGCAAGCCCGGGGACTGGCGGGAGCTCTCCCGGTGGCTGTTTGACAAAATGAGCGGAGAGCGGGCCGACGCGGAGAGCATTCTTAATGACTTTTTGGACGTGGTGCGGGGCCCCAAGCGGGTGGCCATTGTACAGCAGCGCAAAAAAAGGGGCCAGGACGAGCGGAACATTGACCCCATGTTTTTCATCAACCGGTTGGTGAATATTTTTCCGGAGCTAAAGGACCAGCTGAACCAGGAGAAGATTGTCTATGGCCAGGTGCGCTTTGTCACCTTTATCAAACACAAGGTGGTTCCCCTGTGTGAGGACCTGGTCAACCAGTATCCGGATAGCGAACCGGTGCAGAAGCTTTGCGGACTGTTAGATGATATGTATAAGAACGGAGACATGGACCTGCGGTCTATTGTTACCTATGTGTTGCTCAACGGTCTTTCCGCCCAAGCCTACGGCAAGCTGGCCTCTGGTCTGGGGGAGGAGCTGCAAAAGATCAGCGGTTTTTCCCGCAAGCTCATTGGCAAGAACATCAAGCCTGAAAAGAAGAAAAAGAAGAGCGGCAAAAAGGTGGAAGCCCGGCTGGATAAGCGGTGACTCCATCTAGACAGGAGCGGGCGGGGAACTTAGGCGGGGACAGAAAAATCCCGTGGCGGAGAATTTTCCGCGATGGAAAGTTCCCGTGGCGGAGAACTTTCTGCAATGGAAGGTTCCCGTGGAGGAGAACTTTTCGCAATGGAAGGTTCCCGTGGCGGAGAACTTTCTGCAATGGAAGGTTCCCGTGGAGGAGAACTTTTCGCAATGGAAGGTTCCCGTGGAGGAGAACTTTCCGCAATGGAAGGTTCCCGTGGAGGAGAACTTTCCGCGATGGAAGGTTCCCGTGGAGGAGAACTTTCCGCGATGGAAGGTTCCCGTGGAGGAGAACTTCCGCGATGGAAGGTTCTCGTGGAGGAGAACTTTCCGCGATGGAAAGTTCCCGTGGAGGAGAACTTTCCGCGATGGAAAGTTCTCCTCCTGGGCTTGACAAAGCCCCCAAAACCGTGTTATACTAAGAGTACCTCGTAGAGAGGGCTCTTTTTTTGTGCCCACTTTTTCGAGGGAGGCAAATTGAAGAAATGGAGGCGCCGAAAACATGCGAGTGAAGATTGTGCTGGCCTGCACTGAGTGCAAGCAGCGGAACTATCTTAGCAAGAAAAACAAGAAAAACGACCCGGACAGGCTGGAAATGAACAAATACTGCCGGTTCTGCCGGAAACACACCCTGCATAGGGAAACTAAGTAAGGAGCGGGTTGGATTATGGCGGATGACGCGAAGAAGCCCGAAACAAAAACCAAAAAGCCCAACCCTTTTGTGAGCTTTGGGAAGCGTACAGCGAAGTTTGTGAAGGACTGCAAAGGCGAAGTAAAAAAAATTGTGTGGCCCACGCCAAAGGCTGTTTTTAAAAACACCGGTGTGGTGCTGGTCACCATTCTGGTGCTTGGGCTCTTTGTGTTTGCCCTGGACACAGTTTTTATGAACCTTTTGGGCTTGGTGATGAACGTGGCGGCCTAGGGCTGCTCTTTTTGGCAAGAAAAAGCTCTTTGTTATGAAAAAAACAAACCCTGCGGTTTTTATGAGAAAGGAAAGTGGTCACAGTAATGGCGGATGAAGCAAGATGGTATGTGGTGCATACCTACTCTGGATATGAGAACAAAGTGGCCTCTAACCTGGAAAAAACCGTGGAAAACCGGCAGATGCAGGAACTGATCCAGGAGATCAAGGTGCCCACTGAGATGGTGACCGAGATCACCGAGGAGGGAAAACGCAAAGAAGTGGAGCGCAAGGTGTTCCCTGGCTACGTTATTGTGAAAATGGTGATGACGGACGAAAGCTGGTACGCGGTGCGGAACATTCGCGGCTGCACGGGTTTTGTGGGGCCCTCTTCTAAGCCTGTGCCCCTGACTGATGAGGAAGTGGCGCGGTTAGGAATTGAGAAACGGGAGATCCATGTCAGCTATCAAGTGGGCGATTCAGTGAATATTGTGGACGGCCCCCTGGATGGCTTTGTGGGCGTGGTGGAAGAACTGGATGTGGAAAAGAACCGGGTGCGCGTGACGGTCTCCATGTTCGGCCGGGATACACCCGTGGAGCTGGAGCTGGACCAGGCAGAGCCGGTTTAATCAGACAAAATGCGAGACTTTAGCACAAAAGGCCAGCAAAGGAAGGGGTTATAGAATCCCTATCTCTTGCAAAAACAGAACGGCTTGACGTGCAAAAAGCAAATGGTCTATGATTTGCCTGCGCCTTTTGGAAAAGAAACGGGACAAATCATACACTGTTGGAGAATGAAAAGAACCGCTTATATCCAGGAGCGCGGCGGTGATTCCCATCCATTGACGGGAACGCCTAAAATAAGCGACACAAGACCTATCATCAACCCACCGCAGGGTAGCGCACAGATTTGCGCCTCCCCGCGTTAAACGGCCCAGCATGTGCGCTGGGCGCTGGGTGGGAGGTGTGGGTAAAATTTCCTGCCCGCACCGCTAATACCACATTTTTGGAGGTAATGTTAAAAATGGCACAAAAAGTAACGGGCTTTATTAAGCTCCAGATTCCCGCCGGCAAGGCAACCCCGGCCCCCCCGGTTGGTCCTGCTTTGGGCCAGCACGGCGTTAATATCATGGCTTTTACCAAGGAGTTTAACGAGCGCACCAAGAACGACGTGGGGCTTGTAATCCCCGTGGTTATCACTGTGTATGCGGACCGCTCCTTTACCTTTATTACCAAGACCCCTCCTGCGGCTGTGCTGATTAAGAAAGCCTGCAATCTCGAAACTGCTTCTGGCGAGCCCAACAAGAAGAAAGTGGCCACCATTACCAAGGAGCAGATCCAGAAGATCGCGGAGACCAAGATGCCCGATCTGAACGCCGGGTCTCTTGAGGCCGCTATGAGCATGATCGCTGGTACCGCCCGCAGCATGGGCGTTACTGTGGCAGACTAAGGGGAAGGGGGAAACTGAACATGAAACACGGCAAGAAGTATAGAGAGAGCGCAAAGCTTATTGACCGGCAGAAGCTGTACGATACCAACGAGGCTATGGACCTGTGCGTAAAGACCGGCACTACCAAGTTTGACGAGACCGTGGAGCTCCATGTAAAGCTGGGCGTGGACGGCCGTCACGCCGACCAGCAGGTGCGCGGCGCCATTGTGCTGCCGAACGGCACGGGCAAAAACGTGCGGGTGCTGGCCATCTGCAAGGGCGACAATATTGAGGCTGCCCAGGCCGCTGGCGCCGACTTTGTAGGCGCGGAGGAGATGGTGCAGAAGATTCAGTCCGAGGGCTGGATGGACTTCGACGTAGTGGTTACCTCGCCTGATATGATGGGCCTGGTGGGCCGCCTGGGTAAAATTCTGGGCCCCCGGGGCCTGATGCCCAACCCCAAGGCAGGCACCGTGACCCCGGACATTGGCAAGGCGGTGCAGGAGGCCAAGGCCGGTAAGATTGAGTACCGCCTGGACAAGACCAATATCATTCACTGCCCCATTGGGAAGATCTCCTTTGGCTCCCAGAAGCTTCAGGAAAACTTCGACACCCTGATGGACGCCATTGTCAAGGCCAAGCCTGCCGCGGCCAAGGGCCAGTATGTGCGTTCCTGCGTGCTCAGTGCCACCATGGGCCCTGGCATTAAGATCAACCCTGCGAAGTTTGTATGATTTTTGTCCAATAGAGAAAGCGCCTCCGGCTGGGGGCGCTTTTTTGTGCCCCTACGGGCAGAAGGCTTTTTTGAGCCGGGCGGCCAGGCGGGCCAGGGCGTACGCCAGCCAACCGGCGGCGCTGCCCAGGAGGATGAGTCCCGCGATGCCCATAGGGAACAGATACAGCAGGCAGTCCCCAAAGATCAGGAACGCCCCATACACCGCCGCAAAAATAAGCAGGCCCAAACCCGGGAGCAGCAGTTTGGGCAGGATATGTTTCGCTCGAGAACACAGCAGCAGTTGGCCCGCAAAGGCCAGCACGACAGGCAGCACAAAATAGCAGAAGCCGAACGGGTCGGTGAACAGGAATTTTATAAATGGGAGGATTAGGAAGTTCAGCATAGAAAACACCCGCTTTTACTTTTAGGATAGCACAAAGGAGCGGGAAAGGCAAGGGGAAGTGGGCAGCCGTAAGGGTTTAGTAAGAGGGAACAAAGTAAAAATTGCGCTGGCTGGGGAAGGTCGCCAGAGCAAACGCAGTCCAGGGGCGTTAGGCCCCTGGCAGGGGTCAAGGGGGCAGCGCCCCTGGCAGGGTGTGGGGCAGAGCCCCACGACCTTGCACTTACACCTTGAAAGCGCATTGCAGGGAGGGGGCCCCGCTTGCGGGGGAGGGGTGATTGCAAGAAAAAGCACCCTCCGCCTAACCACTTAGCCTCCCACTGTGCTGCAAGCCCCCATAATGTGCTGAAGCACGAGAAGGCCGGCGAAACTTTTTCCGTTTGCCCCCCGGAGCCTCTCCGCTTTTCTCCTCACACTCTTTCCCCCTTTCGCAAAATCCCCATTGACAAACCCGCCCGTCTCTGCTATAATAAACAAGCTGTCCAACCAAAGACAGCAGGCGCTATTTTAGCTGAAAGGGCTTTGCCCGCCTGCCGAGGGAAGATAAGCGTATGGAACCATGGGAGTTTTTCCTGTGCTAATTTTGCATTCCTGCGCCTTTCCCGCCTTTCTGTTGGGAGAGGCGCTTTCGATTTTGGACGGACCCCATTCGACGGAGGTGAAACGAATTGCCCAGCGAGAAAATTCTGGAGCAGAAAAAGCAGCAGGTCAATGAGCTAAGCGAGGCTATTAAGGCTGCCAACGTAGGCGTGCTGGTCAACTACACCGGCATTACCGTGGACAAGGACACCAAGCTGCGCAAGGAGCTGCGTGAGGCTGGCTGCGAGTACAAGGTGGTCAAGAACACCCTGCTGTCCCGCGCTCTCCACGAGGCAGGCATTGAGGGCCTGGATGAGTACCTGAACGGCGCCACGGCCTTGGCCTATAGCGACCAGGGCTATACCGAGGCCCCGAAGATCTTTGCCGACTATGTAAAAGCAAACCCGAACACCACTTTTGCGGTGAAGGCGGGCTTTATTGATGGCGGCGCGGTGGATGCGGCGAGCATTGATGAGCTGGCCAAGCTCCCCCCCAAAGAGGTGCTTGTGGCCCAGGTGCTTGGCGGCTTGAACGGCCCCATCCAGGGCTTTGCCAATGTGTGCAGCGGCGTAATGCGTGGCCTTGTCATTGCACTAAACGCTATTGCCGAGAAGCAGGGTGCCTAAGGGCTCTGCACCGGCAAAACTTACCAAAACAACACTTTAAAATTGGAGGATTTTGCAATGTCTGAGAAAGTAACCAACCTGATTGAAGAAGTAAAGGCTCTTACGGTCCTGGAGCTCTCCGAACTGGTTAAGGCCCTGGAAGAGGAGTTCGGCGTATCCGCCGCCGCTCCCGCTGCTGTGGCTGTGGCTGCCCCTGCCGCCGCCGCTCCCGCCGCCGAGGAGAAGACCGAGTTTGACGTGGTGCTGAAGAGCCCCGGCGCCAACAAGATTAACGTAATTAAGGTTGTTAAAGAGGCCACTGGCCTGGGCCTGAAGGAAGCTAAGGAGCTGGTAGACAGCGCTCCCAAGGCTGTGAAGGAAGGCATCTCTAAGGACGATGCCGAGGCCCTAAAGACCAAGCTGACCGAGGCTGGCGCTGAAGTTGAGCTGAAGTAATTTCAGCGTTACAATCACAGAGAAATGGGACGGGTTTTGCCTGTCCCATTTTTATTTTGTGAACAAATTGTTAATATTTCAAATAAGGCTTGCATTCTGTGTCAGGACGTGATAGAATGTAACCAATTTGTAACACTTGTGATGAATTTGTAATTTCCGAAAGACATAACTTTGCCACAAGAAATATCTTGAGAAGGAGTTGCTTATGGGCCATAGAGGATTTGGCAGGCTAGTCAGCATTTTAGTGGCGCTGGCCGTTACAATAGGTGTGGTGGCATTTCTTAGCGCCCTGAGCAGCCAGGTAAGCGGCCAGGGGGTGCGGCCTCAAGAAGAGGCTGTGCAAGAGCTCTCTGCCCCGGCAGAGGGCCGGCAGGGGATCTCGTTCACTGCTGGTATGAGTGGTTTTTTGGCGATTATTGCCATTCCTTTGGCAGCATTTCTGGCTTTTGCCAAGCATACTAGGCGTTTTGGCCAGAAAATGAAGCGTAAAAGCCAAAGCTATGTTCCCAAAGAGGACATGGCCATGGGTAAATTAATTAAATCTTGAGTATAAGGGTTTTCGTCCTTTCATATTTTACCTCGAATTGAGCCGGCAGTGATGCTGGCTCAATTTATTTTTGCCAAAAATAAAGCCGCTTCCCCCCACAAAGGGCAGGGAAGCGGCGAAGAAGCTATGGGGTTTGGGCTCTAGTGGTGCCAGCCTCCGTGGTGTCCGCCGTTGTTCCACTGGTCACAGTGTTCCCAATGGTCGCAGTGTTCATAGTGGTGGCTTAATACCGCTCCGGTGGCCGCGTTGATTTCGTACTCGTACTCCAAATAAGACGAGCTTTCAAACTCCACCTCGTACACCCAAAGTCCGTCGTCCCGGTCCAGCTCCGTCTTGGTAAAGGTCACCTGGCTGGCGGTCAGTCCCGCATGGGCCAGGGCGGCTTTCTTTGCCTCCTCGGCGCTGATTTGGCTGGGCTTGGCGGTGGGTTGGGGAGTGGGCTGCTGGCCGCCAAACTGATGATTCCAGTGGTCGCAGGGTTCACACTGGTAGCTCAGCACAGCTCCGGTGGCCGCGTTGATTTCGTACTCGTATTCCAGATAGGACGAGCTTTCAAACTCCACTTCGTACACCCAGCGTCCGTCGTCCCAGTCCAGCTTGGTCTTGGTGAAGGAAACCTGGTCGGCGGTCAGTCCCGCATGGGCCAGGGCGGCTTTCTTTGCCTCCTCGGCGCTAATTTGGGGCTTCGGGGTGGCTGTGGGCTGGGGCACAGGGGTGGGCTGGCCGGGCACACCGCCAAAACTGTCCGCGTCCGTCACCTCGTCGTCCTGGCTTAGGGTGGCCGTCTGGGTGGCGCTGTCCCACTGAACGGTCTTACCCATCAGCTGGCCAATGGCCCGCAGGGGCAGATAGGTAGAGCCCTTGTACAGCAGGGGATACACGGTTTTGCCCTTGGCATCTTGGAAAGTACGAACGCTGCCCTCTACCACCACAGTGAAGTCGTCCCGCACCGTAACCGGAACAGACTGAACCGCGGGGTTGGCATCCAGCGTGCCTGTCACAGGAGAGGAAAGACGCTCCCCGGCCAGAGTGACCGTTTTGGTAGACTGGTTCCAGTCTACATTTTTGCCCATCAGCTCGCCAATGGCCCGGACAGGCAGATAGGTGGTGTTCTGGTAGAGGATGGGGTGGACCTGCTGGCCGCTAACGTTGAAGAAGCTGCGCTTTGTTCCGTCAATGATAATAGTCATATTGGGCCGTAGGGCAGCCTGGCCAGAAGTAACGGCGAAAGCGGCGGAACAGGGGCCCAGGAGAAAGACCGCGCAGAGTAAGGCGGCTAAAAGGGGAAAAAGCGTGGATGATTTCTTCATAAAATAAGCCTCCTTTGGAAATAAATGGGGTATGGATCTATTGTATCATATTCAGTTGAAGATTTCAATGGGAAAAGGGAGAGTGTATGGCCAAAGTCCTGGCCTTGACGAATAGTCAAAAATATGATATAAACATAGAAAACCAAGGAGGTGCTTCCTGTGATTGCGAGAAAGCTTCAGCCCCAAGAATTTTGGCGCGGCGGCCTAAACATGGCCGTGGCCTTTGAATCCCCTTTCGAATTCGAGAAGGAGCGAGAGAAATCTCAAAGCGCCCAGCCCAGCGCCAACGAGGACTATTATGGCGCTTTTTTGCAAGAGGACCAGCCCCCAGTGGCCTCGCTGATTATCAACCACAAGCAGTCCCGTTTTGACGGGCATGTAGTGAAGATGGGCGGCGTGGGGGGCGTGGCCACCCTGCCGGCCCACCGCCGGGGTGGGGCTATTCGAACCATGATGTATGCTGCCCTGCGGGATATGTATGACAATGGCTATGCCCTTTCGCACTTATACCCCTTCAGTACGGCCTATTACCGGCAGTTTGGTTTTGCTGCGGCGGGGCGCACCCTGCGCTGGCGGGTAAAGCTGCGGGACCTGGAACGTCTGCCCCGGGGCGGGGGCGCAGTGCGGCAGTTGTTTCCTGGGGAGAGCCTGGCCCCGCTGCTGGAAGTCTACAATAAGATGTATGGAGATATTAATTTTTCCTGCCTGCGGGATGTTTTTGACAAGGACCTGGAGGGGGATAAGGCCCTAAGCCAGAAGCGCTATATCTTTTTGTGGACAGATGACGCAGGCGTGCCCGGAGGTCTGCTGGTGTGCGGGCGGGTGGGCCAAACCCTGCACTGCCTGCCCACTTTCCCCATGAATAACGGCCTGCTTTTTGCCAGCCCAGAGGCTCTAATTGGCATCCTGAATTTCATCCACCACTCCTTTATTGCCAATTTTGAAGCCGTGGAGCTGGCTGTGCCGGACCATATAGACCTAACCGTTCTGCTGCCGGAGCTGGCGGAGATGGACTGTAAGTCCGCGCTCAACGGCATGGCTCGGGTGGTGAACGCGGAGCTGCTGCTAAAACTTTGCCGGTGTAAAGGGCAGGGGAATATTACCATCCAAGTAGAAGATACTATAATAGGGGAAAACAATGGGGTATTCCGGCTTAGTTTTGCCCCGGGCCAGGAGAACCAGGTGGAGCGGGTGGACGCTGCCCCGGAGGTTACCCTGGACCCAGGAAGCTTGGCGGTGCTGCTGGGAGGAGCCCGAAATGCGGAAAGCTTGGCTATGACGCCAGGAATCACAGTGGCCGACAAGACGGCTGCCCTGGAACAGGTGTTTTACCGAAAGCCCTGCCATGTTTTGGATTTGTTTTAAGGCAACCCCGCACCATTCGCGGCTGGAGCCTTAAGCACCGTCTTGCTTGCAGATTTTCCGTGATAGAGCACAGCTTTCGCTGGTCAATGGTGAGATGGACGGCGCTCAATCTGTACACTCGGAAGAAAAATCTGACTGCGCAATACGGTACTTAGAATTGTGCGGTATTGCCTTAAAGAAAGCTGGATTTTTATTAATTGTGGACGCGGGCCTCTTGCGTCTTGCCTACCAGCTCGGCCAGTTTGGGGCGCTGTCCACTGGGGGAGATCTTTACTCTTTTGCCCCTTCCCGCTGATATTTCGCAAAAGTCTAGCTTTTTATAGCCTTCTAGCCCCACCCAACCCTTTCCTTTCGTGGCGGTGGCTGTGATCGTTCAGAAATCCAGAGTGGAAAATTTTTGGTCAACCTCTTTTAAATAGTTTGCGGGCTACGGGACCCTTGTCCTGTGACCTTAGAGAAAGGACGGTCAGCATGGAAATCATTGTAAACCAATGGACGCGGCCCGCCAGCAGCGGCTGGGGGCGGATCTTTTCACGGAGTTGGACAGGGGATGACCCCCGGGCGGTTTTGCTCATTGCCCATGGTATGGCGGAGCACAGCGGGCGCTATGACCACTTTGCCAGGTACTTGGCGGAGCGGGGCTTTGCGGTCTATATGAACGACCACGCGGGCCACGGGCGCTCGGCCCAGGTGAAAGGACATTTTGCCGACCAGGATGGTTGGCTTTGCGTGGTGGCGGACATGAAAGCCCTGATGGACCAGGCTGTGACAGAGCACCCCGGCCTGCCGGTGTTCCTAATGGGCCACAGCATGGGCTCTTTTATTGCCCGGTCGTTTATCATCCGCTATGGGCAGGGGCTGGCCGGATGCGTTGTCTGTGGCACTATGGGCACAAACCCGGGGCTAAAACTGGGCAAAGCCGTGGCCGCGCTTCAATGCCGGCTGCTGGGTCCCCGGTCTAGGGGGGGCAAGATAGATGCCCTGGCCACAGCCAGCTATAACAAACGTATCCCGAATCCAGTAAACGCCTCGGCCTGGCTTTCTCGGGACGATAAGGTGTGCAGGGCCTTTCAGGCGGACCCCATGTGTTTTTTCCCTTTTACAGCAGGGGGATACCGGGACTTGTTCGCGGGGCTGGAAGAGGTTACCGCGCCCCAGTGGGCGGGACGGGTACCCAAGGAGCTGCCCTTGTTCCTGATCGCGGGAGACCAGGACCCAGTGGGCAGCTACGGCCAGGGGCCTCAGCAGGTAGCCGCGGCCCTGCGGGGAGCGGGCTGCGCCGACGTGCGGCTGAAGCTGTATCCAGGCATGCGCCACGAAGTACTCAACGAGCTGGGTAAGGAGGAAGTCTATGCAGACGTGCTGGAGTGGCTGGAGAGCAAGCTGGCAGGGGAGAGCCCCGCGTCCTCTGACAGCGGACGGGACTAGGGCTTGTTTGAAAAATCGAAAACGTCGTCTTTTTTGCCATAAGAGGCCACTTTCTACGTCGAAAATCCTCGTCAATCGCCAGAGTGACGTAGTTAGCGCAGCTAACTACAGCGGTTCTTCTCCTTGAAATTGTCCCCTTCTGGCCAAAAATTCGTCATTTCCTCTATTTTCAAACAAGCCCTAAACCCGGCTCCTGGAGATTTTATTTGGCTGATACGAGCTTATAGCCGGGAGTCCTCTGCCTCTAGCCGGCTTATTGCGGGAAGAAATGTGAAAATTTCGATAAAAGGTTTTTAAGAGCAGCTTGGGGGAGTAAACAATCCCCCTGGCTCGACCTTTGCGTTCTTAATAAATTTGTAAGAAAATCGTCGCGTTGTACTTAATCTGTTCATATTATCCTATAGAACATAAGCCATAAGAAACACCACCAAAGATGTTTCTTTAGATAGCCCTGTCAGTGGCTGGGGGCAGTGGTGGAAAGGATGTTGTGTGTTCATGAAAACCCTTACATATATCAACTTGGCTCTGGCGGCTGTGATGGGCCTTTGCTGCTGCTACCAGCTGTTTTACGTGCTGGTGCGGCTTTGGGGCCGGGGGCGGAAGTTCCAGACCCGGCGGCTGTGCCGGTACGCGGTGCTCATTGCCGCCAGAAACGAGTCTGCCGTGATCGGCCAGCTCATTGACAGTATCAAGGCCCAGAACTACCCCGCCGCCCTGGTGGACATTTTCGTGGTGGCGGACAACTGTACGGACAACACCGCCCAGGTGGCGGAAAGCCGTGGGGCCATTGTCTACCAGCGCCAGAATAAAGCGCAGGTGGGCAAAGGCTATGCTCTGGACTTTTTGCTGGAGAAGATTGAAAACAATCATTCAGAGGAGCACTATGAGGGCTTCTTTGTGTTTGACGCGGACAATCTGCTGGACCCAGATTACATTGCGGAAATGAATAAAGTGTTCTCTGCCGGCTGCCCGGTGGTCACTGGTTACCGGAATGCCAAAAACTTTGGAGACAACTGGATTACCGCTGGGTATGGCACCTACTTTTTGCGGGAGTCCGAATTCCTGAATCGTCCCCGAGACTTTTTGGGCACCAGCTGCGCGGTCTCTGGAACGGGGTTTCTGTTCTCCGCTGAAGTGCTGGAAAAGATGGGCGGCTGGAATTACTTCGCCCTTACCGAGGATCTGGAGTTTACCCTGGACTTGATCTGCCGGGGGGAGAAAATTGCCTATTGCCACGCTGCGGTGCTGTATGACGAGCAGCCTACAGGCTTCCGGCAGTCGGTAGAGCAGCGGGCCAGGTGGATGCGGGGCTTTTTGCAGATTCTGGCCCGGCGGGGCGGCAGCATGATGCGTACCATGTTTTCCGGCGGGTTCGGGTGCTACGACGTGGTAATGAACTCCATGAGCGGCCTGCTGATGGGCATCAGCTTTATAATGAACATGATCATGTTCGCGGTGGGCGTTCTCAGCCCAACGCTGGAGACCGGCCCGGTGATTTTGGCGGCCCTGGGCGGCCTGGCCGGAGCCTATGTGATGCTGTACTTTACCGGACTGATTGTGCTGGTCACAGAGTGGAAGCGCATTCCCTGCTCTTCCCGGCGGAAAGTGTTGTTCAGCTTTACCTATCCCTTCTTTATGGCCAGCTTTTTGGTTTCCTTAATGATCGCCATGTCCGGCTCGGTGGAGTGGAAGCCCATCCGGCACACAGTGGCCGTGACGATTGGCGAACTGGATGGACGCAGGTAAGCGGAGAGGAAGAAATAGAATCTTATAGTCAAACCCCCTGAGGAATAGGAATTCCCCAGGGGGTTTTTGCTGTCCGATTTTGAGGATTAAGAGTGATCACACTTATAGCCTTGTATGGGGAATGCGGGCTTGTAGTTAACGCGAGATTCCACGAGAGGACCACGAGAGCAGCTGGTCCTGCATCCGGCGCAGCTGTAACAACATAGATTCCGGCAAGTCTACCATGTCGTAAGTAATGGGGGCATCCCGGGGGATGTATTCCTTGGCCACCGCGCCCTTGGCAAGGCCTACGGGCAGCAGCCGCTGCTCTCGGGCGGTCTCGTATCGGTCAATGCTGGCCCGGTAGCAGTACTCGCCAATGCCGTCCAGGGTCTCGCCGGCGGCAATGTCCTTTTTGGCGATGGTGATGCACTCACTGGTCATATGATCCATGGGGTGGCCGGTAGACTCGCCGTACAGCACCGCCTGGGCTGCCGTGATGGGGGTCTCGATGGAGCAAAGGTGATAGGGCCTAAGCAGCAGGTAGTTGGGGCCGTCGCCCATGTCCCTTTGCACCAGGCCGTCGATGATCCGCTGGTTTTCGGTGGTGACAATTACAAACACCCCGGGGTTGATGTCGCCAATGCCGTAGTCCACCACGCCGGTCTGGTCTAAAATGCCCCCCTGGCTCTTTAGGCTGAACACCTTTGCCAGGTCCGCCCGGTTGCATTTAGGCCCGTGCATCCCCCGGCAGTCTGGCATTAGGCCGGTGGCGTTGGAGACCGCGCACATCTCAATCATGGTCTTAGAGCCGTCCACAAACTCCACCAGCATCCGGGCGGCCATCTGCCGGCGGGCGGCTTTTTCCTTCCACTGGGCCATGCCTGGGTGGGCGTAGATGTCCAGGGGGTTGTTCTTGCCCTTGCCCGCCGCCACCACGGTAAAGCCCAGGGCCTTGGCAAAACGATAGACCTCAATAATGGACCCAGGCTCGTCCCCAGCGGTTAGAGAATAGACAATGCCTGCCTGCTGGCAAAGGCGGCGCAGCAGGGGGCCCACTGTCACGTCGCACTCCACATTCATCATGACAATGTGTTTTTTGTGCAGGATGCACTCCATAGTGACCCGGGCTCCCATCTCGGGGGAGCCGGTGGCATCTATGACCACCCGCACGGTAGAAAGGGCCACGGCCAGGTGGTAGTCGGTGGCGGCCACCTTTTTGCCCGCGGCCACGGCGGCCTCGGCCTCTTCCAGGGTAGCGCAGCCTACCACTTCCTCTTGGGTGCTGGCCTGCCGGTAGCCGTCCAGGCAGGTCTCCAGGGTCAGGTCTACTACAATATCCAGCTCCATACCCTGCATCCCGGCAATTTGGGCGATGATGTCCTTACCCATTTGTCCCGCGCCGATAAGGGCCACCCGAACTGGCCTGCTCTGGCGCTGCAACTCAGTCAACTTCTGGTCAATCTCATACATGGAAATTCCTTCTTTCAAAATTTTATATAGTAAAAAGAAAGTATAGCATGGCGTGCTTTTGAAAAACAGAAGAAAGGCTCTGGTATATATTATGTCTCATGCGCAAGAAAATTTCAAGTGCTTTTTCAAAAAAAGAAAATAATTTTGAAAAAGTACTTGCGCTTTGTTAGATTATGTGGTAATATACAGGCGTAAAAGAAAAGTTTAGTTCGTTTTATACAAAAAGCAAATAAAGATTCTGAAAACACCTCTGAGCTTTTTGAGAGAGGGATTTTCAGGCGGCTGATGTAAAAGCGGGCGGCTAAATTTCAAAAAGTGATGGATTAATATGAAAGCGAAAAAGTGGATCGCCATTCTAATGGCGGCGGCCCTGGCAGTTTCCACCGCGGCCTGCGGCGGAGGAGACGAAAGCAGTACGGCAAGCGGCGGGGGCAAAACCTCCTCCGCCCAAAGCAGCGAGACCGGTGGGGGCGAAGAGACCCCCGAGGACGGCCCCATGACCCCATATGCGGAGACGTACACAGCAAACTTTGGTCGGGATATGGACATTAACAGTAGCGACGCTACCAAATTAGCGGATTTCGGCGAGCCCTATGACAACAACCGCTGGACCCAGCTGATGGAGGAAAAGTTAAACATTAAAACCAACTATGAACTTGTGGCAGTCGGTGACCAATATAACCAACAGATTAAATTGCTGATGTCCTCGGGGGAACTGCCGGACTTCTTTCGCATCAGCAACTGGTCCGACTTCCAGCAGATGGCAGATGCGGGACTTCTGGCGGATATGACCGACTTGTATGAACGCTACGGTTCAGACCTTCTAAAGTCTATCATCGAGAAGGAAAGCGACAAGGCCTATTTGCCCGTAACATTTGAAGGCCGTATGTATGCCATCCCTCAGGCCATGCCCTTTACCAACGGCTACAACCATCTGTGGATTCGCCAAGACTGGCTGGACAACCTAAAGCTGGACCGTCCCAAGACCATGGACGACGTACTGAACATCGCCCGGGCCTTTAAAAACAACGACCCCGATGGCAACGGCGAAAACGACACCCTGGGCATGCGCCTGGACAACGCCTACAAGTGGGCGGCGAAAGGCTTCTTCTGGGGCTTTAGGGCCTACCCGGATATTTGGATTAGGAAGGAGGACGGCAGCATTGACTTTGGCAGCGTGCAGCCCGAGATGAAGAAAGCCATTCAGTTCATTAAGACCATGCTGGAAGAGGGCCTGGTAGACCCCGAGTTTGCCACCACCGAGCGGAACACCTCTATGGAGGGCGTTACCAACGGCACCATCGGCATGTACTATGGCTGTCACTGGGAGACCCCCAAAGATAACGTGTTAGCTGACTCTAATGCCAATTGGGTGGTCATTCCCCTACCTACAGAGGATGGTAGTCCTGTACGTATCCCCTTATCACTAGGTTGTCCAGAGGGCGCTTATTGCGCCACGGTGAACGCAGAGCATCCCGAGGCTGTGATCAAGATGCTGAATGTATATGTAGAAGCCTTGTTTGGTGAGAATGGAGACTTCAATAAGTACTTTGCCGTAGAGGGCGTATCCCCCATATGGAACTATGGTCCAGTGAATTTGCTGGACCCTGAAATCGACGTGGACGCCTACCGCCAGTGGAAAGCCGCTTGTGAAACCGGCGACTATGAGAACATGACCGGCTCCGGCAAGGGGTTCTACGAATACAACGAGGCGGGCTTGATTGAGTACGGCCTGATGTTCGGCCCCGGTGAAAGCGCCTTCGCCTTTGTGGACCAGACCTACCCGGACCAGGTAATGGAAAACGCCTACTTTGGCGCGGCATGGGCGGCGACCAGGTCATTCAAGAAATCCAGGAGATTCTGGACGCCTACGAAAACAGATAAAGGGAGCGGCCGCCCCAGGGCGGGGCTCTAAGGAGAGGGGACGGCGAAAAAGCGCAGTACGCCGCCCCCTTCCCTCTTTAGTAGTTCAAAAGCGCTTGGGCCCCATAGGCCGCGCCGCCGGAGTATCCCAACGAAAGGATGAGCTTACCTATGAAAGCGACCATAAAAAAGCGCAGTAAGCGCATGAAGCAGTGGCTCCTGCACCTGATGCTGCTGCCCGGGGTGGTCCTGCTGTTTATTTTCTCATATGTGTCAATGGCCGGAATTGTCATCGCGTTTCAAAAGTACAACCCTGCGAAGGGCTTTATCTTCAGCCAGAAGTTTAACGGCCTGGATAACTTTTCCTATATCTTTTCCATGCCAATATTGGCCAGGTGTTTTGGAACACCGTCTTTATGGCGGTCTCCAAAATTATTTGGGGCATGGTGGTGCCCATTGTGGTAGCTTTGCTACTTAACGAGCTGCGCTCTCGGGCCTTTAAACGCACCGTGCAGACCGTCATCTATTTTCCCTATTTTCTTTCTTGGATTATTCTGGCCGGGGTGTTCACCGACATTCTTTCCCCCACCGACGGCGTGGTAAACCAGCTTTTGGGTATGTTTGGCATAGAGCCTATCTACTTTTTAGGGGACAAGCAGTGGTTTCCCATCACCATGATTATTACGGATGTGTGGAAGGGCTTCGGCTTTGGCACCATTGTGTACTTAGCAGCCATCACGGGCATAGACCCCACCCTGTATGAGGCCGCCCAGATTGACGGGGCCTCCCGCTGGCGGCAGACCTGGCACATCACCCTGCCCGGCATGCGGATGATCATTGTCCTGATGATGATTCTCAGCCTGGGCAATGTGCTGAACGCTGGCTTTGACCAAATCTTCAACCTGTATAACAGTCTTGTGATGGAGACCGGCGATATTTTGGATACCCTTGTGTACCGTCTGGGGCTACAACAGACCCAATATGGGCCCTCCACGGCGGTGGGGCTGTTGAAATCGGTGGTATCTTGCGCGCTGATTTCGGTATCCTATTTCATTTCCTACAAGGCCTTTGACTACCAGATGTTTTAGGAGGGGGGAGCGAATACCTATGAAACTAGAAACAAGAGGCGTAAAGGTCTTTCGGGTGTTTAATGTGATCATCCTGACTGTGATTTCGCTGCTGTGCCTGCTGCCCTTTTTAAACGTGATGGCCCTGTCCTTTAGCGACAAGATAGCAGTGGCGAAAGGGGAGGTAATCTTTTGGCCCGTGAACTTTAGCCTGGACTCGTACCACTACGTCTTGGACCAAAAGCCCTTCTGGCGGGCCTTCCTCATCTCCCTGGAGCGGGTGGCCCTGGGGGGCGGCCTGGGCATTTTCCTTACCGTGCTGTGCGCCTATCCCCTTTCCAAATCCAACCAGGTGTTCCGGTTCCGCACCGTGTATGTATGGTATTTCTTCATCACCATGCTGTTCAGCGGCGGGCTGATTCCCGGCTACGTGGTGGTCACCAACCTGGGGCTGAAAAACACCATCTGGGCCCTGGTGCTGCCCGGGGCGGTGAGCGCCTACAATATTTTGCTGATGTTGAACTTTTACCGGCAGCTGCCCGGCGAGCTGGAAGAGGCGGCGTTTATCGACGGAGCGGGGCACTTTAAGACCTGGCTGCACGTGTACCTGCCCTGTTCGGTGCCCTCCATTGCCACCATAGCCCTGTTCACCATTGTGGGCCAGTGGAACGCCTGGTTCGACGGCATCATCTATATGAGCAAAACCGACCTGTACCCCCTGCAAAGCTATTTGCAGACCATTGTCACCCGGCTGGACTTCCAAAATATGACGGTGGAAGAGCTCAAGCGGCTTTCGGCCCTAAACCAGCGGTCGCTGATTGCCGCCCAGATGGTGATTGCCATGGTCCCCATTTTGTGCCTGTATCCCTTTTTGCAAAAGCATTTTGTATCCGGCATTGTGCTGGGCAGTGTAAAAGGATAGGCATGTCCCATCGTACATTCTATTTATAATGAAAGGAAGTTTTTTTATGCAGCTGCTGCGTGTCAGCGAAAACAAGCGTTTTTTGTGCCTGGAGGACGGCAGCCCCTTTTTCTGGCTGGGCGACACCGCCTGGGAGCTTTTCCACCGTCTGAGCCGGGAAGAGGCGGAGCGGTATTTTCAGACCCGGGCCCGGCAGGGATTTACCGTGTCGCAAATGGTGGCCCTGGCAGAGTTCGACGGCCTCACCCAGCCCAACTATTACGGCCGGCTCCCCTTACTAAAAAACCGGGCCGGCCAATACGACCCCTGCCTGTGGGACAACGCAGGGCCCAACTCCTACTGGGACCATGTGGACGCGGTGCTGGACCTGGCCGAAAAGTATGGCGTCTATGTAGCCTTTGTGGCCACCTGGGGGGATAAGTATTACCAGGCCCATGGGGTGGGGCCCGAGATCTTTACCCCTGAAAACGCCCGGGAATATGGGCGTATGCTGGGCCGGCGCTACGGCGGCCGGGATAACATTCTCTGGGTCATGGGCGGCGACAGAAACCTTAAATACTACGACCACTTTAAGGTGAACGAGGCCCTGGCCCTGGGCATCCAGGAGACGGAGCAAAAGCGCCACCTGATCACCCTGCACCCAGGCGGGGGGCAGTCCAGCTCTTAGAATCTGTTTAGCATCTATTTAAGAGCAGACGAATAAAGGCAAGAGAAAACATTTGAAAAGAGTTCTGTAATTTACGTTCGCAGTTTTTCCAGAGTCTCCGACATTTGTCGAGCC